>CAYWJR010000001.1:0-106831 GCA_964458615.1 uncultured Alphaproteobacteria bacterium
CATTCAGGAAAATCCAGAAATCTGGACGGAAAAATTGAAACGCGAATTGGTTCATTCCTGTGAAACCATTATCGAACACGAAGACGCGTTTATCGACCTGGCGTTCGAAATGGGCGGTGTCGAAGGATTGACGGCGCAAGACGTTAAAAATTATATCCGCTGGATCGGCGACCGCCGTTTGCAACAATTGGGATTGCAGGCGATTTACAATATTCCGAAAAATCCATTGCCATGGATGGACGAAATGTTGAACGCCATCGAACACACCAATTTCTTTGAAAACCGCGCGACTGAGTATTCCAAGGCCGCGACCATCGGTTCATGGGAAGACGCGTTCGACGATGAATTCGGCACCGGAACCGGCACGGGGCAATATATCCCTGGCGGGGCGGACGGCAACAAGGCCGCCTAGGGCCAATAAATAAACGATTTAAAAGGGCACGGGGGCTATGGCTTCTATGCCCTTTTATTTTTCCGGCATATTTGCTATAAGTCTTACCCTCAAGCTGTACGATTTATCGATATGGCGGCCGTAGCTCAGTTGGTTAGAGCGCCAGGTTGTGGTCCTGGATGTCGGGGGTTCAAGTCCCCTCGGTCGCCCCAATTTTCTATTTAATCGAAAAAAATCCGCTCTTTTTATTTTTCAATTCTTGGCGCGCGAACGCAACCGCCTGGCTTAGAATTTTCATATGTTTTTCATTGCCGCCCAAATCCGGGTGCGCCTTGCGCGCCAGACTGCGGAACGATGCTTCGACTTCGGTCAGACCGGCATTTTGATCCAACCCCAATATCACCCACCATTCGCGGGGATTATGATGGAAATTCGCCTGGGCTTGCGCGGGTTCGACAATTTCATCCGCAATCGCGGCAGGCTCGGAAATATTGGTTTTCTGCGGCTTGGCGTTTTGCGCGGCCATATCGGGCATGGCGAACGCGGACAGCATAATATCCAAATAATACGGCGAGGCCGATCTGGCGCAGGCGCGAATATGGCCAATGGCAACGCCGATGGCGCGCAAATTGTCTTTGGGATATTCCCATCCGTCGCATGCAAACACATATGGTTTATCGCCGACGAAAAAATACACTGCGACACCGGGATCTTCCAATTTGCGATCCATATAATCCAGAAACAAATCGCCATTTTTGCGGGCAGGGATGTTCGATGAAATCAATACATTGCTGGCGCCCAGTCCGCGCAATTCATTGACGATGTAATCCTTGGCGACTGCGAAATGGGTTAAATTGTCTTTGGCGGGCAGGCGTTGCAATTCATCCATGCGCGGCCAATGCGCTGGCCAAGCCAATGGATAAGCCGATGCGGCGCTTATAAAATCGGGCTTTCCGGCTTTTTTGGGCGGTTTGTTCCAGGCCATAGGCGCGGATAATCCTTTGTGTGAAGGATTCCATTAAGCCATAAATTGATTAAAGAATGGGTAATAAAATATTAAAAATAAACGGTTTATAAGGTCTGAATAGGACTTTACATCAATTTTCTATAACGTATATTTTTGTATCATTTTCCGAAACCTTACCCCCAGAGGATCTCATGGTTCAAATTTCAAATGTTACTTTTAATCCGATCGATAATCCAAATTCCCCAAGTTCTTTTGAACAGCTGAATGTTCCTGGAACGATGGTTGTATTGGTCGCGGAACCTATGCAATTAAGCGGCATGTTATCGCATCTGGATGTTTTAACAAGCGGGCAGATCGGCAAGGCCGCCAAGTCAAACGAGTTTACCGGGAAAAACGGTAAGTCCGTTGTTATTAACGCGCCAAGCGGCATGAAGGCAGACCGGATCGTTTTGGTTGGCGTTGGAAAAGAAGATGATTACATTGAAGACATCAACAGCACCGGCGGATTGGCCGCAAAAATCGAATCCATGGGCGGCGAAATCGCCGCGTTGGTAATGGGATCGAATCCTAATTCCGTAACATTTTTATGCGATGCGGGCATGCCCGCTTCTTTGGCTTCGCGATATCAGCATTTGGCGATGGGGTTTGCATTGCGCGCACATTCCCACACATTCAAAACGGACGAAGCCAGCGCAAAATCGGCAAACGCAAAATGCGAATTGGATGTGCGAATGGTCGCCGATTCCAGTGTCGTTGATGACGCAAGGTTTGAATACGCCAATATATCCAAGGCATTGGGGCCGGTATTGACGGTTCGGGAATGGGTCAACACACCAGTAAATTTGTTCGGCACCAAACAATTCACCCAAGCGGTTCTAGAACAAGTCGACAGCCTTGGAAATCCAAATTTAAAGGCGACGGCTTTGCTTGAACCCGCAATTACCGAGTATGAAATGGGCGGTATTTTGGCCGTTTCCCAAGCGAGCCGCGCCGTAAATCCCCCACGCGTGGTGGTAATCAATTATAACGGCGCACCCGATCAGCCGCATTCAGGCATTGCTTTGTTGGGCAAAGGCGTTGTGTTCGATACCGGCGGCCATTCGCTGAAACCGACCGATGGCATGCTAACTATGCAGATTGACAAGGGCGGCGCTTGTGCGGTGTGGGGCGCGATGCAATTGTTGGCTTTGATGGACGCAAAAGTAAACGTTTCCGCCGTTTTAGGAATCGTTGAAAACGCGATGGGATCGCAATCTTATCAATTGGGCAGCATTATCAGGCACATGTCCGCCAAAAAAGGCGAGCCCGGAAAAACATCCAAAATTGAAAACACCGATGCCGAAGGCCGTTTGGTATTGGCGGATATTTCCGCCTATGCGCAACGCGAATTGGGCGCCAATACATTGATTTCTGCCGCCACATTGACCGGCGCGCAAATGGTTGCGTTGGGCAACGCGACATCCACGGGTTTCTTTGCAAAAAATTCTGCGCTTAGGGATGCCGTATTAAGAGCCAGCGCGTTAAGCGGCGAGATGGTTTGGCAATTGCCGTATCATTCACGATTGAACAAACAATTGGACAGCCCGGTTGCGGACATGAGAAACGTCGGCGCGGGTCCGCATGGCGGCGCGACATTGGGCGCCAGCTATATCGATCGGTTTACTTTGCCAGGAAATCAATTGGTGCATTTCGACATTGCGGGCACCGTCGCCGAACCAGAAGGCACGGGCATTCATAACAAAGGCGGAACCGGCGCAGGCGTGCGTTTGTTTGCAGCGCTGGTTAATGAAATCGCAAGGACACGGGGTGCTTAAAACTGTTCGCTGGATCCGACGACGCGATAGACGTTTTTTATCAGCGGTTTTTTAACGCTGAATTCCTTGGCCGGGTTGAATTGGCACAAGGTGATCGCGTTGTCGTCCTGGCGCAGAAATTGTTTAACCAATCCCTGTCCGTCGCGCAGTTCGATTACAACGAAACAACCGCGCGATAACGGGCGGTTGGGATTGACATATAAAACTTCGCCCGCATAAAAACGCGGTTCCATGCTGTCGCCGATGGCATAAACCGCGAATGCGTTTTCAACGCCGATCAAATTGACCGGGCGGTTGACATATTCGGCGACTTTGCCGTTATCGAAAAAAAATCCATGAATACCGCCGCGCACGCCGCCGACAACGGGTAAATCGCGCGCCGACGATTGCGGCGGATTGCCCGCCGCGATGTTTGCCGGGTTCGCGGTAAATGAATCGGTGATAATCAAATCGCCAATGCCGCATTCCAATCCCGCCGACAAACGCCGCATCCAATCCAATGTCAGACGGCGTTCGCCTTTTTCCAATTTGTCGATTTGCGATTTGCTGGTTCCCACCAGCTCGGCAAGATTTTGCAACGAATAACCGCGCGACAAACGCAGGTTTCGGATACGATTGGTTACGGTCATACAATAGTCCTACATGAATTACGGAAATATGTATACCCATTTTGTATACTTATCAACAGGAATTTGCGGGTGTAATATGGATTTCGTATACAAATTGGGTACTATCGGTTTTATGAAACTTTCCGATTATTTGCAAAAACATCATATCACCCCCGCCGAATTTACCCGTAAAATCGGCGCCAAGGGATCCGCAACCATCAGCCGTTATTTAAGCGGCGAGCGAACGCCGAATGCAAAAATAATGGAACGGATCGAACAGGCGACAAGCGGGTTGGTCAGCAAACGCGATTTTGGCGATCAGGCGAAAATCGAACGGCGTGTGAAATATGAAAAATTGATGCTGCATTGCGATTTTTCGCCCGATTTCGTGCAAAACGCGAATTTACAGGATCTGCCGGATTTTTGGCAGGATTTGGGATTAAAAGAATGGCGCGCCGCCAACGATAATCTTAGTTTTCCCATCTGGCAGGCCAAACAGGTTTTGCAAGCCCGGTTGGAAATCGCGCCAAATCAGGATCTGATACTGGATAATTGCAGGCGGGATATAAAATCGGTGATTGGCGCGGCCAACCAAATTTTGGCGATGCTGGGCAAAAATCTTATTTATTATCCAGGCATTAACCCGCTTTACCGGCGGTTTAAAAAAGGGATTAGATAAAAATCCAGCCTGGGCATGTGCCTGATTCGCCAGATAAAAATCCATTTTTTGCCTGAAAGGCGAATATATTGCCGTATGTAACGGAAATATTCCGTATAATCATGAAAGAGGTATTTCATGATGCAATTCCGCTTTGATACAAAGGTTTTTAATCTGTTGTCCCGTAACCGGTCACAATCCGGATTTGCCCTGGGTTTGATTTTGCTGGTGATCGTTTTAATGGCGGCAATCACCACATTCATCAGCGCCAGCGGAACCCGCACCGACATCGGCCCCGAATTAAGCCGCGTGGAAATCATGACATTCCGGAACGCCAGCACCGATTTATTGCGGGGCATACAACGCGTGGCGACTTCGTGCCCAAAAACCAGCCGGGTGGATTTTGATGCCTGCATGAATAATATCCGCACGGCGTTGACCCAAACCGCGCCATGCGAAAACGATCCGTTGCCGGAAATTCAACGGGCATGCCCGTATCATACATTATACGGCGGGGCATCCAGAATTCCGTTGCCGACAAAAATGTTCACAACCGCGAATCCACGATGGGATTTGGCATTAAAGGTTTCCCCCGAAGTCGCCGCGAATCAACTGGATGCGGTTTTATTCATCAACGGTTTGACCCAGCAAGCATGCATAACATTGGAAAGCACTGTTTTAGCGAACCTAGTAAGGCAAGCGCCTCTGGCAACGCAATTGCGCGCTATTGATAATCAGTTCCTGCCAATTGCCCGCAAAGAAGCGTGCATTCAGTACAACGGTGTTGCTTTTAACGACCAGGATATTGATCGCGAATATTCAAATCCAAACCTTGCTTTTGCGAACTTTTCGCAAAAGGCAGGTATTCCTGTTGATACGGACGTTGCCCCGGGAATAACCGGGTATCAGTATTTTTTAGTGATTGGAAATTTTTATGAGTAAGAAAAAATATGCCAAATCAGGTTTCGCGCTTGGCCTTATATTGGTCGTTATCGCATTGATGGCGGCTATTACATCCGCGCTGACCATTTATGGCGGCGATACTTCGTCTCATATCGCCGATGATAAATTACGGGCTTATGCGGTTGTTGTAAAATCGCACGGCGCGCATATTCGGGATACATACAAAAGTTTGGAAAGAACCCATGGATCGGTAAACACCAATTGGTCATGTAGCGGCAGTAATTGTCTGTGGCCGCGCGTAAAATTAAGCCGCATTCCGATGGAAATTTTTACATCCGATCCCCCATCGGGCACTTATGGCAGTTCATATTGGTCCGTTTCCGGCCCGGCCGTTTTTCCAAGTTACAGTTCGACAATGTTCGTATTAAGGTATCCAATCGCCGCCCGGATGTGCGAAATTATTGAATCGCAGAATCGCAACGCAAGAGTAGAGGCGGCCGATATTCGCCAAGCGGACGTATTCGCATTAAATGGCAGCGGCGAATTTTTCTTGGCTCAATTCAGTTGGGAACCGACATCGCAAGATGGTTGTTTCAGCAATCCTAATGGTGTAGACGGAAATAATAACGCAAGATTCCAATATTATTATTATATTATGGTAGGCAGGGCATAAAATGAGAAAAAAATATTCCATTTCTATCGCGCTGATTTTGTCGTCGATTGTTTTATCGGCTTGCGGCGAAAAAATTAATATCCAATCTCAATTCTGCCGTATGGCGATCGAAGACGTATTTTTGCCGGCTCATAAATTGCAAATATTGTCCGTTCAACAGTCTAAAAAAGAAAATGAAACGGAATCTTCGGTTGAATACGCCATCACCGATGCAACTGGAAAACGCGTAACCGACACCGCCATTTGCACATTCGATGATGATCCCGAATCGACTGAAATCAAAACCTTGACCCAATTCAACAACCAAATGCCGCAATCGCACATTCAATTTTTGAACCGGCGTGTATCGGCAAAATTCGCTGCGCTGACAAACCCAAACAATCAGGCAAAAGCCCCAGCAGAGGCGGAAAAGCCGGTCATTGATTTATCCGCCCCGCCGCCAGACAGTGACACGCCGCCAGCGCCAGCCGTGGATACAGATACAGAAAAGAAATAGTTTAAGACGCTATTTTGTGACTGGGAAAGGGGCGGGATTGATGATCCACCAGCCTTTCTTTTGGGAACACCGCGCTGATCGTTGTTCCGGTGCCTTCTTCGCTGGATAATTCCAAAACGCCTTGATGCAATTCGATCAAGGATTTTGTAACCGGAATACCCAGCCCGGTTCCAGTCATGTGTTTGTTTTGTTCATTCGATGCCTGCATATATTTTTGCATGACTTTCGGCAATTCGGATTGCGGAATGCCAACGCCTGTGTCCTGAACCTGTAAAATCAACCCGCGCGGGTCGGTATAGCATCGGACGGTAACTTTTCCGCCAGGCAATGTGTATTTGATCGCATTCGACAACATATTCAACAAAATCTGTTTAATTTTTGTTTCATCGCCGCGCACCAATGGCAATCCATCCGGCAATTCGACATTCACCAACAATTTTCCAGCCTGCGCGGAATCGCGAACCAATGCGACGGATGAACGGATTACCGCGTCCATCGGCACTTCGGATTCGTGCAATTCCAAAACCCCGGCTTCGATTTTCGATATGTCCAGCGTGTTATTGATTAACTGCAATAAATGGCGGCCGGAATCGTGGATGTCTTCGGCATAAGAACGATACCGGTCGTGGCCTAACGGGCCGAAAATTTCGCGGCGCAATACATCGGCGAATCCGATAATCGCATTCAACGGGGTTCTGATTTCATGGCTGACGCCGGCCAAGAAATCGGATTTCGCTTCGCTGGCGGTCACGGCTTGATCTTTGGCGATTTCCAACAATCGTTCGTTTTCTTTGCGTTCGCTGATGTCGCGGAAAGTGATCAGCCAATTCATGTGGCGGCCTTGCAAATCGGTCACGGGCACGACGCCGACCAATGCCCAATAAGGCGCCTGGTCTTTGTGATGCAGGATCATTTCGATATCAGCGGCCTTGCGTTGGCGCATGGCGAATTGAATTTCGCGGGCGTGTTTTTCGTCGGTTTCCGGGCCTTGGAATATTTTTAACGTTGATCCCAAAATGTCGTTTTGCCCGTATCCGGTGATGTGCGTTGCGGCGGAATTGCAGAAAATAATTTTAGGTCCCGGGCTGTCGATCGGGCCGGGTTCGGTGATGATAATCCCGTCATGCGAATTCAATGCGGCCAATTGGAACAATTTCAAACTGTTTTCGGTCAATTTGCGGTGGGTGATGTCTTCGACCGTGGTTACGCGCAACATATTGCCGTCGGCGCGTTGCAATCGCCCCGCGGTGATTTGTACATCCACGGGGCGTCCGTCTTTGCGTAAACAGGTGCCTTCGCCCGGTTGTTCGATTCCGGTTTTCATGAATTCGGAATATACCAAACGCGCGCGTTGATGTTCGGCGAACGGCAACAAAACGGTAAATTCGCGGCCTAACAAATCTTTGGATTCGTAACCGAATATTTTACAAAAGGCCTGGTTGACGCGGACGAAACGGCCGCTTTCGTCGGAAACGCCGATACCGATTTGGGTTGAATCCAGGATCGATGAAACCAAACGTTCGCTTTCGCGCAATGCTTGTTCCGATAAATTGTTTTTAACCGCGCTGGCCAATGTATCGGCGGCCGATTGCAGAAAAGAAATTTCGTCTTCGGCGAATGCGCGCGGGGCAGGCGTGTGAACGCTCAAAATCCCATACGGCCCGCTTAGGCCGGATATGACGACGGCAATGCCGCTTTTTACGCCATGATCTTTCAATAACGGCGAAATGGTAAAACGATCGTCGGTATCATAATTTTCAACCGCAACCGGATGCAGCGATTTCAATGCCGCCGCCGATTGGGTATTTTCCCAAATCGACGATGTGTAATTGCCGACCAATCCATCTTTCCAGCCGATGCCGGCCTTTAGAATAAGAATTTGTTCGTTGCTAGAATATTTCTGGATTTTGCACAATGGCGCCGACAGGGCGCCAGCCACGATTTCCGCAGCCTTGTTCATCATCACGTTTAAATCCAACTGGGTCAATGCCAATTGGCTTAATTCGGCGATTGCGGCCTGTTGATCGATTTTATCGGCCAACGCCAGGGCGGTGTTTTTCTTGTCACTGACATCGAACGACACGCCGACCAATTCCACGATACGGCCGGTTTCATCCGCCAATGGGACGATAGTTGTTTGAAACCATATCCCGCCCGCGGGAACTTGCATGAATTCTTCGTATGTATGGATTTTTCGGGTGTCGACGCAAGTTTGATAATGCGCGCGGATTTTTTGCGCGAATTCCGGATCCAAAATATCTTCGGGGCTTTTTCCGATTACGAATTCGGTCGAATGGCCGACCATCTGTTCGTGTTTTTCGCTGGCGGAAATAAAACGGAAATCGCCGTTTTCGGTTACACCAACGCGGAAAATTCCAGCCGGGGCGTAACGCAATACGCCTTCGAGCCGTTCCAGCATGGATGCGGTTTCAAAGTCTTGGGGAATATTTTGGGCGATATTGTTGTTTGGATCGGAGATAGTAGAAAAGGCAGTTTGCGGATTGGATTCCGGCGCAGCAGGTTGCGGCGCGAATTGCGGCAATGTATTGACCGAATCCGGAATCGTTTTCGCAGTTTCCTGGGGCAATAAACGCAGAATAAAGAAATTTTCGCCGTGATCGTAACCCAGTTTTGAAACAGCCGCATCCACAGTAACGGTATTGCCCGCGCGGGTGCGCATAATCAATGGGCCTTTCCATGGTTCTTCTAAATCGAAATTGTAATTTTGCCAGGATGTGTTGATCGGATCTTCGAGATCGGCGATCAATTGGTGGAACGATTGGTTATAAAGGCGCCCCGAGGTAAAGCTTAGCAAGTTTTCGCAAGCGGCGTTGACCGACAAAATCCGGGCGCGGGTGTACGGCGCGCGCGTTTCTGTCGCGACCAACATCACGGCATCGCGCATAACATGCCCGATAGCCTCGAAGGCCTTAAGTGGTCCAGAGGACGTTGCCGACACCCTTGCTCCTAAATCGTCATAATTATCGTACCGTCCCAGCATTTTTTACCGACTTACTTTTCTGTGTGAACGATTGGTATCGGCCAGCGCAAAAAATTGCGGATTGCTGTAGACGCAATATCCCATACGTATTCTAAATGGATATGTATGATTAGTCAACATTTTAATAGCCACCAGTTTTTAACTTTTAAGAATAAAATCATCAATTAAGTGATTGATTTTTATTGGTGATTCCAGTGGCGATAAATGGCCAACCCCATCCAAAACCGAAAGACGCGAATTGGGTATCAACTGATTGATTTCTTTTAGTATATCGGGCGGGGTGATCACATCGCCTTGGCCAGCAACGACCATGGTGGGCTGTTTTATGGTTTGTATAAAATCCCGGCTGTCTGGACGGGTCATAATGGCAGTTTGTTGGTTAATAAATGATTCTTTGCCAATGTCTTTTGCCATGTCCTTAATCACAGATGTTAAATCGGGTTTTTGCAAATTATCAGGATGCAACAGGCGGGGCAACAAACGCGGCGTTACGCCTTTAAAATCGCCTTTGTCGGCCAATTCGATCAAGCCGCGCCGTGTCGAAATTTGTTCAGGCGTATCGGGGCGCGCGGATGTATGCATTAAAACCAGGCGGGAAAATTTATCGCCTGCCTTGCGCAACAATTCAAAGGCGACATAGCCGCCCATGGACAAGGCCACCATGGACCAATCGGCCGATCCCCTGATAACGGTATTTAAAACATGATCCGCCAGCGATTCGACATGATCCGACCCGGTTATATCGGCAACGGCGCAATCCGCGCCTTTGGCTTGTAAATGCTGGATTTGGGCGTCGAACAACCGCCTGTCGCACAACAATCCCGGCACAAAAAGAATCTTTTTTGACATATTTTTATTACCCAACCTGCGTTTATGGCTTCACACAACGCTTTGTTTTCCTTATAAGTGCATCAACAGTAATAAAAAACGTACAGAATTGTAAAGCAATAATATATGCCATTCGCCAATTTAGGCCTTAGTGATGCCATTTTAAAAGCCGTCAATGAATCCGGCTATACGACCCCGACGCCCGTTCAGGAACAAGCCATACCGTTGATTCTGATGGGGCGGGACATTTTGGGTTTCGCGCCAACGGGCACCGGAAAAACCGCCAGTTTCATTTTGCCGATGCTGGATATTTTATCGTCCGGCCGCCACCGCGCGCGCATGCCGCGGTCGATCATTTTGTCGCCGACCCGTGAATTGGCAACGCAAATCGCGGAAAATTTCGATGTTTACGGAAAATATTCGACACTGTCCAAGGCACTGTTGATCGGCGGCGTCGGATTCGAAGAACAAGAAAAATTGCTGGATCGCGGCGTCGATGTTTTGATCGCAACGCCAGGCCGGTTGATGGATCATCATCAACAGGGGCGGATTTTATTGAACGACGTCAAATTGCTAGTCATCGACGAAGCCGACCGCATGCTGGATATGGGATTCATTCCCGATATTGAAAAAATCGTCGGCATATTGCCGACCATCCGCCAGACATTGATGTTTTCGGCAACCATGCCGGATGAAATTTTGCGTCTGGCGCAAAAATTCTTGATGAATCCAAAAGAAGTAAAAGTCGCGCGCGCCGTCACAAACGCAACGCCGATCGAACAATTTTACGTCAAATCGCCTAACGACTTCAAAGCAAAGCGCGGATTGTTGCGCGACGTGATCAATCATTTGGATGTTAAAAACGCCTATATTTTCTGTAACCGGAAAAAAGACGTCGATGTGTTATGCAAATCGTTGCAAAAACACGGGTTCGCCGCCGGCGCGATGCATGGCGACATGGATCAATTCGACCGCAACAAAACATTCGATGCGTTTAAATCCGGGCAAATCACCATGTTGGTTTGCAGCGATGTGGCCGCGCGCGGTCTGGACGTTATGGATGTCAGCCACGTGATCAATTTCGACGTGCCGTGGAATACCGAAGATTACGTGCACAGAACAGGCCGCACCGGCCGCGCCGGTAAAACCGGGTGCGCGGTAATGTTGGTCACGCGCCACGAAGAAAAGTCGTTCGATGCGATTAAAAAATTGGCTGGAGATCAATTGAAAATTTTGGCCTTGGAATCGGCCGCCATTATGACCGAAAACGAAGGCGACGATAATTCGGAGCCAACGCGCCATCACAACCGCCAACACCGCCGCAACCGCAGCCAGCATGGCCGCAGACAACCGGGCGCGGGCGGCAGACCGCGTCACAACCGTTCGGATCATGGAATCCACACGCATCATGGCGAATTCGAATTGCCGAAAGATGACGCGGAAAATGAAAATGTTGGAAATCGCATTGCCGATGACGGCGATTCGATTCCGGATGATATTGGCAACCGCGCGCCGGCAGATGGCGTTGGCGGCGATGCGCAAGGCCAAAATTTTTCCCATGAACGCAGCCGTGGCCGGAATCGCCGTGGCGGCAGAAACCGCAACCGTAACCGCAATCGCGGCGATCGCGATCAACAACAAAATTCGCCGCAACAAAGTGCGTCATCCGACATGAGTTCGGACCAACCGCGCGCGCCGCGCCGCAATGACGACAATCAAAACCGCAATTCAAACCGCCGTCCGGACAATCGTGACCGCAATCAACAACGCGGCGACCGTGACAATCGAGGCGGCGAACGCCGGGACAATTTCAACCGAAACGATCGCGGCGACAGAAACGACCGGCCACATCACCGCCAAAGCCGCGAAGACCGCGAACCATCGCCAAAAGGATTGGGCGATCACGTTCCGGCATTCTTGATGAAAAAATAAATAGTACGGAAAATTTTGTGTAATAGGGCGGAATTATGCGGCGATTTTTTTGCGCCCGATATTGCCAACCACATCTTCGAACATTTGCGTGGTCAAACGTTTGGTTTGCGTGTTGTACCGCGAACAATGATAGGAATTATACAAATTGATCCCGCCCGGCAATTCATGCACCGCGCCATGCGCGAATTTATATTTGGATTTTTTAACGCCGAATGTATCCAATGCCGCGTTATGCGCGATCAATCCCAATACCAAAACCGATTTCAAATTCGGCATCGCGGCGATTTCAGCGCGGATAAATGGCTGGCAGGTTTTTTGTTCTTCCGGCGTGGGCTTGTTTTCCGGCGGCACGCAACGCACGGCATTGGTGATCCGGCAATTGACCAATTCAAAACCGTCATTGGCATGTTTTTGATAATTGCCGCGCGCAAATCCAAATTTCAACAATGTCGCGTATAATAAATCGCCCGCATAATCGTTGGTGAATGGCCGCCCGGTGGCATTCGCGCCTTTTAATCCAGGCGCCAGGCCGACGATTAATAATTCGGCATCCAACCCGCCGAACGACGGCACGGGGGCGTTGTGAAAGTCGGGAAATTTTTTTTGGTTCGCGCAACGGAATTCGTACAATCGCGGACAAAGTTGACAGGATTTGGCGGGAGGATTAAACATGATGCGATGATCCTTATCGCGCTTGGCGCAAACCTGTCCAGTGAAAAATACGGCGCCCCGCAACAAACGCTGGACGCCGCTATTGCGGCTATGCCCGATTACGGTATCCAAGTTTTGAAACGTTCCAAATGGCTGCAAACGGAACCTGTGCCCAAATCCGATCAGCCATTTTATACCAACGGCGTTATCGCGGCAGACACAAAATTCGATCCCTATCAGTTGTTGGCGGCATTGCGGCAAATAGAACATGATTTTGGCCGCATTCGCACCGCCGAGCGAAACGAGGCGCGGGTAATAGATTTGGATCTTTTGGCCTATCACGACCGGATTATCGCCGATTACCCCGTTTTGGAATTGCCGCACCCAAGAATGTTGGATAGGCCGTTTGTTATGATTCCGTTGCGCGAAATAGCGCCGAATTGGGTTTCACCATCCAGTTTGTTGCCAATATCGACACGGGCTTGATGGTTGGCGTTAAAACCCTAGATAAAATGTTGCAATTTCACAATTTTTATATAATATTCAGTGCCCTTGGATATATTTTAAGGGTTATCAACCACTTGATGATATAATGACAATTCCCTGAAAGGATCGACTATGGCTCGGGTTACCGTTGAAGATTGCGTTGAAATTATTTCCAACCGTTATGAATTGGTGATGGTTGCATCGCAACGCGCGCGCGATATTTCCGCCGGCGCGGTTTTAACCATTGAACGCGATAACGACAAAAATCCCGTGATTTCGTTGCGTGAAATCGCGCAAAAAACCGTCGATCCAACCGAATTAAAAGAATCTTTGGTCAAAGGATTCCAAAAAGTTTCACAGATCGTGAACGAACCCGAAGAAGAATTAACCGATCTGGTTTTGCCGGATCCAAAAATGGGCGATGATGATTTGATCGGCGCCGCCGGTATTCGCGACGTCAGAGACGACGAAGACGAAGATGGCGACGACATTCTGGAAGACATGGACGGCATGACCGTTTATGACGATGCCAGCATGATAGATGCCGACACGACCCAAGAAGCCGCCTCTGATATTGGTGGCGGTGAGGACAGCTAGTTTATAGCTGATCGAACCTCGTGATCCGTCAATACGAACTGGTTGAACGCGTTAAATCATACGATCCCAAAGCGGACGAGGATGCGTTAAACCGGGCGTATGTTTTCAGTTTGCGCGCGCACGGATCGCAAAAACGCGCATCGGGCGATCCGTATTTTTCCCATCCTCTCGAAGTAGCGGCCATTTTAACCGATATGAAATTGGATGGCGCGTCGATCATTACCGCGTTGTTGCACGACACGGTCGAAGACACGCAAACTTCGCTCGAAGACATTCAAAAACTGTTCGGCGAGGAAATCGCCCGCCTGGTCGACGGCGTAACCAAATTATCAAAAATCGAATTGCAAAATTCCGCGAACAAGCAGGCGGAAAATTTCCGCAAGCTGGTGATCGCCATGTCCGAAGACATTCGGGTGTTGCTGGTCAAATTGGCCGACCGGGCGCACAATATGCGCACGCTGCATTTTTTCAAGGATCCGGAAAAACGCCGCCGCATCGCGCTGGAAACTTTGGAAATTTATGCGCCGCTGGCCGAACGGATCGGCATGCAGGCGATCAAGGACGAGCTTGAGGATCTGGCGTTCGCCGAATTATATCCCGATGCCCGCGCATCGATTATCGCGCGTTTGAATTTCCTTCGCGCCAAGGGCGACAACGCCATTGGCCGCATCATTGACGAGTTAAAGGATTTGTTCAACAAGGGCGGCATTCCGTGCCACATATCGGGCCGGGAAAAAACGCCTTATTCCATTTGGCGCAAAATGCAACGCCGCAACGTGGAATTCGAACAACTGGCCGACATCATGGCGTTCCGCGTGATCGTGGAAAATGTCGAACAATGTTATCAGTGCCTTGGCATCGTTCACAGCCAATATCCGGTCGTGCCCGGACGGTTCAAGGATTATATCTCGACGCCGAAACCGAACGGATACAAATCGTTGCACACCGCCGTGATCGGTCCGGAAAAAGAACGCATCGAAATTCAAATCCGCACCGGCGATATGCACGAAATATCGGAAATGGGCGTCGCGGCGCATTGGAATTACAAACAAGGCGAAGGGTTGAAAGAAGGCAAGCATTACCGCTGGCTGCGCCAATTGCTGGAAATTTTAGACCAGGCCGAAAGCCCCGAAGAATTCCTGGAACACACGAAGTTGGAAATGTACCAAGATCAAGTGTTCTGTTTTTCGCCAAAAGGCGATTTGGTCGCATTGCCGCGCGGCGCGACGCCGGTCGATTTCGCGTACGAAGTCCATTCCGCCGTCGGCGATGCGTGCGTTGGCGCGAAAATCAATGGCCGTATCATGCCATTGCGCACATTGTTGAAAAACGGCGATCAGGTGGAAATTATTACATCGAAATCGCAAACGCCAAGCCCGACTTGGGAAGAATTTGTCGTCACCGGCAAGGCGAAATCGCATATACGCCGTTTTGTGCGCAGCCAAAAACGCGCCCAATACATGAATTTGGGCAAACAAATTTTGCAAAAGGCGTTCCGCGCCGAAAACAAGGTGTTCGGCGACAAACCGATTGAAAGCGTTATTAAAAAATTCGGCGCGCATAATTCCGACGATTTATACGCATTGGTCGGCGAGGGCATTCACACCGCCAAAGAAGTAATGATGGCCGCTTATCCGGAAGAAAAAGTCGCGCAACCATTGCCGACGCCGGATCAAATGATCAAACCAAGCGTGAAAGTGCCAAAGGCGAACAGCCATTCTTTGCCGATCAAGGGGCTTATCCCCGGCATGGCGTTGCATTTCGCCAAATGCTGCCACCCATTGCCGGGCGACCGGATTGTCGGCATCGTCATGACCGGCAAGGGCGTGACCATTCACACGACCGATTGCGACGTGTTGCAAAATTTCGCCGATCAACCGGAACGGTGGCTGGATGTGGGTTGGGACATCGAACAAGTCGCAACCGAAAAACATATATCCCGGATGCTGGTGGTGATTGCCAACGAACCCGGATCGCTGGGCAGTTTGTCCACCGTTATCGGCAAATGCCAGGGCAATATCAGCAATCTGCGCATCACTAACCGCAGCACGGAATTTTTTGAAATCATCGTCGATGTCGAAGTCAAGGATCTCAGCCATCTTACCGACATCATGGCAGCTCTGCGCGCCACATCCGTCATCAATTCCGTAGAACGCGTATCATCCTAGGGTTTGTAAATATGGCCTTTCCCGCACCCATCCGACTTGGTGTCAATATCGACCACGCCGCAACGTTGCGCAACGCGCGCGGCGGGGTGCATCCAGACATTTTACGCACCGCGCAAACCGCGATTCAGGCCGGCGCGGATTCCATCACCGTGCATTTGCGCGAAGACCGCCGCCACATACGCGACGCGGATGTCGAATTGTTGAAACAGAAAATTGCCGTGCCGATGAATTTGGAAATCGCCGCGACGCCGGAAATGCGCGACATCGCCTTGCGCATCAAACCGCATGCGGTATGTTTGGTGCCGGAAAAACGCACCGAAATCACAACCGAAGGCGGTTTGGACGTTATGAACGCGAATCGCGAATTTCAAGACATCGTCGCCGATTTGCTGAATGCCAAAATCAATGTCGCGGTTTTTATCGAACCGCATTTGGGTCATGTCGCCGCCGCGCAGGACATGGGAATCAGAACCGTGGAATTTCACACAGGCCCTTATTGCCATGCCGCCCCGGATATGCAGCGGCAATTCGCAAAACATATCCACGAAGTGGCAATCCGATCCACCAAAGACGGCATGGTATGCCACGCAGGGCATGGATTGAATTATGAAAATGTTGGGCTGATCGCCCGAATTCCGGAAATAATGGAATTGAATATCGGCCATTTTTTAATCGGCGAGGGGTTGTTTACCGGGTTGGGCAACGCCATCCGCCATATGCGTTTTGTGATGGACCAAGCGCGAATGGCGCCGGATGCGAAAACGGACGGCGCATGATTTTCGGCATCGGCACGGACATTGTTAAAATCAGCCGGATCGAGACGGTTTTATCCCGGTTCGGCGACAGGTTTTTAAATCGCGTATTCAGCGAAAGCGAACAAGCCAAGGCGAAAGCCAGCCATTATCCCGCCCGCACCCTTGCCAGCCGCTTTGCCGCCAAAGAAGCCGCCGCCAAAGCCATCGGTATCGCCGTTCGCAAAGGCGTGCGTTTCAGCGATTTCAGCATTCACAACGATACAAACGGCAAACCGATACTGACAATCGGTGGAAAGGCCGCCGCGTATCTTTACCCGCGTGTTCCCGCGCAGTCTATTTTGCGCGTCGATGTAAGCCTGTCGGAAGAATCAGAATACGCTGTGGCTTTCGTGGTTCTGTCGTTAACCCCAAAACCCACGCCATAGTTTTACCATGGGTTGTAAATAAGCCTTATTTTATGATAATCCTGTACCCCAATCACCAATCCGGAACCCGTGTACCGATATGACCAACACCGCCAGCCAAACAACAAATCCCGCTCCAGCCGTTAAAACCGAAGAAAGCTGGTGGGATACCACCAAGACGGTTATTTACGCCGTGTTGCTGGCGATGGTGATCCGCACGTTGATTTTCGAACCGTTCAGCATTCCATCGACATCGATGCTGCCGTCTTTGCTGGTGGGCGATTACATCATCGTCACCAAATATTCATACGGATACAGCAAACATTCCATGCCGTACAGTTTGCCGTTGTTTAACGGGCGCGTGATGGAAAAAACGCCGGAGCGCGGCGATGTGATTGTGTTCAAGGTTCCACGCGACAACCGCACCGATTACATCAAACGCCTGATCGGATTGCCCGGCGATCAGGTTCAGGTGAAAAAAGGCATTTTATATGTTAACGGCAAATCCGTTTCGCGCGCCAAAATCGAAGATTATACCGCCGATCCAAGCCCCAATGCGCCCAATATCCGGTTCAATCAATACCGCGAAACATTGCCCGATGCCGGTATTGTCCATTCGATATTGGAAATCAGCGACGATGGGCGTTTGGATAACACGCCGGTTTTTAAAATTCCCGAAGGCCATTATTTTTTCATGGGCGACAATCGCGACAATTCCATGGACAGCCGGGTCGAAAGTTCGGTTGGATTCGTACCCGCCGAAAATTTAATCGGCAAGGCGCAATACGTGTTTTTCTCGATGAAGCCGGGAACGGCCTGGTGGCAAATTTGGAATTGGCCTTTTTCCATCCGCTACGACCGATTGGTCAAAAAGATCGAATAATGGACGATACTTTATCATCCCTTGAAACCCATATCGGTTATCGTTTCAACGACCAGGTTCTTTTGAAACAGGCATTGCGCACGCCCGGATCGATCAGCAAGAAATTGCAAAGTTACGAACGATTGGAATTTTTGGGCGACCGCGTTTTGGGTCTTTTGGTGGCGCAGGAATTATACAACCGTTTTCCAACCGAACGCCAAGGCGATTTATCGAAACGTTTTGTGGCGCTGGTTCGCCAGGAAACTTTGGTCGAAGTGGCCACATCCATCGAATTGACCAAATATGTCCGTAAAATCGGCGATATTCCGGAAAAAGATATTACACCGTCGGTTTTATCCGATGTGATGGAGGCGTTGATCGCCGCGATTTACGTCGATGCCGGATTCGGCGTTGCGCAGCAAATTATCGCTAAATTTTGGGCGCCTTACATCGAACGGGATTCTAAACCCCCTCGCGACGCCAAAACCGAATTGCAAGAATGGGCGCAGGCGCGCGGGCTGGGATTGCCAAAATACGATGTCGCATCCACCAAAGGCAGCGCGCATCAACCCACATTCGACATCCGCGTGCAGTTGGCGCATTTCCCGGCCAAGGACGGAACGGGCAAAAATAAACGCGCCGCCGAACAAGACGCAGCGGCAAAATTATTGGAATTTTTAGAAAGCACACATGCCTGATACAAAACAAAAATTCGGTTACGCGGCAATATTGGGCGAACCCAACGCGGGCAAATCGACATTGGTCAACGCATTGTTGAAATCGAAGTTGTCGATTGTCACGCCAAAGGTGCAAACCACGCGTTTCCGCATTCATGGAATTCATGTCGAAGGCGACGCGCAATTGGTGTTGATCGACACGCCCGGTTTGTTCGAAGCGAAATCGCGCCTGGAAAAAGCGATGGTGAAATCGGCGCGCGACGGTTTTACCGACGCCGATATTGCGGTGTTCCTGATCGATCTTAAAAACCAAAATTCCATCGAATCGATTTTGCATTTGCTGGCGAAAAAAAATCCGCGTTGCCACAATTTGTATGTGATGAATAAATCCGATATTTTAAAACCCGCCCAAGTGGAAAAAGCGATGGCGGACATACGATCCATCGACCCAAAGGCGGAAATACACGCCATATCGGCCTTGCGCGGCCACGGTGTCGATCAATTGCGCGCGCGGTTGGTGGAATTATTGCCCCACGCGCCATGGCATTTCCCGGACGATCAATTGACCGATATGTCCGAACGGATGCTGGCGGCGGAAACGACGCGGGAACAAGTGTTTTTGCAATTGGGCCAAGAAGTTCCATACGGCATCCATGTCGAAACCGAAAAATGGGAAGATTTTAAAAACGGCAGCGTAAAAATCAGCCAGTCGATCATCGTCAGCCGCGAAGGCCATAAACCCATGGTGGTCGGCAAAGGCGGCGCGAAAATCAAAAAAATCCGCGAACTGGCGCAGGCTGGAATGCAAAAAATATTCGACCGCCCAGTGCATTTATTCCTGTTCGTCAAAGTCCGCGAAGATTGGGCGGAAAACAAATCCTATTATTCCGATATGGGATTGGATTTTTAAACCAAAGCCACATACCCCCAGTTACTTTGACCCAAAAGCTGTCAAAACCTTGCAAACAGGCTGTTTTGACAGCAAAATGATTTTATGCAGTTAACCGACGAAGCCATCGTTCTGTCTTGCAGCCGTTTGGGTGAAAATAATTATGTCCTGTCCACTTTTGGGCGGGATCACGGCCGTATTTCCGGTCTTGTGCGCAAACCCACCACCGCCACCCAAGGATTGTACCAAACCGGCAATCTGATCGAAATCGTATGGCAAGCCAGGTTGGCCGATCATTTGGGCACGATCCGCGCGGAAATGATCCGCCCCATCGCGGCGCAATTCATGCATTTGCCGGGAAATTTACTGGCCATGCAGGCGGCGTGCGGGTGGTGCACATTGGCATTGCCCGATCAACAGCCATACGCGATTTTATACCAAAGCCTTTTGGATTTATTCGAAAATTTGAAAACCGATCATTGGTTGCTGGCTTATGCGTTATGGGAAATCAATTTGTTGCAACGTCTGGGTTTTGGGTTGGATATATCGGCATGCGCCGTAACAGGGGTAACCGACGATTTGGCGTTCATATCCCCGAAAACGGGGCGGGCGGTTTCGCGCGGCGCGGCGCAGCCATGGATCGACAAATTGCTGCCTTTGCCGGATTTTATTTATCAATTTTATGCCAACGACAACTGGCCGCAAGCCATCAACGACAATCTTCCCGCCCGCGATATTTTGGAATCTTTGCGCCTTAGCGGATTTTTTTTGGATCAACATATCCTCAAAATTAAGCGAAAACAGGCGCCGACCGCACGCAGCCTCTTGATTCGAAAAATCCAGATGCTACAAGAGTGCGGCAACAATAACCTTGAAACAGCATAGAATCCATCATGGCCAAAACGGCAGATATGTTCGGCGGCGAAATTAAATCCGTCCCATTTTCCGAAGCACTAAGCGAAAGATATTTGTCTTACGCCCTATCGACCATTATATCGCGGTCGTTGCCCGATGTGCGCGACGGGTTGAAACCGGTGCATCGCCGGTTGTTATACGCCATGCATGAATTGGGATTATCGTCGAACGGCGGGTATAAAAAATGCGCCCGCGTGGTCGGCGACGTCATCGGTAAATATCACCCGCACGGCGAAGTCGCGGTATACGACGCGATGGTGCGCATGGCGCAGGATTTTTCCATGCGTTACGTCATGGTGGACGGCCAGGGCAATTTCGGCAGCATCGATGGCGACAACGCGGCGGCGCAACGTTATACCGAATGTAAAATGACCAATGTCGCGGAAACGATTTTGGCAGGCATCCGCGAAGACGGCGTCGATTTCCGCCCAACTTATGATTCCAGCGATACTGAACCCGTTGTATTGCCCGGCGCGTTTCCGAATTTAATGGCCAATGGCACAAGCGGCATCGCGGTCGGCATGGCCACCAATATTCCGCCGCATAACGTCGGCGAAATTTGCAGCGCATTGTTGCATTTGATTAAACATCCGAATGCGCGCGTGGCCTCGTTGCTGGAACATGTCAAAGGCCCCGATTTTCCGACCGGCGGTGAAATCGTCGAAACCCGCGAAACGATCGAAAACGCCTATACCACAGGCCGGGGCAGCATTCGCACCCGCGCCAGATGGGAAGTCGAAAAATTGAAAAACGGCACATGGCAAATCGTCGTTTATGAAATCCCATATCAGGTCAGCAAATCGAAATTGATCGAACAAGTCGCGAGCTTGATGGAAGAAAAGAAATTGCATCTGCTGGACGATATTCACGATGAATCCGATACCAAGGTGCGGATCGTTTTAACGCCGAAAACCCGCAATATGGAACCGGCCGCATTGATGGAATCGTTATACCAACACACCGATTTCGAAACCCGGTTCGGGATCAATATGAACGTGGTGGATAAAAACCAAACGCCGCGCATCATGAATTTAAAGGAAATATTGGCGGCGTATCTGGATCATCAAAAAGAAGTTTTGATCCGCCGTAAAAAATTCCGCCTGACTCATATCGAAAACCGCCTGGAAATATTGGCAGGATATTTGATCGTCTATTTGAATTTGGACGAAGTCATCAAAATCATCCGCAACGAAGACGAACCAAAACCGAAATTGATCGCCCGTTTTAAGTTGTCCGAAATCCAGGCCGAGGCGATTTTGAATATGCGTTTGCGTAATTTGCGCAAATTGGAAGAAAAAGAAATCAAGCAAGAAACCAAGAATTTAGAAGAAGAACGCGCCGCTATTAAAAAGCTGCTAAAAGACGAAGACGTGCAATGGGAAGCCGTAGCCGCGATCGTCAAGGATATACGCGATAAATTCGGCGACAAACATCCCAACGGCAAACGCCGCACGATATTCGGCGATGCCCCATCGGCAATCGTTATTCCAATGCCGACGGTTGAAAAAGAACCGGTGACGATTGTGTGTTCCGCCGGCGGATGGATCCGTTGCATGAAAGGCCATTTGGCCGAAGGCGCGGAAATCAAATACAAAGAAGGCGATGCGGAAAAATTCGTTCTTCAGGCGCAAAGCACCGACAAGGTGGTTTTGTTCGCCAGCAACGGAAAATTTTACACCCTGGATGCCGCGAAATTGCCGTCGGGCAGGGGATTTGGCGAACCGGTGCGGTTATCCATCGAAATTCCCCAAGACCATGACATCGTAAATTTATTCATTCACGATCCGGCGCGTAAATTATTGGTGGTATCCACCGATGGCCGTGGATTCATCGTCGGCGAATCGGACGTGTTGGCGCAAACCAAAAACGGCAAACAAGTTTTGAACGTTCCCGACACCGAAAAAGCCGTTGCGTGCGTTCCGGCCATTGGCGATATGGTGGCGATTGTCGGCCAGAACCGCAAAATGCTGGTTATCGAAAAATCCGAAATCCCGGAAATGACCCGTGGCCGCGGCGTGACATTGCAAAAATACAAAGATGGCCGCGCATGCGATGCCCAGGTTTTCGATAAGAAACAAGGGCTTGTTTGGTACAGCCGCGGTAAGCCCGTGACCGAGAACAAATTGATGGATTGGATGGGCAAACGCGGCCATGCCGGGCGTATGGTGCCGCGCGGATTCCCTCAATCCGGGAAATTCAAGGAATAGGCATTATTTCATCACACTGCGGCCATAATTCAGAGGTATAGTAAGCTATGATAAGAAAATTGCTGACCTTGGTATTATTGGCAATCTTTTTGATGTGCGGTCAAACCGCCATTCCAACCGCCGCATTGGCGCAAACGGCTTCGGCTGATACATCCGATAAACCGGCTTTTCCATTTCCCGTTGCCCCGCAACCGCAGACAACGCAACAAAACGCAAAACCCAAAGATCGTGTACTGGCCAGGAACGACCGCGTCTGGCGTTTGCCCAATGGATATGAAGAATATTACATGTTGCTGGCCATTTCGACCCAAAGCAAGAAATGGTGCGACCGCATGTCGTTGGAATCGCAAATTCGCAAAACCGACGCGCGCCCAGGCGTTCAAGTTGTCGGCTGGCGCGATATTTGTCTGATCGAGGTTGCAGCCGCCACCAACAATCCGGAAATATGCCGATTCGTGCGCGGCACCGTGGTGGATGGATTGGATGGCACGGAATTTAATTCGAAATATTGCGTTTCTGCGGTTCAAAGCGGGACATATACATCCCGTTTGCATTGGTTGCAGGTGAATCCCAATAAACCGAAATTTTTAAATTCGCAAATCGTTTTGAAATATTTGGGTTTCACCGAAAACGATTTAATCAGCCAGCAAAAACAAGGTTTATACCAAACGGTAAATAATTCGACGTGGGATGAATTTTTATTGGGCAAATTGCTGGATCCCGCAATGAAAAACAGAATCAATCCCGATCAATACCAGCAAATGGTAAACCGGTCGGACGCATTGCCGGACTTTTCAAAAAATTCATATCCGGCAGACCGGTATTTGCGGTACACCGGAACATCGGTAAAATTGCCGGCCGATTGTTATGAAAACCCCACATCGGAATTCGCGTGCCGCATGTTGGAATGTTTGAATGTGCGGGATATTGTCACTTGCCGCGCGATGGCCGACACCAAAGAATCCATCGATTTGAAAAACTTGTTTATTGAAAAATGCGTCCAAAAAAAGGGGCAATCCGATTCGCAATCTTATCTGGCCTGCAAAAAAGAAATCGAAGCGCCATTTAATAAAATATTCCTAGGCCCGCCTGAAACATTCCTGCCTTATTTGAACCGTTAATTCGGCTGCGCAGACGGCGAATTGGCCGGAGCCACCACAGGATCGGCGGGTTTTTCCTTGAACAGCGGGTCGCTGGAACCAATCGGATCGTTTCTTTTGCTTTCTATCATCTTCGAAGGCATTTCCGTCATCAATATAATGCTTAGACGGCGGTTTCTTGGATCCATGGCGTCATTGGGAATTAAATGTTCGCGGTCTGCGCGCCCCAGCACCCGGCCAATCCGTTCTTCGGGAATCCCCGCATCGCGCAATGCGCGCCGCGCCGCGTTGGCGCGGTCGGACGATAATTCCCAATTGGTATAGGTCGCATTGGGGGCGTATTGACGCCCGTCTGTGTGGCCGGTGATCGAAATTTTATTCGGCATCGGCGAGATTACTTGGGAAATTCTATGCAATATTTTTTTGGTATAATCGAACATCTGCGCGCTGCCGACCGCGAACATTTCCACTTTGTCCTTGTCGACGATTTGAATGCGCAATCCTTCGGGCGTTTTATCCATCAAAAGATTTTTGGCCAGATCCTTTAATTCCGGATCGGATTCGATACTTTTGCGGATTTCTTCTTCGGCCGCTTTGAATTGCGCTTCTTCTTTTTTGGCGATCAATTCTTCCAACTTTTTATCTTCGGTTTCTTCGGCTGAAGACGCCGGAAAATCGTTATCCGGGCCTTCGGTTACGTCTTGGGGCGGTGTCATGGATGGCGACACAGACATCGTCGTTGTGTTTTGAGTCAAAGCGCCGTCAGGGCCTGCCGTCGTGCCGCCCAATACGCCACCGGAACCGGATATATTGACTTTGGTAACGGTCACGGGGTTAAAATAGTTTGCGATACCCATGCGTTGTTCCTGGCTGGTCGCATTCAACAGCCACATCAGCAAAAAAAACGCCATCATCGCGGTAACGAAGTCGGCATAAGCGACTTTCCACGCGCCGCCGTGGTGGCCATGCCCATGGCCTTTTTTTACCTTTTTGATTATGGGTTGTTTTTCGCCGGATTTGTCTTTTTTATCGGCCATTTTTTATGCCTATAAAGTGACTTTGGAACAGGCTTCTTCGACTTCGAAGAATGATGGGCGAACGATAGACGGCAATGATTTTCTGGCCATTTCCACCGAAACGGACGGCGGATAACCCTGCATATGCGCTAACAAGGCTGCCTTGATGGCAAGAAAATATTTTCCATCCATCATATGAATATTTTTCAAATGTGCCGCCATAGGGCCGAAAATCCCGTATGCCAAGAACACGCCCAAAAACGTACCGACCAACGCGCCGCCGATCATTCCGCCAAGCACAGGCGGCGGCTGATCGATGGAACCCATGGTCTTAATAACACCCAAAACCGCGGCGACGATCCCGATTGCGGGCAAACCGTCGGCCAAATTCTGAATGGCGCCGGATACTTGTTCTTCTTCTTGGTGGTGGGTTTCCAACTCCAAATCGATGATAGATTCCATTTCATGAGGGTTGTCGGTGCCCAATGTCCACATGCGCAAATAATCGCATAAAAAGACTGGCGCATGATGGTCGTGCAGAAAATGCGGGAATTTTTTGAAAAATTCGCTTTCTTCCGGTTTTTCGATGTGCTGCTCGATCGATAAAATACCTTTGGTTTTGACCAGCTTGAAGATGGAATACAACAAAGTCAAAAGTTCCAAAAAACTTTCTTTGTCGTGGTGCGCGCCTTTGATGATCGCGCCGATGCCGCCACCAAATTTTTTCAACAAAAACGTCGGATTCGCAACAATTGTGGCGCCCAATGCGACGCCGCCGATCATCAGCATCTCTTTGGGCAAAGCGTGCGCGATAATGCCGATATTGCCCCCGAACAGCACATAGGCGCCGAAGGAACAGAATATAACAATGCCAAGGCCAACGAAAATGAACATAGGACAAATATTTGGAAAATAAGGGTGGTACCAGTCTTGATTATGCGGGGTAAATGGTTAAGAGATAGTAACATCCAGGGGGGAATGAGAAAAAATCGCGGGGATATGGCGGATTATCCACTGGATGCGATAATTTCACATGCCATAATACGGTTTGGTAACAATTTTTTAATTAACGGTTTCGTGTCTGATGCGGGAACAAAACTATAATTTTGTCTGGAATGGCCAGCCAATGTCGCTTGGATATTTGGAATGGGGCGCGTCCGATAATCCGAAAACACTGGTTTGCGTTCACGGCCTGACGCGCAACAGCCATGATTTCGATTTTCTGGCGGAAACATTATCGGCCGATTACCGCGTATTGTCGATCGATGTCGCCGGGCGGGGGCGCAGCGCGTGGCTTGACGATAAAATGCAATACCATATCGGCACATATGCCGCGCACATCATTCAATTTTTGATGCAGCAAAATATTCAATCGGTCGATTGGATCGGCACATCCATGGGCGGTTTGACCGCGATGATGGCAAATACGTTGAATCCGTCATTGATCCGCAAATTAATTTTAAACGATGTAGGACCGCATTTGCCGCAATTATCGTTGCAACGCATCCGTGCCTATGCCAGCCAGCGGCCAAAATTCATGCATCTGGAACATGCCAAGGGATATTTCAAAAAAAATTATCTGGCGTTCGGCATTACCGATGAACGTCATTGGGACCATTTGGCGAAATATTCGACCCGCCCGGATCCCACAGATTCAAATGGCGGGTTGATATTGCATTACGATCCGGACATCGCGGTTCCGTTTCAACAGGCCGCCGAAAAAGGCGATCTGGATCTGTGGCCGTTATGGGACGGTATTCAATGCCCCACATTGGTTATACGCGGCAAAACATCCGATGTATTGCCGCCCCAGACCTTGCAAAGAATGCTGCAAAAAGGCGGCTTTGTCGAAACAGTGGAAATAGAAAACGCCGGACACGCGCCAGCGTTGATGGACAAGGATCAAATCGCCATGATAAAAAACTGGCTGGGAAAATAAAAGGTTTCATCATGAATTTTACATTGTCGCCCGAACAAACCGCATTGCAAGAAATGGCGCGGAAATTCGCGTCGGAAAAATTATTTCCTTTCGCCGGGCAATGGGACGAACAAGAACATTTCCCGATGGACGTTTTGCGCGACGCCGCCGCGCTTGGGTTTACGGGATTATATTTGCCGGAACAATATGGCGGATCGGCGTTAACACGCCTGGATGCAGCGATCATATTCGAATCCCTGGCGGCGGGATGTGTTTCAACGACGGCGTTTTTAACCGTGCATAACATGGTGTCTTGGATAATCGAACAATATGCGCAAACGGACGTCAAAAAACATTTCTTGCCGAAAATGGCCGGGCTTCAGGCGATGGGCAGTTATTGCTTGACCGAATCGGGATCTGGGTCGGATGCCGCATCGCTGAAAACAAAAGCAATCAAGGACGGCGGCGATTACATCATAACCGGGAACAAGGTTTTCATCACCGCCGGCGGGGTCAGCGACGTATACGTTGTCATGGCCAGAACCGGGGGCGACGGCGCCGGGGGAATTTCCGCGATCTTGGTTGAAAAAGGCGCCAAGGGATTGTCGTTCGGCAAACCGGAACAGAAAATGGGTTGGCGCAACCAAGCCACCAATTCCATGAATTTGGATGGTGTGCGCGTGCCGCAAACCAATTTATTGGGCAAAGAAGGCGATGGGTTCAAAATCGCCATGCGCGCATTGGATGGCGGGCGGATCAATATCGCCGCCTGTTCATTGGGCGGCGCGCAATCCGCGCTGGATCTGGCCGGGCGGTACGTGCATGAACGCAAACAGTTCGGTAAAAAATTATCGGAATTCCAGGCATTGCAATTCAAAATCGCCAATATGGCGATTCAATTGGATGCCGCGCGGTTATTGACTTATCGCGCCGCCCAAAGTTTGGACGACGCCGATCCAAACGCCGCATTGCATTCGGCGATGGCAAAAAAATTCGCGTCCGAAGCGGCCTTTGCCATTGCCGATGAATCGTTGCAATTGCACGGCGGATATGGATATGTGCGCGAATACCAAATCGAACGGATATTCCGCGATCTGCGCGTGAACAGGATTTTAGAAGGCACCAATGAAATCATGCAACTGATCGTTGCGCGTAAAATATTGGAACAATATGCGGACGCCGCATGACCGATCCCGTTATATTGCAACATAATTCGCCCATCGGGCACATTATATTGAACCGTCCGAACAGTTTGAATTCGCTGAATCTGGAAATGATTCAAACCATTCATGCCGCATTGGATGAATGGCGCAACGATCCCAATATCGTGGCAATTTTGGTCGAAGGCGCGGGGGAACGCGCATTTTGCGCCGGCGGCGATATACGGTTGATGCACACCCGCCGGGGCGATTTTGATTTTGGTTACGATATTTTCAAAACCGAATATACGTTGAATCATAAAATCGACAATTATCCGAAACCATATATTTCCATTATGAATGGAATCGTAATGGGCGGCGGTATCGGCATTTCGGTATATGGCAGCCACCGCATTATGACCGCCAGCACGAAATTCGCGATGCCGGAATGCGGAATCGGACTGTTTCCCGATGTGGGCGGCAGTTATTTTCTGCCCAAGGCGCCTGGAAAAATCGGCATTTATCACGCCCTGACCGGAACGCCAATGGATGCGGCCGATGCGATTTACGCGGGCATGGGCACGCATTATTTGACACAAAAATCATTGCATACATTCAAACACAAATTATTTTCGATTCAATCCGCCGCAGATATTGACCGGTTATTGGATGAATTGTCGTCCAAACCGGAATCGCCGTCCAAATTGCAAAAATTCCAACCGGAAATCGATCGGCATTTTTCACACTCCTCGCTTGATGAAATTTACCGCAATTTAGAATCAAGCGAGTGGGGGCGGGATGTCAAACAAATCATCGATAAAAATTCCCCAACCAGCATGGGCATTACATTCGAAGCATTTCGCCGTTCCCGCGGGCAAACATTGGCGCAAGTGTTGCAAACCGAATTGTTGTTAAGCCAGCAATGCATTCGCCGCGATGAATTTTTCGAAGGCGTCCGCGCCGCGGTGATCGACAAAGACCGAAACCCAAAATGGAATCCTGGCAACATTTTTCAAATCGATTGGGACATTGTGCTCGATCATTTCAAACCCTTGCCAGGCGTGAATTGCGACATATTTCACCCCCAATAGGATCTTTTAAAAATATTATTGATTTTTTGAAAAAAAACGATTATTATACGATTATTACAAAATGACAACCAAGTATGTAATATTTATTACAGCATTTAACGTTTTCTTTACCATTTTAGTATAAAAAGAGATACGCTATATGCTAATTTAGATACAAGGCGTCTTTAAATAACAACAGCCTTCAATAAAAATTACGCATACCGGGGGTCGCATAGATGGTTACGATTATGATACGGGAAAACGAACACACATCACATGGAATGATTGCCGGATCGGGGCGGGTGAATTTCAACGCGCCATTCCGACTGCCTGCATTAAAAAGCCTGTCCAAGGATCAATTGGATGAACGCGTCGACCCATTATTAGAAGCCACTACCGAAGAATTATTGATGATGCGCGAAAAAACCTATGCGGTTTTGGATCGCATGGACGAACTCGAGGCGTCGGGGCAAAAAATCCCTGTCGTTGAATTCGAAGAAATTTTACGCGGTGCGGCCGTTATCGAACAATTTTTGGCCGAACGGATGCAAGGCATTATGCGCAGCAAAGGCGGAAAAATAACAAACAAGGCGGAGGTACTGTAAAATGGACAGAGCAAAATTCATGAACAAAGGCGCGGTTGATCCAAGCAAAGTTTTCGGCAGTATGGGCGTGCATGAAATGCATGCAGCCGTTCACAGCGGCAGACGCGAGCCATTATTAACAGCGACCACGACATTGAATCCATTGGCAATGGCAATGTCCCGCGGTTCGCGCTAGTAACTTGTTTGAACGTTTATAAAACGCCAAGCCACATCAGGTGGCTGGCGTTTTTTTATTTATGCGGCTACGATCCGTTAATCCTAATCGATTTAACTTTAACGATCGGAATCTTATGATTCGCCTCGCAAACGCATTATTCATTTGTTTTGTATTTTTTAACGCACCCGCCGCCGATGCATCGTCTATTTATGCAAAACGTAAAAATCCGGCGCAACCAGCCGCGGCACCGGAAATATCCGATTCCACAGCAAACGAACAACTGGAATTGCCCGTATCTGCCGCGCCAAATGCGCCCATACCGTCCCCAACACCATCCAACGATCAAATGATGCAAACGGCGGTGCAATCCACCATGTCGTCATTGACGGGCGATCAATTGCAATTATTGGCCGCGTGTTTGGAAAAACATATCGATTCGGATACCGTCAATGCGATTGTGGGCGGGGGGGATTATTCCGGTGCGGGGCAGGCGATATCGCCCGGCAGTTATCAGAATGCGCAAAATTTTATTGCAACGCCCATGGGCAAACAGGTGATGCAAAATTGCAATGCGGAAATACAGACATTGTTGCCGCAAGTGCAACAGCAATTTCAACAGGATTTATCACAAAAACCCGCATTAGCCCCAGCGCCAGTCCAATAAAGCTGTTATAATATTCCAATATGGATTAGAATTAATGTGTGGCTGGAACAAGCCATTTCATAATACCAAAGGCACAGGTTTATCATGCGTCATTTCGTTCTTATTTTGGCTTTATCGATTGCCATTGCGCCGTTTGCCGCCAGCGCGCAAACCGGATATTTCGATCCGTTCCGCGACAAAGGCAGCCATCCCGGGTCGGATTACAATCCCGAAGTCCGCGACAGCAGGCCGAGCGTGAAAAACGACGCCAAATCGCCGTCGGTTTCCGGCAACACCGGATCCATGCGCAGCGGATTGATGGATTTGAAATTGTCCGATTACGATCAGACCATGTTCGACAATTGTAGATCCGAAGCGTTAAGCGGCGGTTCGGACATTATGCAAATTCGCAATGCCACCAGTTTTCTAAAGGCGCCGTACCGCAACCAATCTTGCGCGAAATTTGTGGTTGAAAAAATGCTGAACGGCATGGACACCGCGATGCGCAACAATCCCGAAGCTCTGCTTGAATTTCAACGCAGCAAAGATGCCCAAAGAAAATACGACGAATTGAAAAAAGCCTATATCATACTGGGTCGCGGCAATCCTGTTGCCGCGGATAATTCCGGCGATTTTTATCCGTTTTTGTCGAACAAAACAAAAACCGAATCCAGTACGGGCGGATTCAACAGCCTAAGCGCGAATCAGTTGCTTTCCAAACCGTTTTCGGTTCCTCCCGAAGAAAGTTACGATTTAACGCCTGCCGCAAAAACCTATGTGCCCCAAGATTGGTGGTCAAAAGATTATTTGCAGGTCGATATGGCGAAAATACAGGCGCAAATCGCCAGCCGCCAGGAACATAACAACCGTGTTCTAACCCCCGAGGCATCGGGGCCGAACCCGCTCAAATCGATCATGATGGAAGCCGAACAAAAAGGCCAATCGCAATCGAATCGCGGACGGCGCCAGGGCGGAACATTGCCATCTTTCGAACATACCCAATAACATCTCGGCGCAAATAAAATGACATTACGGCGTATTTTGATCATCGCGGCGATATTGTTGGGCGCTTGTTTGGCGTTATTGTGGAATGGCCAGACGCAAAAAACCGATTTGGTTGAAGTGAATTTCAATCCTGAATTCGCGTTAACCGGGCATGACGGCCGCGCCATGACCGAACGGGATTTCGCTGAAAAATACACAATTGCATATTTTGGATTCACATCGTGCCCGGACATTTGCCCGGTGGAATTGCAAAAATTGGCCGATGCCTATGCGGCCTTGCCGGCCGCAAAACAGAAAAAATTGGCGATGATATTTATTACCATCGACCCGTCCCGCGATACCGCGGATAAATTGAAAACTTATACGGCCATTTTCAATCCAGAAATCCAGGGGCTGACCGGCACGCAAAAGGCGATCGATGCGGCAACCAAAAATTACATGGTCTATGCCAAAAAATCGGATACGGACGAAGATGGTTATTACACAGTGAACCATACGTCGATGTTTTATCTGACCATGCCGGGGCCGAAATCCATGGGCGTCTTAAAAACCGATCTAAATGCCCAGCAACTAGCCAAAAACCTGAATATATTGATCCCGTAATTTTTCTTTTATTAACGGCTTGATTTTCATGGTATGTTATATTATAACATTTCCATGACGCAAATCCTATCGATGACGCCGCAATCCGGCGCAAAGCCGAAAAACCATGCCGCCGACGACTTGATCGCCATGGACGGCGCGCATATTCATTTCGATAAACGTTGCGTTCTGCATGCGATGAATTTGCGCATTCAAAGACAAAGCATGGTCGCGATCATGGGGCCGAACGGTGCGGGTAAAACCAGCCTGCTGCGCGCGATTGTCGGCATTTTGCCGGTAACAACCGGATCCATCGCCATCGCAGGACGGCAGAAATTGACCATTGGCTATTTGCCGCAAATTTCCGATTTCGACCGGGATTTTCCATTGCGCGTTTCGGAATTGGTCGGCATGGGTTTAATGAAAAAGAAATTGGCTAAAACGGCCCGCAAGGAAATCGTCGATAACGCGCTGGCCGATGTGCAATTATCGGATTACGCCGACAGTTTTATTCAGGATCTGTCGGCCGGCCAATTGAAACGCGCATTTTTGGCGCGGATTTTGGCGCAGGATGCCGATATATTTTGTTTGGATGAACCGTTCGCGGAATTGGATCAATCCAGCACCGCGCAAATCATGTCATTGTTAAAACGCGCGCAAGCGCGGGGTAAAACAATTTTGGTTGTCATTCACGATCCCGCGCTGCTGAATCAAGGATTCGATCAGATATTGAGAATTAGCAACCAAACCGCGACTTTGGATATAAATCCACATACTTACCCGCAATCGGCTTTGCGCGGATACAAACATGCTGAACCAGCCTAATTTCCAACAAATATTTATCGATCCATTTTTGAATTACGGATTTATGCAGGCCGCCTTGGCCGCGTTAGCGTTGTTGTGTTTATCCAGCATTCCAATCGGCGCGTTTGTGGTGTTGCGCCGGATCAGTTTGGTGGGTGATACTTTATCGCACGCCGTGTTGCCCGGTGTCGCGATTGCGTATGTATTATTCGGCTTGTCCATAACCGCCCTGATATTCGGCGCGGTGATAACCGGATTGCTTGTGGCCTTGTTCGCGGGATTTGTATCGCGTAATACCAAATTAAAAGAAGATTCCAGTTTCGCGTCGTTTTATTTGATCTCGCTGTCTTTGGGGGTTTGCCTGATCAGCACGTTTGGCGGTAATACCGATTTGCTGCATTTTTTATTCGGCGATTTATTGACCGTGCCGGATAATTATATTTATTGGCTGATGGGGCTTGTGGCGGCATCGACAACTTTATTTTTCTTGTGTTTCCGCGCATTTATCGCCGAATCGTTCGATCCCAGTTTTATGCGCTTAAACGGCATGGGGGGCAGCAAATATTATTTCCTGTTTTTGGCCATGTTCGTCGTCAATATCGTATTTTCGTATTTTATCCTGGGCACATTATTGTCCATGGGTTTATTTATTCTGCCCGTGATCGCCGCGCGATTTTGGGTGCGCGGGATTATCCCATTGATTGGATTGTCGATTGCGATCGGATTGGTATTTTCCTATCTAGGATTGGTTATATCCTATCATTTCAGTTTGCCGGCCGGCGCCAGCATCGTATTATGCCTTGGCGCCGTGTATGGCATTTCATTGATTGTGCATTTCGCCAACGCCGCCCGCGCCAAATTGTCATTTCAATAAGACTGCCTAAAACCGCTTTTCACCAGGAGAACGCCATGCGTAAAATTTTATCGGTAATTTTCATCCTTGCCATGTTTTTGGTATCCGCGCCGCATGCCATGGCGCAACAAGAAACCGATGCCCCCGGCAACGCCCCAAAGCGGCTGAAAATCGTTGCCACATTCAGCATTTTATACGACATAACAAAAAATATTATCGGCGATCGGGCCGATCTTTCCACCCTGGTAGGAACGGGGCAAGACGTGCACAATTACCAATTGACGCCTGCGGCAATGCAGCAAATATCCAATGCCGACGTCATTATCAGCAACGGGATGAATTTCGAACATTGGCTGGGACGGGCGATTAAATCGGCCGATTTCAAAGGCGAAAGAATTATCGCATCGAAATCTTCGGACAAAAGCACATTAACAAAAGAACAAAAAAGAATGCGCGACAGTTACGTCGGCGAACACCCGGAAATGGCCGCGGACGAAGGCCATAAACATGACGGCAATTTGGACCCGCACGCATTCCAAAGCATCAGCAACGCCCGATTTTACGCCGCATGGATAGCCAAAGAACTTGGCCGCCTGGATCCGCCAAACGCCGATTTTTACCGCATCAATTATGAATCTTACCGCACGCAGTTGATCGAATTGGAAAACTGGGCGAAATCGGAATTCGCCAAGGTGCAAGAATCGAAACGCAAAATGGTGACAACGCACGATTCGATGCAATATTTCGCGCAGTTTTTTAAAATTAAATCCTATAGTGCCTATGGTTTCAACACCGACCACGAACCTTCGGCGCAAGACATCGCCCGTTTGATCGACATTATCAACCGCGAAAAAATCAAGGCCGTATTTTTTGAAAATATGGTCAGCCCGAGCATTATTAAAAAAATCAGCGATGAAACCGGCGTTACTGTCGGCGGCACATTATACACCGACGCGCTGAATAGCAAAAAAGACGAAGCCGATACATATATCGGCATGTACCGCCACAACGTGCAAACGATTGTAAGCGCCATGACCAGGGCCGGGAGTTAGTAGGTCAAAAGATTCACAGAATAAACTGGCGGATGGAGCGAGATTCGAACTCGCGAGGGACTTACGCCCCTGCCGGTTTTCAAGACCGGTGCTTTCAACCGCTCAGCCATCCATCCGCATGGTTTATGTGATACCAGACAATGCGGAACGCCGTCTATCCCCGATTTGGGGCTTTGTCACCGATTTTATCAAATATATGGCAATATTCCGCTAATCCTTGTATCACTTGGGTTGAAAAATTATAATATGGTATCAATCGTCCTTATGGTGCTTCCTATGTCAAAAAATCCCGTCACCCGCCGACCTGCCTTTCATCTGCTTTATCGTGCGTTGTTTATTGCCTGCTTGATCGGTGTATCGGCGCAAAATGCCCGGGCTGACGAAGGCGAATTTTACGCCTGGCTGAGCAATTTCCGCACCGAAGCGTATAAACAAGGCATCAGCCCCGAAAGCATCAACGATCATTTCGCGGCAATCGAATACGTTCCAGATGTGATAACCAAAGACCGCAATCAACCGGAATTCAAATTATCGTTCAAAGATTACAAACAAAAAATCGTATCGGCCGAACGTATCGCCACGGGCAAAAAATCTTTGCGCGCCAACGAAAAATATTTGAACTGGGTGGAACAAAAATCCGGCGTGCCGAAATCGATTGTTGTCGCATTATGGGGCATCGAAACGCGTTTCGGACAGGTTACCGGCGGTTATGACATCCTAAGCGCGCTGGCGACATTGTCATATGACGGCAGACGGCGCGAATATTTTACCAAGGAATTTATCACCACGTTAAAATTGATGGATAAACATCCGTATTTGACAAAACCGTTTATGGGATCATGGGCAGGGGCGATGGGACAATGCCAATTCATGCCCAGCACGTACTGGAATTTTGCGATCGACGGCAACAATAATGGCCGCGTGGATTTGTGGAACGAACGCGAAGACGTATTCGCATCCGCCGCGAATTATTTGATGAAATCCGGCTGGAAAAAAGGCGAGCCATGGGGAACGCCCGTTAAACTAAGCAAGCCGGTGGACATCGAACTGGCGACGCTGAACGTGCAAAAAACCGTCGCGGAATGGGGTAAAATGGGTGTTAAAACATCCGCCGGCGGCGCTATGCCCAATTCCGGCGCCAAGGCATCGTTGATTATGCCCGATGGCAAAGACGGCCCGGCGTTTTTGGTATACCGCAATTACCGCACTATTATGGCATGGAACCGGTCGCATCATTTCGCCATCAGCGTCGGCATGTTGTCCGACCGGATCGGCGGCGTGCAAAAGCATGCGGAACAACAACCCGACAAACCATTATCATCCGCTGTTTCGGACGATATTTTATAATTCGATTTTATGAAACGGTTCATCCGCACCATTTGCGTTTCAATTGGGGTTGCCGTGGGGCTTTCGGGCTGCGCGGAAACGCAATTTATTACGCATGCCGGTAAAATATGGGGCGACGGTTCGACGCAACAACAAACCGCCGTCAATCCGAACGTGCAATACAAAGTCGGCAAACCATATCAAATCCAAGGACGTTGGTATTATCCCAAAGAAGATTGGGGTTACAGCGAAGAAGGTTTGGCGTCTTGGTACGGCGATGAATTTCATGGCCGCAAAACCGCTAATGGCGAATCGTTCGATAAATCCGCATTGACGGCGGCGCACCGCACCTTGCCTATGCCAAGCCTGGTTCGCGTGACGAATTTGGACAATGGCCGCATTGCGGTTTTGCGGGTCAACGACCGTGGGCCATTCAAAAAAGGCCGGATCATTGATGTCTCTCACGAAGCCGCCAGGGTGTTGGGATTTGAATCCCAAGGCATGGCGCGCGTGCGGGTTGAATTATTGACCGAAGAAAGCAAACGTTTGGCCATGGCGCACGGCGCCGATTTGCCCGACGATGTCGTCCAATCGATCCCTCGTTCCGGCGACCCGATTACCATGCAACAAACAAATGGCGGCATGGGCGCACCGCCTGGCGACGGCGATGTAACGGGGCAGGGATCGTCATTTCAATCTATCCAGACCGTGGAATTAACCCCGCCAGAACCGCTTGCCCCGCAAGGCGCCAAACGCCCACAGCCTTCTTTTACCCCGCCGCCCGCGCCATACGGTTCGGCGCAATCCCCTGGATTCGGCAACCAAGAATCGGAGCCAAATGTCGGGTTCAGCCGTTCCGATCAAACAAGCGATTTTGCGCCATCGCGCGCGCAACCCCAGGCCGCAGCGCCTGTCCCCGAAACCCAAGGCAATTTGTACCTGCAAGTCGGGGCATTTTCGAACCAGCAAAATGTGGAAAGACTGCAAAATCAGTTAAAAAACCTTGGCCAAGTCCAAGTCACCCCATTAGAAAGAAATGGCAGAACGTTGTTTCGCGTCCGCCTGGGGCCGATTTCCAGTTTCGACCAAGCAACCGTATTGCAATCCCGTGTCGCCGAATTCGGAATACAGGACGCAAAAATTATTTCGGAATAAAACTTCAAAATAACAACAGGTGTTTAATGACGATTCGTAAATTGACTGCGCTGATATGCGTTTTGGCCATATTCACCTGCTGGACGATAAATGCCGCATTGGCCATGGAAACCCCGGCTCGGCAGGCGATTGTTTTCGACGCGCAAACGGGCACCATTTTGTTTGAAAAAAACGCGGATGAAAAAATGCCGCCTTCGTCCATGAGCAAATTAATGACCGCGTATGTCGTTTTCGACATGTTGAAAAACGGCAAATTGAAATTGGAAGATACGTTCAAAGTCTCACAAAAGGCCTGGTCTACCCAAGGTTCCAAAATGTTCATCGACATTAACACCGATGTCAAAATCGAAGATTTGCTGCGCGGTATGATCATTCAATCAGGCAACGACGCGTGCGTCGCATTGGCCGAAGGCGTATCGGGCAACGAAGAATCATTTTCGGATTTGTTGAATGAAACCGCCGCCAAAATCGGCCTGACATCCAGCCAATTCCGCAATTCAAACGGATGGCCGGATCCGAATCATTATATGACTGCGCGCGATTTGTTGACATTGGGTTTGCACCTGATCAACGATTTCCCGGAATACATGCATTATTACAAAGAAACCGAATACACCTATCACAAGATTAAACAAGGCAACCGCAATCCGTTATTGTACGGATTTCACGGCGCGGACGGTTTAAAAACCGGCCACACCGACGAAGCCGGCTATGGATTGGTTGGAACCGCCATTCGTGACGGCAGACGATTGATTATGGTCGTCAACGGATTGAAATCCATGCAAGAACGCGCCGACGAATCCAAACGGTTGTTGGAATGGGGTTTCCGCGAATTTAAAAATTATAAAATCGCGACGCCGGGTCAAACCATGGCCGATGTCCCGATTTGGATGGGCGAAAAAGACAAAGTCGCCGTCGCGGTCAAAGACCCCGTAATATTCACATTATCGAACGCGGACAGGGGCACGGTCAACGCCAAGGTTAAATTTACCCAGCCCGTTCATGCCCCCGTATCCAAAGATACCGCCATTGCGGTTTTAACGGTCACTGGCGCAGGCGGATTCACCAAAGATTATCCGCTTTATCCCGTCGAAAATGTTGCTAAACTAGGGTTCATAAGCCGAACAATCAAAGGCATAACCTATATTTTAACGGGCAACTGATACATGAATAAACCCGCTGCGGTACCGGGGCGTTTTATCACCCTTGAAGGTGGGGAAGGCGTCGGTAAATCCACCCAATGCAAACGCCTGGCTCTGGCTTTGCAATCGTGCGGCATTAATGCCATCACCACGCGTGAACCTGGCGGCGTGCCTCAGGCCGAAGAAATCAGAAAAACGTTATTGCAAGGCAAAGACGATAAATGGCACCCAATCAGCGAGGTGTTGTTGTTGAACGCCGCGCGCAAACAACATGTCGAAAATTTGATTAAACCGGCACTGGATGCCGGCAATTGGGTAATTTGCGACCGTTTTATGGATTCCACCATGGCGTATCAAGGATATGTCAAAGGTGTTGGGCGCGAAGCCGTGCAAACAATACACCGTATGGCGTTTGACGATTTTGAACCCGATTTGACATTGATTATCGATCTGCCGACCGAAACCACATTGGAACGCGTCGATAAACGCAAAGGCAAAAAAGACCGGATTGAGGCCAGTTATCACAAAACGCACCGCATACTTCGCGGCGCGTTTTTAGACATTGCGGGCAATGCCCCCGACCGCTGCTTGGTAATCGACGGCACCGGCGATTTAAACCAAGTCACCGCCCGTTTGATCAATGCGCTGAACGCCAGATTCCATTTGCAAATGGCCATGAAAAAAGCCGGATAGGCCATGACCAGCATTATCGGACAATCCGCCGCGATCGAAGAATTCTGGAATACTTGCCGTTCCGGTAAAATCCCGCAAAGCTGGATTTTCACAGGCCCCAAAGGCATCGGAAAATCGACATTCGCATTATACGCGGCGCGCGAATTGCTGGCCGGAACGATCAGCGCCAAGGCGATTGAAATCGCCGAAACCAAACCCACCATGTTATTCGCGGAACCCGAAGCGCCAAAAGCGCCAACTCCGGATTCCATTCACGATCCCGATCATCCATTGTACCGCAAGGTCATGGCCGGGACGCATCCGGATTTGTTGGTAATCGACGGAAAACCCAAAGACGGCGAAAAACAAAAAAGCGAGCTTGGCGTCGATTTCATCCGCGAAGTTCCCGCATTTTTGCGCAAAGCCGCCGCCGAAGGCAGTTGGCGGATCGTGATTATCGACGATGCGGAAATGATGAACCGCAACGCATCGAACGCCATTTTAAAAATTCTCGAAGAACCGCCGGCCAAATCATTGATTATTCTGGTCGCATCCACGTTGGGGTATTTTCCGCCGACCATCCGGTCGCGTTGCCGCGTATTGCGGTTTGCGCCATTGTCGGATTCGGCGTTGCGGGAATATATGCAAAATTATTTCCCGGCCATTCACCGCGAATCGGATCAGAACGCCTATATCGACCTGTCATCTGGCAGCATCGGCCATTTAAAATTGCTGATCGAATCCGATGCGATGGCCATTTGCGGCGAAGTTAAAAGAATGCTGGAACACATCGCCGCCAAATCCCCGGAATGGCCGCGCATGCACGATTTGGCCGAAAAATTCGGCGCAAATCCTGTTGTGGCGCAAATAATCATGAATAAAATCTGCGAAAGCGCGATCAGGCCGCACCAACCCGATTCCCCGCAGGAATCCGATTTAAGGCCGGTTTTATTGCAAATAAAGCCGCAACAGGCATGGTTGGAATATTATGACCACATGCAAGAGCTTGTTGGAAAGCAACAATTCCTGTATCTTGACGCCAAGCAAACATGGTTGAATTTGATGGCCAAAATGGCCGCCTAAAATATAAGGCGAGGGGAAGACATGACCGAAAAAAATTATTACATCACAACGCCGATATATTACGTCAATGACGCGCCGCATATCGGTCACGCATATACAACATTGGCTTGTGACGTATTGGCGCGGTTTAAACGGTTGGATGGATACAATGTCCGGTTTTTGACCGGCACCGACGAACACGGACAAAAAGTGGAAAAAGCAGCGGAAAAAGCGGGCATGTCGCCAAAGGCGTTTACCGACAAAGTATCGCAAAATTTCCGCGATCTGTGCCGCACCATGAATTTTTCCGAAGACGATTTTATCCGCACAACCGAAGATCGCCATTTGAAATGCGCGCAAAGTTTCTGGAATAAATTGGTTGAAAAGGGCGACATTTATATCGGCAAATACGCCGGATGGTACGCCGTGCGCGACGAAGCATTTTATGCCGAATCCGAATTGGTGAATGGCAAAGCGCCGACGGGCGCCGATGTCGAATGGGTCGAAGAGCCAAGTTATTTTTTCAAATTATCCGCCTGGCAAGACCGGTTATTGAAATTCTACGAAGAAAATCCTGGTTTCATCGCGCCGGAATCGCGCCGCAATGAGATCCTCAGTTTCGTGCGCGGCGGATTGATGGATTTGTCGGTTTCCCGCACATCGTTCAAATGGGGCGTTCCAGTTCCCAATGACGATAAACACATCATGTATGTCTGGATCGAGGCATTAAGCAATTACATCACCGCAGTTGGATACCCAGAAACCGGCGGAGATTTCAAAAAATTCTGGCCAGCCGATTTACATATGGTGGGCAAGGATATTATTCGTTTTCATTGCGTGTATTGGCCCGCATTTTTAATGGCTGCCGATTTGCCGCCGCCAAAACGCGTTTTCGCCCATGGCTGGTGGACGAACGAAGGCCAGAAAATTTCCAAATCCCTTGGCAACGTAATCGATCCTGTTGGTTTGGTTAAAAAATACGGCCTCGATGCGGTGCGTTATTTCATGATGCGCGAAGTGCCATTCGGCAATGACGGCGATTTTTCGCACGCATCGATGTTGCGCCGGATGAACACTGAACTTGCGAACGATTTCGGCAATTTGGTGCAACGCGTTGTCGCGTTTATCCATAAAAATGCCGGGGGGATTGTGCCGAAAAACAACGGCTTGCAACCACCCGATCAGGAAATGTTGAATCAGGCCTATGGGCTTTTGGACAAAATGCGCAAGGAACTAGACGCCCAAGCGATCAGCAAATCTTTGGATGTTTTTCAATCGCTGATCAGCGCCGCAAACCAATATGTCGATACCGGCGCGCCGTGGACATTGCGCAAAACCGATCCTGACCGGATGGAAACGGTATTGTACGTATTGCTCGAAGTGATTCGTCATTTGGCATTGGCATCGCAACCATTTATGCCGGAATCGGCCGCCAAGATTTTATATATCTTGAACGTGCCTGAATCCAAACGCGATTTTTCGCATGCCGGCGCGGCGCATGCCCTGGTTTCTGGCAATGCGTTAAATCCTGCGGTGCCCGTGTTCCCAAGATTTGTCGAAGAAGACGCGGCAAAAACCGGAACCTAATATGTTCATTGATTCGCATTGCCATTTGGATTATGAACCCCTGGCCGCGGATACGGCCGGGGTTTTGGCGCGGGCGAAAAACGCCGGCGTCGATAAAATGCTGACCATCAGCACGAAATTGACCGAATGGCCAAAGGTGCTGAAACTGGCCGAAATGCATGCAAATGTATATTGTTCCATCGGCGTTCATCCGCACAATGCCGCAACGGAAACCATGTGGCCGCGCGAAGAATTTTTAAAATATTGCGCCCATCCAAAGGTAATTGGAATCGGCGAGGCGGGATTGGATTATTACTACGATCATGCGCCGCGCGACGTACAACATAAAATTTTCCGCGACCACATCGCGATTGCCCGCGAAACGCAATTGCCGATTATCATTCACACCCGCGACGCCGACGAAGACACAGAAATGATTTTGCGCGATGAATTCGCCCGTGGCGCGTTCCCAATTTTACTTCATTGTTTTACGGCAGGTGAAAAATTGGCGCGGGCAGGGATCGAATTGGGCGGATATATTTCTTTTTCCGGTATTTTGACATACAAAACCGCGCAAAATTTGCGCGATATTGCCGCGCAATTGCCAATCGACCGTATTTTGATTGAAACCGATTCCCCATATCTGGCGCCTGTTCCGATGCGCGGCAAATCGAACGAACCTGCGTTTGTCGCTCACACAGCCCAGCAATTGGCGGATGTAAGAAATCTAACCGCTGCCGAAATCGGAAAAATAACCAGCGATAATTTCCATAATCTATTCCGGAAGGCCGCATGAAGATTACGATATTGGGATGCGGCGGATCCGGCGGCGTGCCGTTGATTGGCAATAATTGGGGCAGATGCGATCCCGCAAATCCAAAAAATACCCGCACGCGGCCGTCTATATATATAGAAGACAATGGCGTCGGTATTTTAATCGACACATCGCCGGATTTACGCACACAATTATTGGCCAACAATATATCGCGCGTTAATGCGGTGTTATACACCCATGCGCACGCCGATCATTTGCACGGTATCGACGATATGCGGGGCATGAATCGTGTCATGCAAAAAGTTATTCCAATTTATGCCGACCGGCCAACTATGGACGAAATCGAAAAATGTTTCGGTTACGTTTTAAAAATTTTGCCGGATGGTCATGGTTTTTACCGCCCGCAATTGCAACCCAATTTGATCCAAGCCTATCAGGAATTTCAATTCGAACATTTGAAAATCATGCCGATTTTGCAAAATCACGGCTATATAAACAGTCTTGGGTTCCGTATCGGCAATTTCGCATATTGCACCGATGTGGTCGATTTTCCAGCCGAATCGTTTGAATTGTTGCGCGGCGTCGATACATGGATTGTCGATTGTTTTATCAACGAACCACACCAAAGCCACGCGCATGTCGACAAGGTTCTAGCTTGGGCGAATCAATTAAAGCCGCGCAGAACCATTTTAACGCATCTAAGCGCGCAGTTGGATTACGACAAATTGTCGGCCAAATGTCTGCCGGGAATGGAACCGGGGTTCGATGGCATGGTTATCGACGTTTAAAGCCTGTTGGTAATTTACAGTTGACGGGGCATCTAAGGCCGCTATTGTTATATTCGGAATCTAAAGACATACTGTTCAACGCGTCATTATTTTCCATAATATATATACCTTAATCAATAAGGTTAGTTACAGCAGAGGAAAACGGCGGAAAACCAAGTCTGTTTAACCACAGGATGAAACCGCCCCACTTTGCCCCTTAAACTTTCCTTTTAACCCGGTATCCAGCTTATATCATGACAAACACCGACCGGCTTTTGGCAATCATGGCGCGCTTGCGCGACCCGGTTGACGGGTGCCCATGGGACATTAAACAAACATTCGAATCTATCGCACCTTATACCCTAGAAGAAGTCCACGAAGTTCTAGACGCCATTCGACGCGGCAACATGGCCGATTTGCGTGACGAGCTGGGCGATTTATTGCTCCAGGTTGTGTTTCATTCCAGAATCGCCGAAGAATCGGATTATTTCAATTTTGATGATGTTGCCGGATCGATTGCAAACAAACTGGAACGGCGGCATCCGCACGTATTTGAATCGCAAAAAATCACTTCGGATACGGAATTACACCAAAACTGGAACCAAAAGAAACAAGCCGAACGGGCGGCAAAGCAGGGCGCAGATGTATCGGTTTTATCCGATATTCCGCCTGCCCTGCCTGCCCTTATGTTGGCGGTGAAATTACAAGAACGGGCGGCATCGGTTGGATTCGATTGGCCGGATCGCAACGGCCCGATGGATAAAATTCACGAAGAATTGGTAGAATTGAAAACCGAAATTCATGCCGGGGATATGGAAAAAATGGCGGATGAATTGGGCGATTTGCTTTTTTCCATCTGCAATTTGGCAAGGCATTTAAAATTGTCGCCGGAAATATGTTTACTGAACGCCGCGCAAAAATTCAAAACCCGGTTTGAATCCGTTGAAACAAACGTAAAACGGACTGGCAAATCCATGCAATCGATGACCATCGATGAATTGGAACATTTATGGCAAAACGCCAAAAAACAATTGGATACTATCTAGAAGGACGTGCTGGCGGCTGAGACGGTGGTTTTGCCGCCGATGGCTTTGGTGGCGGCGCAACAGTGCTTGTTGCCGTATTCGCAGGCGGTGCAACCTTTGTTGTTGCACCAGCTGTTGTATTGGATGACGCAGCCGCTGTATTTTGCTTGCCAGGAATTTCGATGGTGATACGCCCTGGCTTATTGTTCGCAGCTTCGCTTTGCAATCGCAATTTCGTCGCCTCAATTTCTTTTTTCATTTTATGGGCTTTGATACAGGAAACCACGCCTGCTGCGGCCATAATTGGCATTACGGCCAAAATTGCCCAACCGACATTAACACCAAACGCCGTCGCGGCGGATGCCGCCTTGCCCAATAAACCTATTTTAACAGCCCCGGCCCCAATTGCCATCAGACCCGATAAAACACAGGCGATAACGCCGATTTTCAACGCCTCGAACCGTTCGATTTCCAATGAATCGATTTTTCCGGCGCGGTGCATGCGGTCACCGGCAATTGCTATGCTGTTACCGCTTAATCGTGGGGAAGGTCTTATCATGGAAAAAATAATAAAACGGCGGCGCCAATAAATCAACCCACTAAAAAACAAAAAACCGCATAAAATCATGCGGTTATTATTAAATTAAAACATATTGGTTTAATTCAATTTTTCAGCCGTTTTGCGTAATTCCGGCGGACAATGCCGGTTATTGCGCACATAATCGTCAATAACATACAGTGAACTGGCGATCCGTTCCAATTGGCTGAATTCATATGGATTTTGTTCATAAAGCCGCGCCGCAACTTCGGTCATTAAATGCATCGCCCGCAACCACGCCGTCGCCCTGCGATCCGGGAAAACCGTGTCGATATCGCCTTCTTCTAAACGTTGGTAATTTGCGGTTATCACGCCCAACAAAGCCTGTGGGTTATGCGACATTTGTTCCAACAATCGCCGGGATTGTTTGTAAATTTCCGTGGCGCCTGGATCAGGCAATGGAATTGCCTTGAATTCATTTTTGCCTTGGGCATGCGGCAACGATTCGATTATATCGTGTAAATTCCCTGTCCGGTAAGAACGCATGGGCTTAATTATCCCTAGTTGCTCTGTGCCGATTGTATTTTTTATTATCCTTTCAGCATGTCATGAAAGGAATAAGAAAAGGTTAATGAAAATTAACTTTTATGGCAATCATCGTGCGGATTTTTAATTTAAATACAATGCGTTAAATGGCATCCGACATTGATTCGTCACTATCATCGTCTTGTGCGAACAAAGGAAACTTGGCCTTGAACCGCTGCCATTCGCCATTATTGATCGACAATTCGAGTTTGCAGCCATCTTCGGTATCTTCGCGGTTCAATATTTGCGCATGGCGGTACAACCAAGCCATCTCCTCGCCCGCCTGCCCCGGCAATGTGATTGCCTGGCGGCGCATACCTTGGGCCAATTTAGTTTCAATTTGATCGAGCAATGCGCCAATCCCCTCGCCCGTAATGGCGGAAACGGGGGCAACAAAATCCGATTTTTGCCAATCCGAACGCACGCCGCCCGGATCCAGCAGGTCGATTTTATTCCATACCTCGATCATGCGGGAACGCCAATCCGATTCTTCGATACCAAGATCGGATAAAACTTTTTCGACATCGGATTTTTGCGCGTCGGTTTCTTCGGACGATAAATCGCGCACATGCAATATCAAATCCGCTTGGCGCACTTCTTCGAGTGTCGCGCGAAACGCCGCCACCAATTGTGTCGGCAAATCCGATATAAAACCGACCGTATCGGACAACAAAATTTTTCTGCCCGACGGCAATTTCAATGGGCGGATTGTCGGATCCAAAGTCGCGAACAACATGTCCTTGGCCAACACCTGCGCATTCGTCAGATGGTTGAACAATGTCGATTTCCCGGCGTTGGTGTAACCGACCAGGGCGACCATGGGAATGTCGTTGCGCTGCCTGGATTTACGTTGCAATGCCCGCGTACGCACAACGCCGTCCAATTCGATTTTGATTTTTTCGATTCTCGCCTCCAGCATGCGGCGATCCAATTCCAATTGTTTTTCACCGGGGCCGCCCAAAAATCCGCGTCCGCCGCGTTGCCGTTCCAAGTGCGTCCATGATCTGACCAAACGGCTGCGTTGGAATGTCAATGCCGCCAATTCCACCTGCAACCGGCCTTCGTGCGTTTGCGCGCGGGCGCCGAAAATTTCCAAAATCATGCCGGTGCGGTCGATGACTTTTACTTTGCAGGCGTTTTCCAAATTGCGCTGTTGCCCGGGCGTCAATGCCGCATCGACAAACAACAATTGCACTTTGTTGTTGGTTAAATAGGATTTTAATTCGTCCGCTTTGCCCGAACCGATATAAGTTGCCGGGGAAATTTTCGACAATGCGGTGACTTCGGATCCAAATATTTCCAGATCAATCGCTTCGGCCAATCCAACCGCCTCGGCCAAACTGGATTCGGCCGAACGGGGCGATGCAAACCGATCCGTTTTCAGAATCGGATGCAACACAAAGACCTTCGTTGGCTGAAGATCGTTCATCAACGTTGGATCAGTCATATATGGCTATGGCAGGCAATTACGGTTTTACAGCCGCATCCAAAGTAGCGCCGGCTTCGATCGTTTCGTTTTCTTTCGGATCGTACAGCGATACAGGGCCGCCAGGCATAATGGTCGAAATGGCATGTTTGTATACCAATTGCGACATCGCATCCCGGCGCAGAAGGACGCAAAAATTATCAAACCAAGTTACGATTCCCTGTAATTTGACGCCGTTGACCAAAAATACGGTCACGGGCACTTTTTGTTTCCGGATGTTATTTAAAAATACATCTTGAACATTTTGGTTTTTTTCTTGGGCCATGTAATTTTCTCTTTATTTTATTGAAATGACCAGTATGGACGGACAACTACATAATCTAATTAATAGGTAATGTAAATAACCAATATCAACCAGGAATTGTAATATTATAACAAGTTAAAAAAATTTAAGCAAAGGCAAAAAATATGCAGCAACAAACTGGTTTAACGGGAATCTCTAGCCCCCCTTAATCGCATAAGTTGCACCACATTGTCGTAAAAGAACGATACGGCAATACCAGTCATTAGCCACATTGTGAATCCCATGGGATAATTAGACTTGTTGGTATTGATGGTTAAAGCGGATGCAATAGTCGCTGAGAAAGCGGTAACAAAAGCGCTACTCCCTACCCCCAACCATGTAGCCATCACAGAAGGCGGATTCATAGCAAGGTCTAATTCAACAGGATCCGGAAGTTCGTATTTTACCGCTGTGCTAGAACCTGTATTGGCGGGTTGATATTCCACGGTTGGCACTGGCTTGGGTTGTGGCTGCGGAATGTTGCGTGGATTGGGTGTTACACTCGGTCTGCCATTTTTGCCCCTGGGTTGACGAGGCGCGAATTTTCCGCTGCCTGCGCAGCGCACCGTAATTTGCGCAGTCGCAGTTTCGGTTTCAACCAAATCCGTATGAATTCGATCAGCCAGTTTATGTAATTTTCCGTCTTCCGACGCCGGTACAATTTGTGAAATATGCGATTGAATTAAACGGCTAACTTGCGCCTTGCCTTGAACAGAAAAAGGAATTGCGAAATAATTACGCATCCCATTATGGCCTAATGGCGGACAATTTTCCTCTATCTTCCACAAACGGCATAAAAACAACAAATCATTTTTGAAATCCGGATTTTTATTTAACAAACTTTGCAACCGCTCTGCTGCTTGGGATTCGCTTTTAATCCCGTAAAAATTTACGGCAACCTGCGCAAGACGCAAACTCAACGCCTTTCTTTGCGGAAATTCCAGTAATTCTAAATAGGAATTTGGCAAAACATAATCGCGCTTGTTAATTCTGTCATTATTCGAATCCGCGATTGCGGCAGTGCCCGAATTCACACCCTGTTCCGATTTTGCCTTATAGGAAGGATGCAGAGTAAATGACCCGCGCATGGCATCGGTAACAAACCCTTGCGATACCAATGTGCTGGCTATTTTGCGAACCGCTTGGGGGTCCAATTTCGTGTTGGCTGCCGACGAAACAGGGCTGCTAAACATAACCACAACCGGATCATGACCCCGGTTTGCAAAAGAAATTTTTCCGCCATGCGCGGTATCTTCTGCAGCAAGGCCAAAAAAATCCAACGCGATTGCCAGTTCCGATACGGTAAAATCCAGCGGTACCGGTTTATGGAAAAGCCTCTCCAGTGCGGAAATTTGCTTGCGGTTTAAATTGACAGTCCGATTTACTGTTGCCGTTTTACTCATACCCTTGCCTTTTATTTATGTTTTTTGGCAAAGTATCTATACAGCACACAAACGTCAAGACCCATTCTGTTAAGAATGGGTCCTAAACATTTGTAATATAATTATATTAAACTTAGCTCGCTTGCGCCTTCGTCTCCGGCAACAACTCCCCCGCTTCGTTCGCGGCTCCGGATGTGTTGACACCAAGCGACTTCAACTTGCGGTGCAAGGCCGAACGTTCCATCCCGATAAAGGCCGCCGTGCGGGAAATATTGCCGCCAAAACGCGTGACTTGCGCCAACAAATATTCGCGTTCGAATACTTCGCGCGCATCCCGCAACGGCAATGTCATAATTTCAGCCGAGCGATCATGACGCATAATATCCGGCGTTGCCTGGGAAATGTCTGGTGGCAATAAATCCGCGCCGATCGGTTCCGATGTCGCGCCGCCAGCCATGATCAAAACCCATTCAATCACGTTACGCAATTGGCGAACGTTGCCCGGCCAATCATAGGCCTGCAATGCCGCCAATGCATCGTCCGACAAACGGCGGGATGGCAAACCGGATGTTTCAGCCGCCCGTTCCATAAACGCCTTGGCAAGATCCGGAATATCCTCGCGCCGCAACGACAATGGAGGCACCTGAATCGGCACGACATTCAAACGGTAATACAAATCCTGGCGGAAACGGCCCTGCGCCATCAAATCCTGCAAATTGCGGTTGGTCGACGCAATCACCCGTAAATCGACGCGGATCGGCGTATTGCCGCCGACGCGTTGGAACGTTTGATCCTGTAGCGCGCGGACGATTTTGCCTTGGGTTTCCAGCGGCATATCGGCTACTTCGTCTAAAAACAACGTGCCGGAATGCGCCATTTCTAAAACGCCGACTTTGCGGCTGACCTGGCCGGTTTCGGAATCTTTGCGGACTTCGGAACCGAACAATTCGACTTCCAATCTGTCGGGACGCATCGTTGCGCAATTCAAAGCCACAAATGGCCCTGTGGCGCGGCGCGATTTTTGATGCAACATGCGCGCAACGACTTCTTTACCGGACCCGGCGGGGCCAGTGATCAACACACGGCTGTTGGTTGGGGCAACGCGTTCGATCGTTTGGCGAACCGTTTGAATAGTTTGTGATTTACCGGTTAATTCCGATTCCTTGGTATTATACTGGCGCAATTCTTCGATTTCACGGGTCATTTGCGCCGCCTGCAAGGCGTTGCGCACAACCAACGACAAACGATCGGAATTGAACGGTTTGGAAATGAAATCATATGCGCCGATTTTTGTCGAACGAACCGCAGCTTCAATCGATCCATGCCCGGAAATCATCACCGCAGGCAATGTAGGGTGTTCGCGTTTAATTTGTTCCAGCAATTGAATACCGTCCAATTTGCTGCCCTGAAGCCAAATATCCAAAATAACCAAAGACGGGCGTTTTTCACGAATCGCCTTGATCGCGTCGGTGTCGGTGCCAACGGTTCTGACGATATATTTTTTGTCTTTCTCGTCTTCAAGAACGCCCTTGATGCTTTCGCGAATATCCGCTTCGTCATCCACCACCAAAATATCGGGTTGAATGCCGGAATTGTCGTTTACGAATTCTAAATCGTCGCTCATGATTCACCACCTTGGGTCTGATCGTTCACATTAAGAAACGTTAATCTTTATAAAGCTTAATAGAGTTTAACGGTCTTACTTACTGTGTCTTTTACGCCGCGTCGGCGTGATTTTCTTGTCCTAAATTTACACCCTGTTGTGCAAAGAACACAAGAGTAACTTTTGCACCACCTGAAATACTATCCCCAAGAAATAATTCGCCATGATGGTCTTCGACGATTTTTTTTACGATCGCCAAACCCAATCCGGTTCCTTTGGCGCGCGTTGTAACATACGGTTCAATCAAGCGTTCCCGGCCTTCTTTGGGGAAACCTTTGCCGTTGTCCGACACGATCAATGTGGTTTTATTTTCATCCGCCAAAATTTCGATATTTATTTTACCAGGTTCAGGCGAAACATTATCCACAGAATCTTTTGCCTCGATTGCTTCGGCGGCATTCTTCAAAAGATTGTTCAACGCCTGGCGCATCAAACTGGCATCGCAAACCAACTGCGCGCTGGATAAATCATGCGCATCGACTTGGAATTGAATATTTTGATGCGCATTTTTTTGCAACAGCACCGAATCGCGTATAATCGCCAGCAGATTTTCCGATTTCATAACCGGGGTAGGCATGCGCGCAAAAGACGAAAATTCGTCCAGCATACGCCCCAAATCTTCGACATGGCGAACGATGGTATCGGTGCAACTGACGAATGTTTCCGGGTCTTCGGCAATCTGCTTTAAATACTTGCGTTTTAACCGTTCCGCCGACAATTGGATCGGCGTCAATGGGTTGCGGATTTCATGCGCCAAACGCCGCGCCACATCCGCCCAAGCCGAGCTACGCTGTGCGATCAGCAATTGGGTAATATCGTCGAATGTCACGACCATGCCGCGAATGTCGTTTTCCGCCGTATCCATGCTGACACGCAACAATAACGTTCTGGTTTGACCGTCGTCCAGCGTCAGTTGAATTTGTTTTTCAAACGGCTTGTCGCGCCTTGTATTGTGCAAAACGCTTTCCAACGCTTCGTCCCATTCCGGCAAAACCAAACTTAGATTTTCGCCGATGTTTTTTTCAAGATCTACGTTCAACAATTCCGATGCGCGTTTATTCGGATATTGAATCCGCCCTTCGGAATCAAGACCGATCACCCCGGCGCTGACGCCGGATAAAACGACTTCGGTAAAACGGCGGCGCGCGTCGATTTGCCGGTTCGCTTCGATCAACTCTCGGCGCTGTGTATCCAATTGATTGGTCATGCGGTTAAACGCCTTGGACAACAAACCGATTTCGTTGCTGCCCGGGGTTGGTTCCACCCGGACCGATAAATCGCCGGCCGCCACGCGTTCCGAAGCTTCGATCAAATCGCCCACGGGTTTGACCAATTTATTGGCGATATTCAATCCAACGCCGATCGCGCCGAATAATAACAATAATGCGACCACCAAATAAATAATGGCGAATAATGCCTGCAAATCGTTGCGTTGGCCCGATAATTGTTCGAACGATTCGGCCGCTTCGCGGGTTTTTTCCATATGGCTAAGCACTGCGGAATCGATCAATCGCCCGACATACAAATACGCGCCAGGAATATTTTCCAATCGTACGATAGCGCGAACGCGGTCTTCGGTGTCATTGGTGAAAATCGCGACATCGCCCTGCTCCGCCTTGTCGATTATGTCTTTTGGAATGGGTTCGAATTCCAGGGAAAAAGTCAACGAAGACCGGGCATATACCCGGCCATTCGGATCGAATACAATCGCTTCGGCCAACGAACGCAACGCCGCGTGCGTTTCCAGAAATTTATTGAAAAAGGCCGTGTCGCCCAACAATTCGGTCGCCTCGCGGTTGATGTCGCCAGCCATGGTTTGAATATCCGCGCGAATGACTTCTTGGTGTTCGCGCAAATACGCCTCGGCCACGCTGCGCGATTCCAAAAGCGCGGTGTTGACTCTTTCGCTGAACCAGGCTTCGACGCCAAGATTGAAAAACACGGCGGAAAATCCAGCGACAAAAATTGTCGGCACGACCGCAAGAAATCCAAGCAGCACCACAAGACGGGTGTGCAAACGCGATCCGGCCGGGTTGCGGCGGCGCGCCACCATCAATGTGGCAAGGCCGCGATAAACGAAAAATCCAAGCACCAACAATATGCCCGCATTGATGGTCATCAATACTTTTACTTTGTATGGGTCCGGGCCATATGGCGGATTGCTGGTCAATGTGACATAGGTCAAAACGCCGCTGGCCAGGGCTGCGAACGCGACGATCCAGCTTAGTTTGCGCATGACGTTATTGCGGCGTACCCACAATAAAAAGGACAGGAAGGAGGATGTTTTATGAATGGCCATGGTTTTTCTTTCTGACCGGAATGTTTAAAGCTTTGATCTTTTTGTGCAAGGTGTTGCGATTGATCCCAAGCATTTTTGCGGCGCGAATCCGGTTGCCGCGGCATTCCCGCAACGCATACATAATCAGCGGGCGTTCCACCTGCTGGATAACTTGGTCATAAAGCCCGCCATTTTCCGCCGGCGTGTTTTGATTGCTGGCGCCGCGCACGAAAAATTCAATCATGTCCCGCCATTCGTTTTGGTGCAGGGATTTTATCCCGTCATCGGATTCTATCGCCATCGCAACGGTGCTGTCTTGGGTCATTATGCGGCCTGTTTGGACAATAACGGTTCGAAGAAATCGTCGATCATTTGCAATACCGCGTCCGGATCGGCCGACACATTCACCTTTGCCCGGAAATCGGCGGAATCGGGCAATCCCTTGCTGTACCATCCCAAATGTTTGCGCGCGATTTTCAATCCCGTGCCGATGCCGTAATGCGACAACATATCCTGATAATGGGTTTTAATAATCGCATATTTTTCATGCAATGGCGGATCGGGCAGTTTTTCGCCAGTTCGCCAATAATGAATGACCTGATTTAAAAACCATGGCCGCCCATACGCCCCCCGCCCGATCATAACGCCGTCCGCCCCCGACGCATTCAATGCATTGTCGACATCGTCGAACGTGCAAATATCGCCGTTGGCGATGACCGGCAATTTGGTCGCGCTTTTGACGGTTTGAATAAATGGCCAGTTTGCCTCGCCATTATAAAATTGGCATCGCGTGCGGCCATGCACGGTTATCATTTTAATCCCGGACTCTTCGGCGATTTTTGCGAATTTGGGCGCATTCAAATTGGTATCGTCCCAACCCATGCGCATTTTCATCGTCACCGGCAATTTCACCGCCCGCACGGTTTCTTCCATAATTTTACCGGCCAAAACTTCGTCGCGCATCAAATGGGATCCGGCATATCCATTAACCACTTTTTTCGCCGGGCAACCGAAATTAATATCGATAATCGCCGCGCCCGAATCCTCGTTCAATTTGGCGGCATCGGCCATCACATCCGGTTCGCACCCCGCCAATTGAACGGACATCGGAAATTCTTCGGGCAGATTTTTTGCCATCAATTGCGATTTGCGGCATTCGCGGATCATCGCCTGGCTGGCGATCATTTCCGATACCACAAGCCCCGCACCCTGGCGTTTTACCAATTTACGGAATGGCAGATCGGTAACGCCCGACATCGGCGCCAAAATGACCGGATTCGAAATTTGAACCGATCCTATGTTGAACCCAGGTAATTTCGTGCCCGGATTGATATTGTTGGTTTTTTCAGTCATTAATTGCCCAATTTTTAGGCATAATAGATAATTATCGTTTATTTTGCAAGCATTTATGGTAAACCCCTAAATCTGTGAAAATGACCAAAAAATCAACCATAGCGGCCCTTATCGTGGCCGGTGGATCAAGCCAGCGTTTGGCCACAGCCGTGCCCAAACCCTATCATGTCCTGGCTGGCAAACCGATATTGAATTGGGCATTGGCGCCCTTTACCGCAAACGATTCGATTGGCGTTATCATGGTCGTCATTCGCCCACAAGACGCGGCATTGGTTGCAAATTGCAAGTTGCCCAAAAATATTCGAACCTGTCACGGCGGCACAACGCGCCAGGAATCGGTTCGTTTGGGGCTTGATGCGTTACAATCGGCAAATCCGGATTTTGTATTAATTCATGACGCCGCGCGCGCCAATTTATCCGCAACCGATCTTGATGCGATCATATCCGCCATGCTGGCAAACCCAACAAATGGTCATGCCTTGGGTAAGAAAATCACCGATACAATCCACCGCCAGAATGACAATGGAACAATCGATGTTTTGTCCCGCGACGGATTATGGGGCGTTGAAACACCCCAAGCCTTTTCTTTCAAAGCGATTAATAATGCGCATCAATCGCAAAAATCCCTTTCTGCCAGCGATGATTTAACCATTGCCGCCGCATGCGGAATGACCGTAAAATTGATCGAAAGTACTAGCGATAATTTCAAAATCACCCATCCCCAAGACCTAACGAAATTTGCCCAAATGAAAACCGCATCGATTCCCCGCACCGGTTATGGATATGACGTTCACCAATTGGTTTCTGGAAATGAAATCGTTCTTGGCGGGGTGCGGATTCCGCATGACCGGAAATTATCCGGCCATTCCGATGCGGACGTCGTTTTGCACGCCGTAACCGATGCGTTGCTGGGCACTTGCGGCGGCGGCGACATTGGCTTGCATTTCCCGCCAACCGACGATCGCTGGAAAAATGCCCCGTCGGCAATTTTTGTCAAAAAAGCCCTGGATATTGTCGCCGAACGCGGCGGAACGATTTCCAATATCGACATCACCATTTTGGCGGAAGAACCCAAAATCGCGCCGCACCGAACCGATATGCAATTTAATATCGCCGCCATTTTAAATATCGGCGCAGATTGCGTGAACATCAAGGCGACGACGTCTGAGAAAATGGGATTTGTCGGGCGCGGCGAAGGAATCGCCGCCCATGCCATAGCCACTGTATTGTATAAATCGTAACATCAAAGGAATAGTCATGCAAAAATTGGCCACACAAATCGCAAGCGGTTTCGGCACGGGTTATTTGCCAAAGGCGCCTGGCACATGGGCGTCTTTATACACGGCTGCTATCGTATTTTTGCTGCAAATATATCTTGGACAAACCGCATTGTTTTTATTTTTCGCCGCCGCTTGCTTGCTGTCGATCTGGTCTGTCGATGTCATTTTAAAAAGCGATTCATCGTCCAAAGATCCTTCGTGGATTGTAATCGACGAAGTCGCCGGACAAACATTGGTGTTTTTCTATGTATTCGATCATGAATTATGGCTGGCGATTTTGGCGTTTTTGGCATTCCGCGCGTTCGACATCATCAAACCTTGGCCAATATCGTATGTCGAAAAAAGATTCCAAAATTCTTTTGGCGTATTGGCCGACGATATTTTGGCCGGAATCCTTGCGGGCGTAGTCGTATTCATCGCGCAAGCAATATAAACAGGTTACATAATGTTCGATCAAAAATCATTATACCGCGCCCGATTATTGGTCGACGCCATGGCCAAATTGAAATTGCGCGTCGGCATTGCCGAATCATGCACAGGCGGGCTTTTATCCGCATTGATCACCGCAATCCCGGGTTCGTCGGCGGTTTTGCAATTCGGACACGTCACTTATTCCAACGAATCCAAAATCGAATTTTTGGGCGTATTGCCCGAAACATTGGCAAACTTTGGCGCCGTATCCGGCGAAATCGCGGGCGAAATGTGCGCTGGATTGATTCAAAAACACGGCAATTTGGATTTTGCAATATCCATCACCGGAATCGCGGGTCCCAGCGGCGGCACCAAGGACAAACCCGTTGGTCTTGTTTATATCGGCATTGGGCGAAAGGATATGCCGCCCATGGTTACGCGAAACGTATACAGCGGTGAACGCCAATCGGTACGCATGCAAGCGGCCATCGACGCCATCGAATTGTTACTGCAAATATTGAATATAGAATAATTTCAACAGCGCCAAATGCGCCGGGTAAAAAGCATAATAAAAATATCTGGGCAATCGTTTGATCGATACGTTCCATGACGCCACAAGCCATATCAACGGATAAGACAAAAGCGCGAATATAGAAAAGAATTGAAAAAAATTGCCCGCCATCGTGGCCAGCAATACCGTGAATAAAATCAAATCATCTTTATGCCGCAACCACAACACGATACATGGAATTAAAATTATTCCCGCCTGATAATAATCGGCAAAATATCCAACCGCGCCGAATAACACAACGATCAGCAACCAAATCAACGCCCTGAAAATTGGATTGAACCGGCCAAATAATAATTGTCTTTTATCGTAAATCCAAATCGCCAGAACGCCTAAACCCAGGGTAAAAAAGACGTTCAATTGCATATTGTCCATTGCCCAGGAATAAAATGGCTGGCTGACAATTCCGAATCCGAACAACAACATCAAATATTTTTTGATATGACGCACATGATATTCGTAATTATAGGCCGCAACAAAGCAGAACAACGGAAATGCCATGCGCCCGATGCACATCATCCATAATAATTCACGGCCGTAAATGATCGAATTGATATGGTCGATCGCCATAAACGCAACCGCCAGCAATTTCAACAATTCGATTTGGCCTGGTTTCAATTGCAAAATCTGATCCGTTTCAGTCCGCATATAATTCCTTTGCCCGTTTTTCGAATGCGTGAATCATCGATTTTACCGCGGGATTGAACAATGGCCCGATAATCGTTTCCATCACATGCGACCGGAATTCGAAATCCACCATAAAGTCGATCCGGGTTTTATTTTTGCCAACCGGCGTGAAACGCCATTCATTATGCAGATAACGGAACGGACCATCTTTGTATTCCACCGTGATCAAATCGTGCGGGTGCAGATGAACGTGGCTTGTGAAACTTTCGCGGATTACTTTCCATCCGATAATCAAATCCGCAACAATGTGATTGGCCGATTGATCGCGCAACCGCACGGCGATGCACCATGGCAAATATTCGGGATATTTTGCAACGTCCGCAACCATGTCGTACATTTGCGTTTGCGAATAATTCGTGATGCGTGAATCGGTAAATTTCGGCATGCGCCAAAATTTATCCAAACGCGGCAAAAGTCAACAGATTAATCGGAAATGACTTGCGGCGCCGCTCTCATAACGACTTGAGGCGGAGGTGGCGGCGGCGGTGGTGGCGGTGGAGGCGGTGAAGCAACAGCTGTTGTCACTTTTACAGTATGCGTGACAGTTGCCGTTTGGCTTGGTGTCGATGGTGCTGGCGCCGAATAACTAGGCGTAGGCGACGGAATTACGGGAGTTACAGAAGATACCGTTGTCGTTGGCGCCGAATTACCAGTGGTAGGTCTTGTCGCAGTAACAACTGGCCTTACTGGCCGAACCACGGCTGCGGATGCGCGTTGTAAATTGTTGTTATATGCATATGACGATTTCGATGGCGCGATCTTGCTAAAAGATATATTGCGCCCCTGCACTTCGGATACTGCGCCCGATTGGTCGCCTGTGCTTGAATTCATTAATCGGCGCAACGGGTTTTGCGCAGCCTGATTGACGCCCGAATTCCGGTTATTGCGGTAATTTGTTGAATAATAATTTTGATCTTGCTGTGCATAGGCATCGGCGATTGGCGATAAAATCAATACCGCCATAATCAAAATTAGATGTCTCATAACCCTGTTCATTGCATCTCTACTGATTTTTATGCGATTTAATCGCTGTTAGTAACTATCGTATCATAATATTATTATTTGTCAATATCTTATATAGTAATATTATGTCAACACAGTGCAATTTTCTTTCTAATTATATTGTATCAACCAATTGTTCCAGTTTTCTTACAGTTTTTACAAATATTTAAAAACTAACAGGCAAAATAAAAAAATTGCCAAATAATCAATAGTTAGCGCACACCCCGGTATGGCCGGTATGGAATGAGCAGATCCAGGCTTCCAGCAGCAATCGAAAAAAAAGATTGCGGTTTATTGCCGCCCCGAATTTTTGATAATTCCGGGATCGTTGCCGTTGTAACAGATTCCGAAAATATAATTACCGATTGCAATCAAGCCGCCACCGATTTTTTCTCGCAAAATCATAACGACTTAGCAGGGGAAAATTTGCTGGCTCTGATCGACAATGGCGACAGAATATTTATCGAAAGCCTGGCCGCCAAAATAATCGATGGAAGCAAAAAAAATATCCAGTTAGAAAAACCGGTAATGGTTATATCCGAATCCGGATTCCAGGAAAAATGGATCCGCATCGATTGCAATATTTATGGATCAGACAATAAATATCTTATCTATTTAATTCAGGATATTACCGCGCAACAAAAATCCGCAATCAAAGAAAAACAAACGGAAAAGAATCTAAACAATATTTTGTCCGCCATGGCGGATGGTTTTTTATTATTCGACTCCAACGGCCAATTGTTGGATTTCAGCCCGTCTATACACGATCTGTTTCCGCAAGTGCAGCAAAGCCTGATCCCCAAAATGCATATCGCCGAGGTGTATAGCAAAATTATATACTCGCAAAATATAATTGACGCGCTTGATAACGAACAAACTTATTTACAAGAATGGCAAACCAAACAGATAACCGGGTCGTACAAATTATTTTTCAAACATAAAAATCAGAAAAATTATCTGCTGCAATACCACCAATCTCCGAACCAATCTATTTTAACATTTACCGACGTCACGATGATCCGGGAAAAAGAAACGTTGCTGGCCACATTGGCGTCGGAAAATTCGCATTTGTCCAAAGCGGTCGACGCCACCCAGGTCGGCATCGCCATTTGCGATGCGCGATTGCCGTTAAAACCAATTATATATTTCAACCACGCCTTTCATACAATCGTCGGGCACGCCGCCGAGAAAGTAATCGGCGAGAATATCGGTGTTTTATTCAATGCCGAAAGCGACCAAACGGCGATACGGCAAATCGAATCAGCATTGGAAAACAACGCCGTCGCGGACGTTGAAACGAAAGCGGTCGACGCAGGCCACCGGACATTTTGGTGCCATATTCAAATCAATCCGATTATCGACGTAACGGGAATTTGCACCCATTTTGTTTTGATGCTGACCGACATCAGCCGGCGCAAAAATCAAGAACAGGAATTGATTCAGGCAAAGCGCGCCGCCGATGAGGCAAACAAGGCGAAATCCCAATTCCTTGCGATTATGAGCCATGAAATCAAAACACCTATCAATGGCGTTATGGGCATGGTCGATTTATTGATGACATCGAATCCAAATGAAAAGCAGCAGCAATTTTTATCCACGGCGAAAGAATCAGCCGGAAAATTGCTTGGACTTGTAAACGATATTCTGGATTATTCGGATTTGGAATCGAACCATTTGGCCATAAAACCGAAACCGGTGGATTTAAACGAATTGATACGCCGGTCATTGGCCGACATCAAAGAAGACGCGTTTAAAAAGAATCTAAGCCTGCAATTTTTGCTGGATCCCAAAATACCCAAAAAATTGTATGGCGACCCGGATCGTATTGCCCAAATCGTGCGCAATATTGTCGGAAATTCAATTAAATTTACCGAACGCGGCCATATCGAAGTACATCTAAATCTGCTTTCGGAAACAAACAAAACGGCAAAATTGCAATTGAAAATCATCGATACAGGAATTGGAATTGCGCCGGACAAACTAAATTCCATTTTCGATCCGTTTCACCAAATCGATTTATCGTTTACCAGAAAATACAGCGGCACCGGTCTTGGGCTTGCGATCTGCAAAAAACTGCTACAATTGATGCACGGCGACATCAGCGCCAAAAGCACGCTTGGATCAGGCACAACGATCAATTGCACGCTGTCCCTGCCCCTGCACCCGCCGGAACATAGTGTAAATGGAAATTCAGAAGGCAAAACAACCAATAAAAAGAAAATATTGATTGTCGACGACAGCATGACAAACCGTATGATCCCGGCCAGCTTGCTGCGACCTTATGGATTTGAAATTCACGAAGCCGATGGCGGAAAAAAAGCCATCGATCTGGCATCGACCCACGATTACGATTTGATATTGATGGATATTGCCATGCCCGAAATCGACGGCATCGCGGCGACACGCGCCATTATATCCGCAAAACCTGGGCGCCAGGTAAAAATAATCGCCATTACCGCGCATTCGTCGGAACAGGAAAAAACCAAATGCATTCGCGCCGGGATGATCGATTATTTAACCAAACCGGTTGATAAAGAAAAGTTATTGGCGGCCTGTTTTAACGTTATGAATATTTCATTTAAAAACGGTGGTGTCATGGAAAACAAAAATATGTTGGATGAAACGATATTGCACCAATTGGAAAACGATATTGGCGATAAAACATTGCGAACATTGCTGGATGCGTTTATCGAAGAAACCGTGGAGCGGTTAAAATTGATCCGCCAATTCAGCCGCGAACAAAAATGGGAATATTTGGGCCGCGAAGGCCACACGTTAAAATCCACCAGTGGCAGTTTCGGACTTATGACGTTATGCGATAAATCATCGCAATTGGATGAATTGTGCCGCACGCAAAATTACATCCAGGCTGAACTGACCGCGGCGGAAATCGCCAATATGGGCGGCGAATGCATCGGAACATTGCGCAAATGGATGGTGGAAAAACTGCCTAATTAAGGCGTTTGAACTATTGTTCGTTCTTTGGGCATGTGGATCGTAACCTTGGTTCCTTGATTCAGTCCGCTTTCCAAAATAATCGTGCCGCCGTGCATTTCCACCAGCGATTTGGTAATCGGCAACCCAAGCCCTGTTCCTTTGTATCTGCGGCTAATTTGGCTGTCGACTTGAATGAACGGCTCCATGGCGCGCGCAATGCTGTCGGGTTCCATGCCCACGCCATGATCCTGTATCGAAACCGAAATCCCCATATCTTCGCGCAGCCAAAATTTAATTTCTATGCTGCCGCCGTCGCTGCTGAATTTTACCGCATTCGATACCAAATTGGTGAATATTTGCGTCATCGCGCGTTCATCCGCGTTCAATTTCGGCAAATTCTGCGGCATATCGATAAACAACTGAATGCCCGCGTTTTGCATTTCAATTTCAACGAAACTTTGTACCCGCGCCAATATATCGCTTAGAACCAATGGCGTGCTATTCAAATCCAGCTTGCCTTCTTCCATTTTGGACAGATCCAGAATGTCTTTGATCAAATTCAACAAATGCTGACCGCTTTTGAAAATATGTTCCGAATATTCGACATATTTCGCATTGCCCAATGCGCCTAAAATTTGCGTTTGCATCGCTTCGGAAAAACCCATAATGGCGTTTAACGGCGTGCGCAATTCATGGCTTACATTGGCCAGAAACCGGGATTTCGTCTTACTGGCCATCAACGCCGCATCTTTGGCCGTACGCATTTCCTTGACCGCCTTTTCCCGTTTTTGGGTTTCGGAATTGAATTTATCAAGGATCATATTGTATTGCATGGCGATCGTGCCCGCCTCTGTTTCCTGCTCGACATCGACAGGGCGAGTAAAATCGCCCTCTTGGCGTTGGCGTTCCATTTCCTGCAATAATTTAAACAACGACGTATTCGCGCCATGTTCCGCCACGTTTAATCCGATGCGTTCGGATTCGGGGTCGACGCGCAGCGCGAAAAACCGGTCGATTACCGCCAAACAAATGAATCCGACGGTGAAAGAATATGCACCGATACTGACGATACCCAAAAATTGTACGCCCAATTGTTCCATGCGGGTAAGGCCGGAATCGAATGCCGTTGTCGGCGCGAATAACGCAACCGCCAACGTACCCCAAATCCCCGCGAATAAATGCGCGGGAACGGCATTGATAACATCGTCGATTTGCAATTTTAACAATAATTCGCAGCCCGCATAACACACCATCGCGCCGATCATGCCGATAATGATCGCTGCATATGGCGTAATAACATGCGCGCATGCCGATATACTAACCAATCCAGCGACAACGCAACTGATCGATCGGATGACGTTTGGCCGGCCTTTAAAATGCCAAGATAACGCCAATGCGGTCAAACCGCCAATCGCGCCGCCCAATGCCGTATTCAAAATAACCAATGGCACATCGCCGGTGAATTGGGGCAACGACCCGCCGGTAAATCCGAACCAGCCCACCCACAACAACATCAATCCCAATGTCGCTTTGGGTAAATCGCTGCCTTCGATTTCGGTGCCTTGCGGGCCGAACCGGCCGATGCGCGGCCCGATAATAATCAATGCCGCCAGCGCCATCCAGCCGCCGACCGAGTGAACCACGGTCGATCCCGCGAAATCGATGAATCCCAAACTGACCAGCCAGCCGGAACTGGTATCCGGAATCGACCCCCCCCACGCCCAATGGCCGGCGACGGGATAAATCAATCCTGATAAGATGCAGGAACAAAACACATAACCGGTAAAACGGATCCGTTCGGCCACAGCGCCCGAAACGATGGTGGTGGCAATGGCGCAAAACGCCATCTGGAAAAGAAAGAAAGAATACAGCCACGAAGATGCGGTATCGCCGAATACAAAATAACTTCCGCCTATTATGCCGTTTTGGCTGGCGCCAAACATAATGCCAAACCCAAACAGCCAGAATAACAAAGACGCGATACAAAAATCGACGACGTTCTTACCGGCGACATGGATGCTGTTTTTCGCGCGCACCAATCCGCTTTCAAGGCAAGTAAAACCCGCCTGCATCATGATGACCAGAATGGCGCAGAAAACCAGCCAGAAAATATCGAAATATTCGGATAAACCTTCTACCAAAATCAACTCTCCCGTGATTGGTATTATATTGGCTTTTTACATCCGGGTCGCGCAAATAACGGTTTTAAGCCGTTTTTTTAAATTTTTCATTCCTGGCTTGTTGCAGTTTAACAAAATCGTCGCCAGCATGGTACGAAGAACGGGTCAATGGCGACGATGAAATCATCAAAAATCCTTTGCCCCTGCCCGCTTGCGCCAGCGATTCGAATTCATCCGGCGTGACAAAACGGTCAACGGCAATATGTTTTACGGTCGGTTGCAAATATTGCCCGATCGTCATGAAATCGACATCGGCGGCGCGCAAATCGTCCATCACCTGGCCGACTTCTTCCTTGGTTTCACCCAACCCGACCATGATGCCGGATTTGGTGAATATCGTCGGATCGATTTCTTTTACCCGCGACAGCAATTGCAAGCTGGCGAAATACCGCGCGCCGGGACGAACGGTTGGGTATAAGCGCGGCACGGTTTCCAAATTATGGTTGAACACATCGGGTTTGGCGCGGGCGACAATTTCAATCGCTCCTTCTTTGCGCAAAAAATCGGGCGTTAAGATTTCAATCGTGGTTTTAGGCGACAACATGCGGATTTTGCGGATCGTTTGGGCAAAATGTTCCGCGCCGCCATCATCCAAATCGTCGCGATCCACAGATGTTACCACCACATGGCTAAGCCCCAGTTTTTGAACAGCCAACGCGACATTGTCCGGTTCATGCGGATCCAATTTATCCGGCCGGCCAGTCGCCACGTTGCAAAATGAACAAGCACGCGTGCAAACCGATCCCAAAATCATAAACGTCGCATGTTTTTGCGACCAGCATTCGCCGATATTCGGGCACGCGGCTTCTTCGCAAACGGTGCGCAAATTCAAATCGCGCATCAATTCCTTGGTTTCATGATAAGTTTTCGATGTCGGCGCCTTTACACGGATCCAATCGGGTTTGCGTTGGATCGGATTGTCCGGGCGATGCGCTTTTTCTGGATGGCGCAGTGCAGCCTTGTTTGGCTCGGATTCAGGACTGGAATCGGTAATTTTATTGTCAAATGTCATGCAGGTAATTTAGCACCCAACCACGATTAGAACAAGGGGACAGTGTTTTAAAAATGATTGGAAATTAATGGGTTGGGCGCGCAAAAACCGCTAACGCCTTATTATCCCCTGTTATCTTAATAAGAAATAATGCCCGGCGATGAATCCAATCGGCGCACCGATCAACGGCCACCCCAAAATGACCCCCGCCCAAAGATCGCTTAGGAAAAATGCAAACCATTGTTGGGGCAACAACAAACTGAATATCAAGGCGAAGGATGCGATAATTGCCGGGCAAAACGCAACCATCATCGTACTGATGGATAATGTGCGTATAATTTCACGTATTGGTTTGTGGCGCGTCACATATACAGATGGAATTAAAAATACCGCCACAACAAAAACACCGACGAAAAAACCGCCCACGAACCACATCAAATTGGATTCCATCAATTTCCAAGTCGCGCTTAGCGTTCCATAAAAACCGGGTTCAATCGATATAGATGGATCGAATATTTCCGCAATCGCGCTGCCCAGCGTATAAGGAACATACGCGATAAACCCGGCCAAAAACGATCCCCAAACCAATCCAACAATGTAACGGCCAATATATTTTTTGGCGTCAGCGATTGTAATGTTGGGATTAATTGACATTGTTAAAAATGAATCACCTTGCCGAATGCGTCCAATGTCGATTCATGCATCATTTCCGACAATGTCGGATGCGGGAATATGGTGTGCATCAATTCGGCTTCGGTCAACTCGCCGGTCTTGGCGATGCCGAATCCTTGGATCATTTCGGTTACTTCGGCGCCGATCATGTGCGCGCCCAGCAATTCGCCGCTTTTTGCATCAAAAATAGTTTTCACCAAACCTTCGGGTTCGCCCAATGCAATCGCCTTGCCGTTACCCATGAACGGGAATCGCCCGACGCGTATTTCACGGCCCGATTCTTTGGCTTTTTTCTCGGTCCACCCGATGCTGGCGATTTGCGGCATCGAATAGGTACAGCCCGGAATATTTTGTACATTCAACGGATGCACATCGTTCAGTCCGGCAATTTTTTCAACGCAAATTACGCCTTCGTGGCTGGCTTTGTGCGCAAGCCATGGCGCGCCGGTCAAATCGCCGATGGCGTATACGCCGGCCTCGGCGGTTTGCGCCCATTCATTGACGACGATATGAGTTTTTTCGACCTTGATTTTGGTATTTTCAATGCCCAAATTTTCGACATTCCCGACAATCCCGACGGCGGAAATCAAACGTTCCGCTTTTATTTCTTGGGATTTTCCGCCGACATCGACAGTCACGGAAACATCGTTTGTGGATTTTTTAACGCCCTTAACCGCAGCGCCCGTTAAAATCTTGATGCCTTGCTTTTCAAATTGCTTGCGCGCCATTTGGCTGATTTCTTCGTCTTCGGCCGGCAAAATCCGATCGACCATTTCAACCACTGTTACATCGCAACCAAGATTGCGGTAAAAACTGGCGAATTCGATACCAATCGCACCAGACCCGACGACCACAATCGATTTCGGCAAAGTTGTTGGCACCATCGCCTCGCGATACGACCAAATCAATTTTCCATCCGGTTCCATTCCCGGAATGACCCGCGCCCGCGCGCCGGTCGCCAAAATGATGTGTTTTGCCTGCAAAGTCGCAACCGGTTTATTATCTTTGGAAACGGCCACAACTCCCTTGCCGGCCAATTTGCCGAATCCGTCAAAAACGGTTACTTTATTTTTTTTCAGCAAATGACCGATACCGCCGGATAATTTTTTCGCAACATCGCGCGAACGGGCGACGATTTTTGTTATATCGACGGAAATTTTGCCCTCGATCTTGATGCCAAAATCGGCCGCATGCTGAATCATATGATGGGCTTCGGAACTGCGTAACAGTGCCTTGGTCGGGATACAGCCCCAGTTCAAACAAATGCCACCCAGGTGATTGGCCTCTACCAATGCGACTTTCATTTTCAGCTGGCTGGCGCGAATCGCCGCCACATACCCGCCGGGTCCGCCGCCAATTACAATCAGATCGAAATTATGTTCAGCCATAGATTACATCGCCCCTGTTAAATATTCGTATTTGCCGTTATTCCATTGATACATTTTGAAAAACGGAAATTTTAAATCGCCTTTTTCGTCGAATTCGATTTGTCCCAAAACGGTTTTAAATTTACCATCCCGCAAAGCCGCGATAATTTTCGCGCTGTCCGATGCATTCGCCGATTTTGCAATCGCCTGCGCCGCCAATTGCACATTCGCATAAGAATATAATGTGAATATTTCAGGCTTTATTTTACGGGACTGAAGCGATTTTATAACCGCGCCAGATGCCTTATCCTTGGTTGGATCCAAAGGCCCGGACATGACAAATCCATTGGCCGTTTTATTCGCAACCGACCAAAATTCCTGAACCATTGCGGCATCGCCGCCAATAAATTTTATTTTTAATTTGGCGTCCGCCGACTGACGGATGATCGAACCCGCCTCGATGGGGAATGTCGCGATCAACGCAACCGTGATTCCCTTGGATTTCAATTTGGTAACAAGCGATGAAAAATCTTTTTCGCCGGTCGAAATCGTATCGTAAATGACTTCTTTGATTCCAGCCGCAGCCAGGTGTCCGCGCACGGCATCCGCCAATCCTTTGCCCCATGTCGTTTTATCGTGAATGATCGCGATTTTTTCATCGGTCGTGTATTTACCCACGTAATCTTTGCCCGCATGCGATTCGCCCGGGGTTGCGAATTTTTTCAATATATAGGCGGCCAAAACCTCGCCTTGCTGATCGTCGCGGCCATAGGGGCGAAAAATATTTTTCATGCCGCGCTCGGTAATTTCCGGGTTGCTGGCAGTGGGTGTAATATTGGCGATGCCTTCATCCGCTGTAACGCCCGAAGCCGCCATAAACGCGCCGGAACATGCAGGCCCGATGATTAACGCAGGCGATGCGCCAACCAACCGGTTGATGGCCAAAACCGCCTGTTTTGGATCGCACGCATCGTCTTCCAATTTGATGGCCAATTTTTCGCCCAAAACGCCACCCGATGCATTGATGTCGTCAACCGCGGCCTTGATCCCAGCCAAACTTTGTTCGCCCAAACTGGCGGCTGGCCCTGTCATGGGCAATGATACGCCGATTGTAATATCGGCGTGTGCGGAACAGACAAAAGCAAAAGATAAAATTACGCCGATAATAAATTTTTTCATTACAACCCGCCATTCATCAATTGATAATCGCCGTCGATCCATTGATAAAATTTCCACAAAGGTTTAGTCATATCGCCGTTTTTATCGAACGACACGGGACCAATCAAAGTATCGAATTCGGATGAATGCAGCGCAGCTACGATTTTAGACGATTCCGCCGACCCCGCCTTTTCTATGGCTTGTGCCATAACCTGCATCGAAGCGTACATATATAGCGTATATAATTCTGCCTTGCCTTTTTGCGCTTCGATTTGCTCGACCGCCTTGCGTCCGGCGTCATTTTGCCGTGGATCGAAAGGGCCGCTGAACACAACGCCCTCACCCAGTTTTCCAGCGACTTTCCAGAAATCGGCGTTTAGCAACGCATCGCCACCAATAAAAGCCGATTGCAGTTTTTGTTCCCGCGCCTGGCGCACCATCAATCCGGCTTCGACCGGAAACAGGCCCATGACCACCACGTCGATTTTTTCTTTTTTCATCCGGCTGATAGTGGCGCTGAAATCCTTGTCACCCAAATTCACGCTGTCGATCAAAACCGGTTTCACGCCGGATTTGACCAGCGCTGCGCGCACATTATCGGTTAGGCTTTTGCCCCAGGCCTGTTTATCGTGCAATAGCGCGATACGTTTACCGGGATGGGTTTTCTGGATATATTGGTAGATAAATTCCGCCTGCTGGCTATCGCGGCCGTTCAATCTGGCCAGATTTTTCAACCCCCGCCCTGTCACGTCGGAATGGGTGGAAATCGTTACCTCGGGCAAGCCTTCCTCGGCGAAAATTTCCGATGCCGGGATTGTCGCCATGGAACATAGTGGCCCCAAAATCCCAGTCACGCCTAAAGACACCAAACGGTTCGCCGCTGCTACGCCTTGCTTGGCGTCGCACGCATCGTCTTCGTATACGACCTTGATTTTTTGGCCGCCTAGAACACCGGTTTTGTTGATTTCGGCAAGCGCGGCTTTGATCCCTTCCCGCGATTGTTCCCCAAATGCCGCCGCGCTTCCGGTCAATGGCGTGGAAACGCCGATCAAAATATCGGCTGAGGCTGGCGTGCATAGAAGAGAGAGCAATAAGGTGGCGAATAGAATCTTTTTCATAAACAGCTCCTTGTCCGTGACAGTGAACGGTTAAACCATCATCAAAAACGGCTCTTCGATAAAGCCTTTGAATGCTTGCAACCATTCCGCGCCAACCGAACCGTCAATCGCCCTGTGGTCAACCGACAACGTGCATGTCATTACCGTCGCAACGGTCAATTCGCCATCGCGCACGATTGGGCGTTGTTCGCCCTGCCCAACGGCCAAAATTGCAGCCTGCGGCGGATTGATGATCGCGGCAAAATCCTTGATGCCGAACATGCCCAAATTCGAAATGCTGAATGAACCGCCGGTATATTCTTCGGGCATCAATTTTCCGGCCTTGGCGCGTTCAGCCAGGGATTTCATTTCTACCGAAATATCCTTGAATCCCTTGCGGTCTGCGGCGCGAATAATCGGCGTGATCAGGCCGCCGGGAATTGCCACCGCAACCGAAATATCGGCCTGATTATATTTCAACATGCCTTCGTCCGACCAGGACACATTGGCATTCGGCACCTTGATCAACGCGCTGGCGCAGGCCTTGATGATCAAATCGTTGACCGATAATTTGACGCCGTCGGATTCCAGTTTTTTATTCAAACGCACGCGCATGTCCAGCAACGCATCCAATTGACAATCCACGGTCAGATAAAAATGCGGTACGGTTTGTTTCGATTCGGTCAGGCGTTTGGCAATCACCTTGCGCATCATCGAATGCGGTTCAACGGTAAATGCCGCCTGCGGCAAATTACCGGGCGCGGACATTACCAGCGATTTATTTTGCGCGATTGGCGATGCGCCGCCGCGCGCGGATTCGACATCATGGCGCACAATGCGCCCGCGCGGACCCGTGCCGGTGATGCCGGATAAATCCACGCCCATTTGTTTGGCCAAACGTTTGGCCAGGGGCGATGCGATGATGCGTTGTTGGTTGGAATGCAACATGTTATTTCCCCAAAACTTGTTTCACGGCGTCGATTACATCCGAAACTTGCGGCAGGCTCATCGCCTCTAAATTCGCGGCATATGGCAATGGCACATCCTTGCCCGTCACACGAATCAATGGCGCGTCCAGTTCATCGAACGCTTGTTCCATAATCACGGCGGCGATTTCGGAACCGATCCCGGCATATGGCCAGCCTTCTTCCAATGAAATAATATGATTGGTTTTACGCACCGATTCGATAATCGTCGCGGTATCCAGCGGACGCAACGTGCGCAGATTGATAACTTCGCAACTAATCCCTTCGGATTCCAATTGCTCGGCGGCTTTTAATGCCAAACCGACGGGACGCGAGAATGCAATGATGGTTACATGTTGACCCACGCGTTCGATTTTCGCCTGGCCGATTGGAACAGTGAAATCCTTGTCGGTAGGGCATGGGAATGATTGGCCGTACATAATTTCGTTTTCCAAAACCACAACCGGATTCGGATCGCGGATGGCCGATTTCATCAAACCTTTCGCGTCTTCGGCGGAATAAGGCGCGACGACTTTTAATCCTGGGCAATGCGCATACCATGACGCATAACATTGCGAATGCTGCGCCCCCACGCGCGCGGCGGCGCCATTTGGGCCGCGAAACACAATCGGGCAACCCAATTGGCCGCCCGACATATATAACGTTTTCGCAGCGGAGTTAATGATTTGATCGATCGCCTGCATCGAAAAATTCATGGTCATGAATTCGACAATCGGTTTCAATCCCAAAAAGGCCGAGCCGACCGCAAGACCCGCGAATCCATGTTCGGTGATTGGCGTGTCGATCACGCGTTTTGCGCCGAATTCATCCAACAATCCTTGGGATACTTTGTACGCGCCATTATATTCCGCGACTTCCTCGCCCATCAAAAATACTTTTTCATCGGCACGCATTTCCTCCGCCATCGCTTCGCGCAATGCCTCTCGCACGGTTTTGATTTCGGTCGGGCCGGTATAGGCGCTTGGCGCCGGTGCGGCGGCAACCGTTTGTTTCGGCGCGGATGATGCGGATTTATTCACAACAATATCGGATTTTGGCGCCTGGGTAGCCGGTTTTGGCGCGGCATGCGTGCCATTGGTTTTAATCGCGCCGGCGTCTTCGCCTTCTTCCAATAACACCGCAATAGGCGTGTTCACCGCAACGCCTTGGGATCCGGCATTGATCAGGATTTTACCGATTACGCCTTCATCGACTGCCTCGACTTCCATAGTCGCTTTGTCGGTTTCGATTTCCGCGATCACTTCGCCGGGCTTTACCTTGTCGCCCTCTTTTTTATGCCATTTGGCCAGGTTTCCCTCGGTCATGGTTGGCGATAATGCAGGCATTAAAATTTGGATGGGCATTTATTATTTTCCTTATCTTGCTAAATAATTTCTGCTGGCGTCTGGTGTTAAAAAACTGAGGCGTACAATTTTTTCATCAGGATTAGGCACACGAGCAAATTTAATCGCGGTTGTTGCAACAACAGGCGGCGCTATGATTGCTACGCCGCCTCCCGAATCCTCATGGGCTTCATCCGGGCACTCAGTTATTATATGCTCATCTTGATCATCTAAATCGGCTAAAAACTGACCTATGGGAACGTGACTAATATCGAAGTCTGCCTCTGCCAATTCTACCCATACCGTTACTTTTTGCCCGTTATCACGGTTCAAAAAAGATAATGAGCCGGGAAAACTACTTGCGAATTTAGCCGCGTCTGGAAACAATTCCGCATGAAGATGAAATACGGTTTTTGATCCAGCCGCAATCGAATCGAATATTTCTCTTCCTACGGAAAAAGCCACTGCCATATGTTACGCAGCCTCCACTAAAATATCGGTATATAATTCGCTGGCATCCGGTTCCGGCGAAGTTTGCGCGAAATCGGCGGCATCGTTGACGATGATTTTGATCTCCGCTTCGATTTTTTTGAAATCGGCTTCGGTCGCCATTTTATTTTTTTCCAGATAATTACGCAAATTGCCGATCGGATCGTTTTTGTCACGATAAGATTCGACTTCTTCTTTGCTGCGGTATTTTCCGGGATCCGACATCGAATGGCCGCGGTAACGGTATGTGACCATTTCCATCAAATATGGCCCCTTGCCGCTGCGCACATGTTCGACTGCCTTTAATCCCGCTTCGCGCACGGCCATAACATTCATACCATCGACCGACACGCCGGGAATTCCGTATCCATAACCGCGTTGCGCCAACCCCGGCCCCGCCGCCGCGCGAGCGCACGACGTGCCCATGCCATATTTATTATTTTCGATAATATACAAAACCGGCAATTTCCAAAGTGCGGCCATATTGAATGCCTCGTACACCTGCCCTTGGTTTGCGGCGCCATCGCCCATGTAACAAACATTGATGCCGCCATCGTCGTTATATTTATGCGCGAACGCCAAACCGGTACCCAGCGGCACTTGTGCCCCAACGATACCGTGGCCGCCGTAAAATCCTTTTTCTTTCGAAAACATATGCATCGATCCGCCCTTGCCCTTGGAATAACCGCCGATGCGCCCGGTTAATTCTGCCATCACGCCGCGCGATTCCATACCGCAAGCCAACATGTGACCATGATCGCGGTACGCGGTAATCACTGTGTCTTGCGGTTTCTGACAAGATTGCAAACCGACCACCACGGCTTCTTGGCCAATATATAAATGACAGAAACCGCCGATTAAACCCATGCCGTATAACTGGCCGGATTTTTCTTCGAACCGCCGGATCAACAACATGTCGCGGTAAAATTGCATTAACATTTTTTTGTCCGGCGTTTTGGACGAAACGGATGCCGGTTTGGAATTGGTTTTGGATTTATTTTTATTCTTAGCCATTGGAAACCTTGGATAAAGGGATAATTCGGAACGACAATTACTAGCCCAAAACCGGCGAAATGTAAAAATAATTTCTATTGTTGCGGGTGCGAACTGTTATGGCTTGTGAAAGAATAATATGGTTTTACAGGGATTTCAGGCGAAATCCCATTTTATCCGAATAACCGAACGCGATCATGCGGGTTATCGGATCTTCCGGCAATTGGCTGTCTTGTTTGAAACATTGCCAAACAATCCCATTTTGCGTAATCGGCGTCTATTGGCGCGCTCAAGACATCGTGGATCTTAATGATGTCTTGCAACGATTCGAACGCCGCATAACACAATGCCTTTATTCCCGCTGGCGCGATTGTATTTTCAACCTGCCAAATCGATTTTAATTCGCCGGATCTTTTATTCAAACTGACCGAATCCAAAGCAGGCGGGCGGTATTCCGTGATTGGGTCCAGTATTTTCCAGCTATCGGCGTAATCACCCGCCCTGCCAGTCATGCAATGACGATACAAATCCGCCTGAATCTGCTTTATTGATGCAATTCTTTGCCCTGCCAAATCGAATGTATCTATCCATTTCGGTACAACCGCATCGACCAATTCAGAATCTTTGGCCGAGGTTTTGGACAAAGTATTATCATGATCCGACAGATATTCCGCCCCAACCATGACATAACGCACGGCGCGATTCATAAAATTGATCATTTCCGGCGAATATGCCGCGCCGGTTTGCGTATGGCGTTGCCGCAGATGCAAAATAGTTGCGGCGCAAGCGGAAATCAATTGACCATGTTCGTAGTCATGCAAGGCCGACGATTCAAAATCAGTAATTAAATTTTCAAGATTCGCGAAAATAATCGGCGGAACATCATTTTTAGAAAACAATTGGGCATAAGCCAATTGAAATGAAAATCCCAAATTGTTGTACGCTTGGTCGATTGTTTCAGATGGTGTGCGCGCCCGCCCGGTCATCGGCCAAATCCTTTATGCGGCGCGGCGGCGCCATGATGGTTTGATTTCCAGCAATACAACAGGCGGCAATTGCAATTCAGCGCGCTGTAAATTTTTTGGCAACGGCGATGCAACCGATTGTTCCATGCGCAATACCGCTCCCGCCGCCTCGGTGACATAATAAGCCACCAAACGAAACGGTTCCGCCGCCGCGTTTTCAATTGGAAAAATATTTTTTGCCGATTGCATCAATTCAACAAAATCATTGTTCTTGGCCGCGTCCGACAATGTCACAGATCCCATATACCGCATATGTTCAACAGTTTGAAATTCCGCGTCATTCAATCGCGCCACAATCGATGTGCCGACGCCGTTGGCCGCCTTTAATGCCAAATCCAGACGGAAAAACGTACCGCGTTGCGGCCAGTCGGGCAAGGATTCGGAAATTTGTTTCATCGCGCGGTCGATTTTCAATTGATGTTTGGTCGGCATATGTCCGTTTTGACTGGCGCGTTCGGCAATCGATTCCACCATGGCATAGGCCGCATCCATCAAAACCAAGGATCGAAAACTGACTGGTTTGGCATTGCGGCGGCGCGCCAAAATAAATTCCGAACACGCCTGCGCCAGATTACCCATGGATGCCGCCGAAAATTGATCCGGGAATTCTTCGGCGCGTTGCGTAATATCGCGTATGGTCTTTAAATGACGGCTTGCGGGCGGGCTAAAACTGCCTGGATTGGTTTTTCCTGCCTGTTCGGTTAAAAACATCAATGCGTTTTCAAATATTTCCATCTTGCCCCTCAAATATCGGATCCATTATGGATAAATTTTTACTAAAATCAAGCTTTTTCAAAAGCAATAAAATTTCAATTAACGCTGAATAATCAATAAATTAGCTGATTATATTGACAAATTACTTTATTGAATTAGGGTGCGTAAAATCAGAAAACAGAGGGATTCATACATGTTTGAACCAAATACAAAATTTGAATTGGCCACATATAACACAGTAAAAAATGAATGGGAGAAAATGCCACCCGAGGTCAATGGCGGCAAAATTGAATTTTCAGATCCCATAGAGGCAACAAGCGCATTAACCAATCATTACACTAGTTGCGATCGGACATTTCAATTAATCGACCCGGTTTTATTTCTTCCAAAAAACGAAACGGAAACTCCATTAAACGGTGCTATGACATTATTAATCTGCGCGCCAGGCGGGGAAAAGCGCCCGATATCGGAACAAGAATACAATGCACTACATGCTCTAACATTAACCTATGAATTTGCAATCGCAACCCCAAACGGCAATTTGGTGCCTTGCAATGAATTGGCAACAGACAATCATGATCCAAGCCCCTTAAGCGCATCGGCAATGTCAACGATACTGCAACAACCACTGGGGCGGTCATGGATACCGGAACATCCTCCGCGTCAATTAGCCAATACATCAACAGCAACCAGATTTCATGGTGTATCAGCGATGCCAATGACGATTTTGGTAAATCAACCCGGCAAAAAAACTGCCCCGATCTCGCCTGATCAATTGGCGGCGTTACGGGCATTGTGCCGCGCTAGCGCCTAATAAATACGCGTGATAAATACAAGGCGGCTTGGATCAAACACGTATTGAATCTAAGCCGCCAATTTTTCAATGTCGTTCATAAATGTTTTGACGCCTTGGATTTTCGCCTGGCTGTCGCCCCATCCACGCATTAAAACCAATTTTTGATCGGGACGGATTTTGACCGTTCCGGATTGCGATTGAATATACCGGATCAATGATTCAGGGTTGGTGAATTTATTCTGATAGAACGATATTACCGCGCCTTTTGGCCCGGCGTCGATTTTTTCAATTCCCACGCGCAGGCACATATTTTTAATCGATACCACGGTCAACAAATTTTCAACCGGCTGCGGCAATGGGCCAAACCGGTCTACCATTTCCGCCGCCAGCGATTCCAATTCCTGATCTTGCTTCAAATTGCTGATACGGCGGTAAAAATTCATCCGCGTACCCAGATCCTGGATATAGTCTTCTGGAATCAATACCGGGATGCCTAAATTGATTTGCGGGCTGAATGCCGCGGTGATGCCGCCCGATGTCTTATTGGCGGATGCGCCATCGCGCGCCGCCATTACCGCCTCTTGCAATAAATGTTGATACAGTTCGATACCGACCTCGCGCACATGGCCGGATTGTTCTTCGCCCAACAAATTACCGGCGCCGCGAATATCCATATCGTGGCTGGCCACCGAAAACCCGGCGCCCAAATGATCCAATGTTTGCATGACTTGCAAACGTTTTTGCGCGATTTCAGTCGGAACGCGCCGTTCAGGTATCGTTAAATACGCATAAGCGCGGATTTTGGTGCGCCCCACCCGGCCACGCAATTGATATAATTGCGCCAAACCGAACATATCCGAACGGTGAATAATAATGGTATTGGCCGACGGAATATCCAAACCCGATTCGATAATATTGGTCGAAACCAAAATATCGTATTTCTGATCGACGAAATCGGTCATTATTTGTTCAAGCGAAGTCGGCGGCAATTGTCCATGCGCGACCGCCAGGCGTATATCGGGGATCAATTGGCGCAATTGCGTTGAAATTTCGGTTAAATCCTCGATTCTTGGACAGACATAAAAACTTTGTCCGCCACGGTGGCGTTCGCGCAAAATCGCCTCGCGGATAATCATCGGATCGTACGGCATAACGTGGGTTTGCACCGCATGCCGGTCGACAGGCGGCGTTGCGATAATCGACAAATCCCGCACGCCGGTTAACGACATTTGCAACGTGCGCGGGATCGGCGTTGCCGACAATGTCAACACATGCACATTCGATTGTAATTCTTTCAATCTTTCTTTTTGCGCGACGCCGAAATGTTGTTCTTCGTCCACGATCACCAACCCCAGATTGGCGAATTGAATATTTTTCGACAACAACGCATGCGTTCCAACAGCGATTCCAACCCGGCCATCGGCCAAATCGGCTTTTGTCTTTGCCGCATCCACAGATGAGACCATGCGCGATAATTGCGCGATATTGATGCCGAATCCTTGGAATCTTCGGGAAAAATTGTGAAAATGCTGGCGCGCCAACAATGTCGTCGGCGTCACAACCGCGACTTGCGCGCCGTGGCTGGCGGCGATAAACGCCGCGCGCAACGCTACCTCGGTTTTGCCGAACCCGACATCGCCGCATACCAAACGATCCATTGGCCGCCCGATCGATAAATCGCGTATTGTATCGTCGATTGCGCGCATCTGATCGCCCGTTTCGACATATGGAAACGCGGAACAAAAACGATGATATGATTCCGGTTTTTCGAAAACATCGCCTTGTTTTGTTTGGCGCACCGCCGCCAAACGGATCAATTGTTCGGCAATTTCGCGAATACGTTCTTTGACCCGCGCCTTGCGCGATTGCCACCCGATACCGCCCAATTTATCCAAACTGACGATGGAATCCGATGCGCCATAACGCGACAGCAATTCAATATTTTCAACCGGAACGTATAATTTATCGCCGCCGGAATATTCCAGGCACAAACAATCATGATCGGCTCCCGCCGCTTGAATTTTCTCAAGCCCCAGAAACCGGCCAACGCCATGGTCGATATGCACGACATAATCGCCCGCATTCAAACTGGATGCTTCGAATAAAACATCTTCGGCTTTGCGTTCTTTTTTCGCCGTCCTGGATAAACGGTCGCCCAATAAATCTTGTTCCGACACAATCGCGTAATCGGACGTGGAAAATCCATGTTCGATTGGCAAAACAAATGTAAAAACGCGGTTGCCGCTGGATTCGATAAAATCTTGGTATGAATCTACTTGGTGGGATTCAATTCCAAAATCTTTCAATAGTTTTTTAATGCGATCCAACGATCCATCGGAATAACACGCTATGCCGGCCAATTTTTTATCCAAATTCAGTTGATGGATAAAATTTTTGAATTCTTCGAACAATTTTTCCGACATGCCCAATTTGGCGTATGCCTTGCTTTCAATCAGGCGGGCAAGCGGTTTGGCGCCGATATCGATTGATATTTCGTGACCGGGCGGCGTGCTTGGGGAAATTTTAATGCGATTTTTTCCGGTTACGATTTCTTTCCATATATCGGAACTGAAATACAATTGTTCTTTGGGAACTGGACGGTAACTGCCTAAATCCTTGGCGGCTTTGGATCCTAAAAATTCAACCCTGGCGTTGTAATAATCGTCGACTTCTTGTTGGCGCGCGGTAAAGGCCAAATCGATTCCCGCGCCTTCGATAATTACGGCATCCGGCATATAATCGAAAATAGTCGAAAGTTCGCCATAAAAGAACGGCAGGAAATGTTCCATTCCCGCATGGCGCCGCCCGGCGGTTACAGATTCATAAATTGCGTCATTCATAGCGTCCGCGCCGAACGATTCGCGGTAAAATGAACGAAAACGGGAAATCGACGATTGATCCAGCAATATTTCCTGTGCCGGGCACAATTCGATTTTGCGCGTGATGGGCGAACCGTTTTTACGTTGGGTTACTGGGTCGAAATAATGAACCGATTCGACATTATCGCCAAACAGATCGATCCGAATTGGGTTTTCGGATTGCGGCGGAAACAAATCGATCAAATGCCCGCGAATCGCATAATCGCCCACCTCGCGCACTGTGCCGACGCGCTGATACCCGTTCAAATTTAAATATGCGGTCAATTGATCGATATTCAATGATTTCCCGGCGACAAAATCCTGATGCTGTTTGGATATAATATCGGGCGGCATCAATTTTTGCGTCACCGCCGCGACGCTTGCCAAAACAAAAACTTTTTCATTGGGCGACAATATCCGCGCCAACGCGGATAAACGCTGCGCCATTACATCGCTGCTGGGCGAAATGCGGTCATATGGCAAACAATCCCATGCGGGCAAAACGATCAACGGCAAGTCGGGGGCAAAAAATCGAATCGACGCGGCCGCCTGATCCAGCAAAAAATCATCGGCTACTACATATAAAAAATTCCGCGCGGTCTTTTTAAAATAATGCGCAAGCGCAAGCCCATCCGCGCCAGGCGGGCAATGCGCGAACGTTACGTGGGAATTTTGATTGAAATCGATCGGCGGGAACATTGAATATTAAAAACAACCTTTGATATTTTTGACCAAATCGGCATATTTTTCTGGATAATCGGTTTCACCCCGCACCAACCAGGCATACATATCCTGATCCGTTTCGTTTAAAAACGCGTTATACAAATCCATATCCGCCGCATCCATATTATCAAGGTATTTTTGGGCAAAACGGGTCAACATAATATCGTTTTCCTTGGTGCCGCGGTGGGCGCTTTGGAAATATAGTTTTTTACGCAATAACGGCAAATCGGACATAATCGGATACTCTTTCACTTTTTTATTCCATTAGCAGATTTTTACGGCACAATACAGCCCCATGCTGTCTAAAAAATCGCCATTGCAGCCCATTTTCGCGCCGATTTCCTCGATCAAGGGAATCGGGCCGCGTTATGCCGCACTGTTGGCCAATTTAACCGGCCCGCTGATTAGGGATTTATTATGGCACCTGCCCGCAGGCATTATCGACCGCCGCAATCAGCCCAAAATAGCAGAACTTAGTAAATTTCACGGCCAAACGGTAACGTTGGATGTGCTTGTGGTCAAACACATCAAATCCGGCCGGCGCGGATTGCCGTTCAAGGTGACGGTTCAAGACGCAACCGGAACGATGGACATCGTATTTTTCAAAGGCAAAGAGCAATTTTGGCAAAAATCCCTGCCAATCGCGACCCAAAAAATCATCAGCGGCAAGGTCGAATTTTTTAAAAACACCGCGCAAATGGTTCACCCCGATTACATCGGCAACCCGCAAGATGTAAATGCCATTCGCGGGATAGAGGCTGTGTACCCGCTGACCTATGGCGTTACCAATAAATTTTTGCGCAAAATGACCGCCATCGCGCTTGGCGTTGTATCGAAAATGCAACCCTGGCCTGATTGGATAGACGCGAATTTGTGTAAAACCCGCAATTGGCCGGATTGGGGGGACGCCATGATCGCGGTTCACAATCCCACACAAGAATCCGATTTTTCACCCGCCCAACCGGCGCGGCAACGATTGGCGTATGACGAAATATTATCACATCAATTGGCATTAACGTTGGTGCGTAATATTCAGCGCGCAAAACGCACCAATCGCAATATCAAACCGGATTTCACCCTGCGCCGCAAATTGCTGGATGCATTGCCATTCCAACTAACCGATGCGCAGTTGCAAACATTGGATGAAATCGACGCCGACATGCAATCCAATCAACCGATGTTGCGGTTATTACAAGGCGATGTCGGCAGCGGTAAAACCATTGTCGCCATGCTTGCAATGATAAATGCCATCGAATCCGGCGGCCAGGCCGCGATTATGGCGCCAACCGAAATACTGGCGCGGCAGCACGAACACACAATCCGGCCATTGGCCGAAAAAATCGGCTTGAAAACCGTCACATTGACCGGCCGGGACAAAGGAAAATCCCGCGCGGAATTGATCCGTCAAATCAAAGACGGCGAAGCCCAAATCGTAATCGGCACGCACGCAATATTAGAAGACAATATCGAATTCCGCCGCCTAGGTTGCGTTGTTATCGACGAACAACACCGTTTTGGCGTCGAACAACGCCTTGGGTTAATGCACAAAGGCGAAATGGTCGATACATTGGTGATGACCGCAACCCCTATTCCACGCAGTCTTTTTCTGGCGCTTTATGGCGATTTGGACACGTCCCGCATTACGCAAAAACCGCCCGGACGGAAACCGATCGATACCCGCACAATCGCAACCGACCGCATCGACGAAGTGATTGACGGGCTTGCCCGCGCAGTTGCCGAAGGGCGGCAAATTTATTGGGTTTGTCCATTGGTTGCGGAATCCGAAATACTGGATTTAGCCGCAGCCGAAGAACGATACGAAAAATTGAAAAAAATATTCGGGGCAAAAACAGGAATTGTGCATGGCAAAATGAAGGCTGCGGACAAAGACCGCGTCATGCAATCATTCGCCAAGGATGAAATAAAGATACTGGTATCCACCACAGTCATCGAAGTCGGCGTGAATGTGCCCAACGCCAGCATTATGGTCATCGACCACGCCGAAAGGTTTGGATTGTCGCAATTGCACCAATTGCGCGGGCGCGTCGGGCGGGGTGAAAAGCAATCCACGTGCCTGTTGTTGTTTTCAGCCAATTTATCGCAAACCGCCAAATCGCGGTTGGCGATCATGCGGGAAACCGAAGATGGATTCCGTATCGCCGAAGAAGATTTGAAATTGCGCGGCGCCGGTGAAATTTTAGGCACACGCCAAAGCGGATTGCCCGATTTTAAATTGGCCAATTTTTTCGCGCACCAGGATTTATTTAAAATCGCCCAGGCCGATGTAAAATTGATTTTGGAAAAAGACCCGCATTTAATGAATTCGCGCGGCCAGTCGTTGCGGATATTGCTGGAATTGTTCAGCCGAGATCAAGCAATTGAATATTTAGGCAGCGGTTGATTGCGTGTTGTTGCTGATAAGGCCGCTGGACAAAATCAATTTCCACGCGTCTTCGACCGGTAAATCGACATATCTTACATCCGAAGACGGGTAATACATCAACAATCCCGCCGTGGGCACGGGCGATAAGGGAACTAAAACCGCCACCATGTCTTTGCCCAAAGATTTTTCAATCGATTTATGAGGGGTTTCAGATACAAACCCGATAACCCAACTGGTTTTATGCGGATAAGGCACCATCACAACCTGACGGAACGCCTGGGTTTTTTCGCCGAACAGCATTTTCGCGGTCTGTTTGATTGGCGTATATAATCCGCGAATAATCGGCATCCGGCCCAATATCGCATCGCCAAGCCCAACGAAAAATTGCCCCAAATAATTGGCCGTAATCGCGCCCAACAAGGTTAACATAACCAATAAAAAAATCAAACCGAATCCGGGGAAATCGGTCGGCAATATCGGGATCAACGGCGCGACTTGTTCATCCGCGTACCGAATAACCGACCAGGCGATATAAATCGTAACGCCAATCGGCGCCGCCACCAAAACGCCCGCGAAAAAGTAATTCCGCAATTTGCGCCCGGCGCGGTCCAGCAATCCAATATTCTGCTGTTTATTGTCTGTCATAAATTATTTACCGTTCCGTCAGGGCATTATGTTTTGCTTTGAAAAACGGTTTCAACAAATAATCCAAAACCGTTTTCGATCCCGTCAACACGTCCACCTGGGCGGTCATGCCGGGAATAATAGGCAGGCTTTTGGTGTTGCCCTTGAACGTGTTGCCATAGGTACGCAATTTTACCAGATAAAAACTTTCCCCGCGTTCGTCGACGATAGTATCGGGGGAAATATGTTCTACTTTTGCTTTTAAACCGCCATAAATCGAAAAATCATAAGCGGTAATTTTCACCATGGCTTCTTGATCCGGGCGGATAAAGGCGATGTCGGATGGGCGGATTTTCGCCTCGACCAGCAAATTATCTTCGATCGGAACGACCTCGACCAAATCTTCGCCGGGCTTTATGACGCCGCCGACGGTGTTAATTTTGATTTGTTTAACGGTTCCTTTTAATGGGGAACGCACTTCGGTTCTGGCCACCCGGTCGCGCGATGCCGTTATGCTTTGGGTCAATGCGTTTAACTCGCCGCGCTTTTGATTCAATTCATTCGATACTTCGGAACGGAAAGTTTGTTTTTTATCCTCTACCCTTTGGCGCGCTTCTTCCATCGCAACGCGGGCGCGCGGTTGCGCTGCCTTGGCCTGGTTCATGCGCGATTCCAATTCGGTAATTTCGCGTTCGATGCTTAGCAGTTCCATACGCGATGTAACGCCTTGTTGCACGCCCTTGCTGGCGATTTCTTTTTGTTGATACGCAACATCCAGGGATTTTTTGGTGCTCTCGGCGCTGGTGTATAATTCGGACAATTCCTGTTGTTTCTGTGAAACCTGCGATTGGAAAATATCCAACTGGCCGCGCAATTGCGATTGGCGCGATTGGTAAAGCGCCATTTCGCTTTTTACCGCATCGGATGCTTCGTCAATAACTTCTTTTGGGAATGCCAATGGCTTGCCTTCGTATTCCGCGTTCAGGCGCGATATAGTCGCAATCAACGACAAATATTTGCTGCGCGCCGTTTTATAATCCGCCTGCGCATAGGTATTGTCGATGATCAGCATCACTTCGTCTTTTTCGACCATCTGGCCTTCGCGAACCAGGATTTTGTTGATAATGCCGCCCTCCAGGTTCGATACGACCTGAATATGGCTCGAGGTGATGATTTTCCCCTGCCCGCGCGTTACTTCGTCGACGCTGGCAAAAGCAGCCCACAGCAAGAACACCACAAAGAATAAACTGATACACAAAAGCAATATATGCGAAGCCATGCGCGCGCCGCGATGCGATGCCGCGAATCTCTCCGGCATAAAATCGGTTTCTTCTTCGTGCACCCGCAAATATTCTTTGGCAATTTCTTTTAACATTCTATTCCTCGGTTTCCGACCGTTAGGTGGACTTTACTTCGCCGTCTTTAAGGGAATTCAAAACTTGGTCGCGCGGCCCGTCGGCAACGACCTTGCCATCGCTCATCACAATCAACCGATCGACAATCGATAACATCGATGCGCGGTGTGTGACCACAATGACTGTTTTATCTTTCATAACCTGCGCCAAACGCGCCTTGAAACGATTTTCCGAACCGGGATCCATGGAACTGGTCGGTTCATCCAAAACCAAAATCGGCGGATCCAGCAACAAAGAACGCGCCAAGGCAATCGATTGGCGTTGACCACCCGAAAGCCCTTCACCGCGCTCGCCGATATTCAAATCATAACCCAACGGATGATGGCGCAGGAAATCGGTAACACCGGCCATTGTTCCCGCGGTCAATAACGCGCGGTCATCGGCGCCCGTTCGGCCCATGATGATATTTTCCTTTACCGTGCCGTAAAATAAAAATACGTCCTGCGGGCAAATGCCGATATTACGCCGTAAATCCGCCGGATCGATTTGGCGAACATCGGTGCCGTCGATCGTTACAGAACCTTCTTGGGGTTCGTACAAAGCCATCATCAATTTTTCAAGCGTGGTTTTACCCGATCCAATCGGCCCGATAATGCCGACTTTTTCACCCGGTTCGATCCGGAAATTGCATTGGTTCAGCGCCTTTGTCCGTTGGCCTGGATACGCAAACGTGACGTTACGGAATTCGATTTGGCCGCGCAAATGCGGACGGCTTAGGAATGCTTTGCCAGCCGGGCGTTCGACCGGCAATTGCATAAATTCATCCAATGTTTCAAGCGCCGATTCGCTTTGGTGAAAACGGGTCAATAATCCGGCGATTTGCCCCAAAGGCGCAGTTGCGCGCCCCGCCAAAATAACCGCCGCGATCAGGGCGCCGGTTGTAATCGACCCAGCCGCAACCAAATATGCGCCGACAATAACGATCATGACCGTTACCATGTAGTTGGCAAACACGGTGAAATTCAAAACCGCCGAAGACAGGCTGTGCGCATGCATGGCGGATTTGGATGTTTTACCGACGAAACTTTCCCATAAACGCTGCATATATCCTTCGGCACCCATCTTTTTAATCGTTTCAAGGCCGGTAATGGATTCCACAAGCAACGCGCTTTTTTGCGACGATTCACGGAAAGTTTCTTTGACGATGCGATTCAGTGGACGTTGCATGTAAAACGCGACGCCCATAATGATCGGAATGGCGATCAACGGAACCAATGCCAGCCATCCGCCGATTAATGCGATTACCAAAATATACAAAAACAAAAATGGCAAATCGACCAATGTGACCAATGTGGCCGAAGTATAAAATTCCCGCAAATGTTCGAATTCGCGCAAATGCCCGGCCAATGCGCCGGCCGATGGCGGGCGCGATTCCATTTTCATGCCCAGCAATTGTTCGAACAGTTTACTGGAAATCAATGTGTCCGCACCGCGTCCGGTTAAATCCAAAAAATATGCGCGCAGCGATCGGATAATAAAATCGAAAACAAATACGATCATCACGCCAACCGCCAAAACCCACAACGTTTCCATGGCATTGTTGGGGATAACGCGGTCATACACGTTCATCGTGAATAATGGTGCCGCCAGCGCGAATAAATTGATCATCAATGCCGCAAAGGCGACTTCGACATACATGCTTTTGAAACGGCGCAAGGTGCCCCAGAACCAGCCCGCTTTTTCCGGTTCTTCCAAACCTTGTGCGCGCGGGTCGTAACGGAATTCGGGTTTGGCAAAAATGGCGTATCCTGTGAACGAAGATTCCAAATCGCGCATGGCGATTTGCTGAACCCCGCCGGTTTCAGGCAAAATAATTTCCGCCTTATCGCCGATAACGCCAACATAAACGCATGAACGGCGATCTTTTAACAACAATATGCACGGCAGCAACATCGGATTAATATCCGGCAAATTGCGCACCATCAGCCGCGCGGAAATACCTGCGCGTTGTGCCGAACGGATAAACAACGCGGGCGACATGCCCATTTCCGAAATCGGCAATCCGGCCGCCAACGCCTCGCGCGATTGCGGGCGATCCAGCAATTTACAAATAATATGCAGACAATTTAGCAGAACGTCTTCGGCATTGCTGACCGACGGGGTAACGCGCCAAACTTGGCGCGCCGAATCGCCGCTGTCTTTGGATTGATCGGACGGCTGGTTGCCGGAAAAAGATGGGTCTTTATTTGAATCGCCAGATTGCACGTAATTCTCCCTATCCTATTGAATATAGAGAAAACACCCCAAATTGGTAAGAAGGAAGTAGCAATTGGGTGCAATAGCCAAAATATAGTTTCCTAATTGCTACTGAACAATACAAAGAAAGAGCACCGCTTTCGCGGTGCTGAGGTAGGTTCGGTAGAGAAAACTTGGATTACGCAATCACAACATCGTTCATGGTTACGCCGCCGCCCGCAAAGGTGACGTTGTTCAATTGCGCCATATTGACGAAATTCGATCCGTTTGCCAAACCGTCAATATCGACTTGCATCATGGTAAATCCGCCGCCATCCACAAAACGGACGAAATCCGACAATGGGGTGGTTCCGGAAACATAACCGCTTAATACATCTTCCAATCGAATCGTATCCGATCCGGTTTGGAAATCTTGAATGACTTCGGATGCCGAACCTTCGCTGACATCGCGATAAACAAAAGCATCCGCGCCCGCGCCGCCGACCAAATGATCGTTGCCGGCGCCGCCGTAAATGACATCATTGCCGTTTTCGCCGTACAATCTGTCGTTGCCACTGCCACCGTCAAGATTGTCGTTGCCGTCACGCGAGTAAATGACATCGTCTCCGGCGCCACCTAAAATCGTATCGTTGCCTGCGTTGGTGAAAACATAATCGTTGCCATTGCCAGCATCGACATCGACGTCGACATTGTATGAAAAACGGCTGCTCAACAAATGCAACACGTCATTGCCGTCGCCAAGATCGAAATGTTCGACGTCTTTGATCAACTGTGTATCCAAAATTGACGCATCGATTTGCGGTGTTTCGATACCTGCGATAATAGATACCGCCCGGCCATCAATGATAAACACATCCGCACCGGCGGTTCCAAGAACCGAATCGTAACCGTCGCCGCCATCGTAAACGTCTTGATATATAATCTTTCCTTGGATAGGCGCGTTGTGCCCATACGAATTTAAAACGTTGCCAACGGTCGCAGCAGGCGACAACCATGTGCCGTCGCCTTGATCGTTAAAGAACATATCGTTGCCAGCGCCGCCGCGGATAACATCAATACCCAAGCCACCGGTTAAAATGTCATGGCCATCGCCACCATCGATTAAATCGTTGCCAGTGCCGCCATAAACCAAATCGTCGCCCGCGCCCGAAGAAATAACGTCGCGTCCCGCGCCGCCATCTATCGAATCATGGCCGTCTTGTGTCCAAATCACGTCGTTGCCGTTGCCCGCATCGACAATAACGTCGTCGAACGAAACCGTCGCACTGCGCATGTCTAAAATATCGTTGCCATCGCCCAGAACAAATTCTTCGATGCCAAGCAATCTGGATTCACCAGGAACCGGAGATGGATTGACGTTATCATCCGCCAAAATCCAATCATTGCCGGATGTCGCGGTCAAAGTATCGAAACCGTTGCCGCCCAAATAAATGTCATGCGACATATTCATGGTGGTGTTCACCATGCTGCGCACGGCATATGCGTCCAACGATGCGATATTTTCAATCGCAGTCGGCAACAACCATGTGCCCGGAGGCGTGATCGAACCCGAATTGGTCCAAACCGCATCGACACTGTAACGCAACGTATCGTTGCCGTCGCCGCCGAACAATAAATCCACGCCGGTGCCGCCATCCAAAATATCGTTGCCCGCGCCGCCATTGATAATGTCGTCGCCTGCATTGCCGTTCAATACATCGTCGCCGTCTTCGGCATCGTCGCCGATAATATCGTCGCCGTCGCCGCCGTTAATCACATCATTGCCGGCATCGCCGAATAAATAATCGTCGCCGGAATCGCCATCGATATTGTCGTTGCCCAGGCCGCCTTCGATTAAATCGCTGCCTGCGCCGCCGGAAATATTATCGTTGCCATCGTTACCGGCAATATCGTCGTCGCCGTCGTCGCCGAACAACATATCGTCGCCAGCGCCGCCGAATACAACGTCGTTACCCGAACCGCCACGAATGGTATCGTTACCATCATTGCCTTCGATGTAATCGTTGCCATCGTCACCGTTAATGGTGTCGTTACCGGCATCGCCGTATAAATTGTCATCGTCCGCGCCGCCGGAAATATTGTCGTTGCCGTCGCCGCCGGAAATTGTATCCATGCCGCCGTTGCCGGACAATTGATCGTTGCCAGCATCGCCGTCGATTAAATCGTTCAAGCTGCCGCCAACGACCGTGTCATTGCCAGCGCCTGCGTGGAATGTGAATGTTGGATCAAAACCCGCAGCAGTAGCGGCGGCCAAACTGTCGGCCAAAATTACCACGTCATCGCCGTTCAATGCGTCATATTGAGTACCAGCCAAATAAGTACCGGCCACAACGTTATTGAAATTCACCGTGTCGTTTTGCTCCGTAAACAAGCCGTTTGGTGGCGGCGGCGGAGGTGGCGGCGGAGGTGGCGGCGGCGGAGGTGGCGGCGGTGGCGGCGGCGGAGGTGGTGGTGGCGGTGGCGGAGGTGGTGGTGGCGGCGGTGGCGGTGGTGGTGGTGCCACATCTCCGGCTTGAGCTACAACCAAAACCGAACGCTCCAATCTGTCGCCTGCTCCCGCAGATCCCAAACCGTCGTCTTGTGCCAATCCAATCGCACGAACGCCTGGCAATGTGCCAGCATCTTCAAAACGCGAAAAAGCCGAACCGCTATTTGCTTCGGATCCGCCTTCTGCTGTTTGGATTAAACCGATTCTGTTCAATAATGCTTCTAAATCTGGGCCGGATATATCGCCGTTATCGGCCAATTTCAAATGCGGAGGATTCGATTCTTTCGATGTCTTAAAGAAATCGACCAAAACCGTTTCTTTGCCGCTTGCGTCTTTGATGATTAAATTTTGTCCATCAACCGTCATTTTGGAATCCGACAAGTTGATCTTGCTTAGATCGATATTTTTGTTGGTGTTGGTATCGATTAAGGTTTTTTCAGGAATAGCGGCCAGTTTAGGCGATACTTTTTGTGCGGTATCGACAACTTTTTTCGCTTGTTTGTGAGAGGCATCGACAGATTTGTCGGCGACAACTTTGGCTTTTGCAGTGGATTTAACCGCTGATTTTTTGATGCCGGTGTCGCATTTTGGATCTACAGCCATATTCTACCTCTACCTAGTTCGAACAATTATTAACTTTTTATTTGCATTTATTAATGCTTGTTTAATGATCGTAACTTAAAAAGAGACGATTTGCAACAAGAAAATTTGTAATTTGTTAATAACTAAGGGCTCTTATCTTGAATGATAAGAGCCCTTTAACTAATTGTTTTTAATAGTATTTTTAGTAAGAAGCGACTTTTTGAATCTCTGGAACTTTAACCCCAAGATTGCTGTTCAAAACGCCCATAACCGACATTAACCGGTAAGCGCCGAACAAAGCCGTATATTCCGCAGTGACCAAATCGCTGCGAGCCAAGAACAATTCGTTTTCCGAATCCAACAAATCCAGCAAGCTGCGTTGACCCAATTCGAATTGTTTCAGGTACGCATCGCGAACGCGTTCGTTCGCCCCGGTAACGTTACGCAAAGTAACAACCCGTTCCCGCGCCGACGCCATAGCGTTCCAGGCAAAACGGGCTTGTTCCGATTGAATTCTTTCAACGCGCGATACGACATCGCGGGCGCGCGAACGGCGCAACAATGCGCTTTCTTTGCGCGCATCGTCGGATCCGCCCTTGAACAAGTTCCAGCGCATAACAACCAAAGCCGCGGCATTGTCGTTATCGCCCTGAATCCCATCCAAATCATGTCCACGCGTGCCGGACAATTCCAAATCCAAACGCGGCATAAACGGCGAATATGCGGTTGTCACTGCGGCTTCGGCAGCTTCCAATTCGCTTTTCGCGGCTAAAATGGCCGGGCTTGTTTTCATTGTTTGCGCAACGGCCGCTTCGATGTCGGCAGGCAATGTGCCGAAATCAAAATCCGGACGAACCAAATTATCTGGAACTTCGCCGACCAAACGCTGATAAGACGCTTCGGAATCGGCCAAAGAACCTTTTAATTGAACCATTGTGGTTTCCGCAGTGCCGTAACGCGACTCGCCTTGGCGCAAATCGGCAACTGTGCCACCGCCACCTTCGGAACGTTTGCGCACCATTTCACGATATTGCGCATGAGTGCTGACGTTATCTTGCGAAATCGACAACAGGCGATTGCGGCGTAATACTTCTAAGTATGCTTCAATTGCATCGATTGCCAAACCTTCGGCACGATCCATAACCTTATTTTCAGCCGAAGCGACAAGCGCGTCGCGGCGATCGACTTCGGATGTGGTGCCGAAACCATCGAACAATAATTGGCGCAATGTCACGGTTGCTTCGTTTTGAAACAAGGCCGGCGATGCATCGCGGCCAGCAACCGCAGCGGCTGCCGAACGTGTGCTTGGGCTATCGGTCCATTGGACGCCCGAATTCGCACTCAGATCCAAGCTTGGCAATAAACCGCCAAAAGATTCGCGGCGATCAGACGATGCGATTTCCTTGTCATTCAATACAATGACCATATCCGGATTAGTATTGAGAGTTTTTTGCACCGCTTCTGGCAGTGTATCCGCGTTTGCGGCCGCAGAGACGATTAATATAGCCGTCAAAGCGGTTGAGAATTTCCATAGACTTTTCATATCATACTCCACAATACTGTTTTAATGTCACAGCATGTGTAACACGAAATAAAAGACTATGAAATCAATTTTTTAGCCGGGAGGATAATTAGCTTTGCTTGGACAGGCGTTGTTGTAACGCGGCAACGGAAGTACCGTCATGGCCAGGTTTCCAGTGAACCCACATACGTCTTTCATCAAAGGAGCATATTGGCAAATAATGACCCAATCTGTCGCCTAAAACGACACTGGTCAAGTTGTTGTCCAACACAAAGTTCTTTTGATTGTATTGAACCGACACGACCGCATGGTCGATACCGGTCAATGTATTTTCAACAAACAACAACCGAACGCGATCGGGGTGAAAGCCCAGCAAACGCAAGCTGACGAATTTGGCAATCGCGAAATCTTCGCAATCGCCGCCTTCGGATAAAAATTGGGTTGGCATTTTCCATGCGTCTTGGCGGCCTTCGCCGATATAACGGACTTGGTTGAAAAATCCGTTCACCATATTGATTTGCGTGACTGGATCGGCGTCTTTCAATGCGATCAACAATTTCATCCATGCTTGCACTGGAAATTCAGAACCGTTTGCGCCGGATTCCAAAGCCGCTTTTAAAATCGACGATTTCGGCAAATACCGAGTTGGCGCGCCAACGCCGATTTCCGAACTGTCCAAAACTTTTGTAAATACGGCGGGCTTGTCGGATGCGGATTCCAAATTCGCGCTTGCAAATGTTTCGGCTAATGTGCTTGGGCTGTGCGCCGCCAGTAATCCAAATGCCGTGATGCGTCCGGCTTTGCCGATAAAATCCCGTCTGGATTGTTTTATATTCTGGATCACGTCTACACCCTAATTTTTTATCTTGGTGATTCCAGAATACGGTCTAATTATTACCAGATGGTTAGTATCCCATTGATTTTACTAAATATTAACCATTTAAATGCGGTTATATTTTCAATCGTCTTAAAGGTTAATTTACCTTCCTGTGCTTTTATACCGAGTCGCTTGCAGAACATTTTATTGCGCCGCACTGCCAACCCTTTGTCTTTGGGACAATTTTTGGGCTATTAGGCAGTTCTCTAGTGCTTTTCGCAAAAAATATTTTAATTTTCCCATTCTGCTTCGGAGCGTGACATGAAAATCGGCGTACCTAAAGAAATCAAAACCCATGAATACCGTGTTGGGCTTGTCCCATCCAGCGTGCGGGAATTGACCAATCGCGGCCACGAAGTATGCGTTGAAAAAAATGCCGGTGAAGGCATCGGATGCAAAGACGCGGATTACATCGCGGCTGGCGCAAAGATTGTATCGTCCGCAGCCGAAGTGTTCGGTTGGGCGGACATGATCGTCAAAGTAAAAGAGCCGCAATCGTCTGAAACCAAGATGCTGCGCAAGGATCAAATTTTATTCACCTATTTGCATTTGGCCGCCGACAAAGACCAGGCGGAAGGATTGAAAAAATCGCAATGCGTTGCGATCGCGTATGAAACTGTTACGGACAATGATGGCCGCCTGCCCTTGCTGGCGCCGATGTCCGAAGTCGCAGGCCGCATGTCCATCCAGGTAGGCGCAAGATATTTAGAAAAAGAACAAGGCGGCGCAGGCATATTGCTGGGCGGCGTGCCTGGCGTGCAACCGGCCAAAGTCGTTGTGTTGGGCGGCGGTGTTGTCGGCACCAACGCCATTCGTATGGCCATCGGACTTGGCGCCCGCGTAAGCGTGATCGACCGTTCGTTAAAACGTTTAAACGAATTGGATATGCAATTCGGATCGCGCCTGACAACCGTATATTCCACAGCCGACAATGTCGAAGAACAAGTGCGCACGGCGCATTTGGTCATTGGCGGCGTTTTAATTCCCGGCGCGCGCGTTCCGAAATTGGTCACACGCAAAATGGTCGACAATATGATTCCAGGATCGGTGTTGGTCGACGTCGCAATCGACCAGGGCGGATGTTTCGAAACATCGAAACCAACCACCCATGCCGATCCAATTTACCGCATCAACGATGTGATTCATTATTGCGTTACCAATATGCCGGGCGGCGTACCGCGAACATCGGCATTCGCGTTGAATAACGCCACATTGCCGTTTGTTTTGGCGTTGGCGCACAAAGGATGGCGCAAGGCGTTAAAGGACGATAAAAATCTGGCCAACGGCTTGAATGTCTGTTTGGGCGAGGTTACTTACGAAGCCGTCGCAACAGATTTGGGATACCAATATCAACCGACCGAAAAATTGCTGGCCGCGTAGTCGAGAATTACTTTTCTCTATCTTTGCGCAGCAAATTTTCGGCTTTCACCTTTAATCCGCGCTTCACAGACGATGGCGGCAAGATTGGTGGGCGGCTCGACTTTTTTCTTGGTTGTTGCGAATTTTCTCTATTCCAGGCGTTTTTACCAACCGGTCTGTTGTCTGCGGCTTCGTGCGTTGCAGACGGGCTAGTTCTAATCAGCCTGCCATTGCCGGTTACAACATTTTTCGACGTCGGCAATTTGCCTGGAACATCCAATTTGCGAAAATGCACGTATTCTTTATCTGGCGAAAGCGCGGTATCAACGGCAATTCCGCGATCGAGCATAAATGATTGGTAATATTGCGCTTGTCCTGGACAACCCGATTCCACCAACATGCGGTATACGGAACGTTCGTGCAAAACTTTTTTGCCACCGCTGGAATAAGACGCCTGCCTATGCGGCGTTTGCGGATTCGCGCCCAATCGAACCATCAATTCAAAAATATCCGCGCGATATTCGGGTTCCGACAACAAAGCCAAATGAATCGGATAATGATTTTTTGAATTCAACGGCACGTTCAAATCCACTTTGCATTTGACCAATGCGCGCATCAATTTTGCTTTTTCTGCATGTGACGGCTTGGCATCAAATCCGTCGCAAATATCGGTAACCAAGGAACGGAATAAATAATCGCGCGCGACCAACAATAGATTGAAAACTTCGTTGGAAACTATGTTCTGCTCTGCGTTTTTAAAAATGCGTTGGAATTTTTTATCCCCGGAACAAGCCAGAAATAAATTCACCAGACTTGTTGCGCGAACATCGTTTAGTTTTGAAATTCCGCGACCGATTTTATAAGTCAGACTGCCTTTCGGGCAAACCACAAAAAGATTTGCGGCAAAGGCGTCCATGTCGCCAGATTGCCATGCCATGACCAGCGGATCACGCTTTTTGTGCGTATTATGTGCTGCTTTAATTTGGCCAGGCACTTTGGCTAGAAGTCCGTTGCTCATCGCTACACTCTGGTTTGTATATTTTAAATTTTCCGGATTGTAGTTTATAAGGAAACAAATGTAAACCCGTTTAATCGGACGGTCTGGTCAGTCAATTTTCGGGCTTAGAATGCCCCCGCGCCCAAAATGCCTATGTCCAATCGCTTGCTTTCTTTGGAATCGGGAATCACATGCCGTTCGATGCGGTAAATATCGATTAATTTGCGCGGGTCGATTTTTAACATCGCGCGCAATTTGCCCAGCGGTTTATCCATATGTTTTGAAAAATCGAACAAATGAATATTTCTGCAGTGGCTGTTTTTTGCGCACTCAAACCCCAAATTGAACACGGCCAATTGGCGGCTGCTGAGGCGGTAAATTTTTGGATATAAATACCGGGCGCAAAATTTGAAAAATGCAGGCTCCCAACTTTTTACGTTGCTGTCGGCGCCCATGGTGAACCCCAATACGAATGCTTCGTCTTGGGGCAATAACCCACGGCCAAGCAACACATGCACGCAATCATGTTTATCCAAATCGATCGCGCCGGACAGCGCCAATTTGCTGCCAGGTCTTTCCAGCAGCCGGATCAGCCAATGAATTTCAACGGCATCGTTACCCGGTAAAGTTTCCAAAACCTGCGCCATTGTCAGATGATCGTTGTGCAAACCGCACGACCATTCTTTCCAAGATTTTTTGCTGTCCATTGGGCACCCCATTTTCTAGAAAACCCAATTTTATTGTAATCCCAACCCAGTTACCGATTTATTAAAACGAAGCAATCACATGGTTTTAAATGGGTAATAATATTATCTTTTAAAGATATTTATCGGTTGATTTCAAAAATAATGGCCGTAAACTGCGATTTCAATCAAACAAATCCGGGTACAAAATGACTGCATCATCGTTCCAAAATTTCATTTCAGGCAAATCAAGAATGGTCAAAAAAGGCCAATACGATACGGTAAATCTTGCCCAAGCCATCCTGGAACAAATTCGATCGGAATTCGATTCGGGACAAGACCCTGAAAACTCTGCGTTGGCATTGCACGAATTGGTTTACAAAGCCCCCGAAGTCGTAAGCACAAATTTATTCATTGAAGTTCGCCAAATGTACGGATACGCCCGCAATCACGGTTTGAATATTGGGGCGGAAATATTTCATGAAATATTATTCGGATTGATGGAACGGCATCCTGGATTGTGCGACGCGCCAACGATTTTACATGCCTTGCGTTTCAAAGAGCGCGTCATGAATGGCGATCCCATTGCAAGGTCATATGAATTCGGCGACGATACACCAAGATTGAACGCAACCATATTTGCCGCAGTCGCGTTGTGCCGCGACCCTGAATTGCGTATCGCCACGCAAAAAGGCGATAAATTGATGTATAAATTGCGCGCCGCCGAACATATTCCATCGGTCGCCAGCGACCGCATATCCCAAGCAATGGGGCTTGGGATAATCCCTGCTACGGTGCTATCAGCCGACAAATTTAACAACAAAATGACCGATTTACGCGATACGCTGCGCGCGATTCCATCAAACGGCAAACCCGGTTTTTACCAAAAAGCAAGAGAGGCCCGAGGCGCGCTGACATATATCGACCATTGTTTTCGAATTCACCCCGAATCGGCGGTAGACGGTCGCATGCGGCGCATCGAACGATTGCACAAAATCGAAATGGATTATCGCGGCAGGCCGGATATGGATCCAGATTTGTTAGGTGAAATCGTCGATGTTGGTTTGGGTGCGATTGAACGGAATTTATATCATGTATCCCCCGCTGCGTTGGCGCATTTGTGCGGTCATTATGTGTCATCGCACGCCGAAACCGCAAAAGACAACGGCGCATTCAAAAGAAACCCCGAAAGAGTATCCCACACCGCCGAAGCCGCAATCCTGCTAAATGGCGGCAATTCCAAAATGCTGTCGTCGATATTTATTCATGAATGCAAAAAAATTCTAGTGCTGCAAGGCGAAATCGACAGCGGCCAAACCCAGCCAAGCGAAGTCACACAAAAGATTTTGATCGCACGTTTTGCATTGATGGGAATGGTGCTGGCAACCGGTGCGCGATTGGTTGACGATCGCGGAATCGACGTATCCGGCATATATGGGCAAACAAATGGATTGTTATTCGCCTGGAATTCCTTTAATCGCCAATTGGCAAATGATATGGGAATCGCGCCAGAACATCTTGCGCATGCCAAAAAATTTATTCAGGCTCCAGGAGCATCATCAGGCACGGCGTCGCAAGGAACACCAACCACAAGGCAAGACCCAATACGGTCAAGATAACTGGAAAATTTTTCAGGAAAAATATTTAGGCCGGAAATATTGCGCCGCAAAACCATGCTTTGCCGGGCGCGAAATCCCAATTTATGACGGCACCGGCATTTGCGCCAGTTCAATCGAAACACCTTTAACCACTATCCACAGAATTGGTTCGGTGTCGTAATTCATCACCAGTTTTTTTACAAAATCGTCACGGAATGTTCATTTTGACGTGGAAAAAAATATTGCACCGCATATAAAAAATATGCCTGCCTATTCCCCTCACCCATCCCCCAAAGGAGCCGTATTCGATGTCCGACAGCAAGAAAGCCATCCAGTTGATTAAAGACCATGACGTAAAATTCGTCGATTTGCGTTTTACCGATTCGCGCGGTAAATGGCACCATGTATCGATGTCGACCGACATCATCGACGACAAATTTTTCAAACAAGGCATTCAATTCGACGGATCCAGCATTGCGGGATGGAAAGCAATCAATGAATCCGACATGACACTGGTTCCAGATGGCGAAACGGCGGTGATGGATGTTTTCGCCGCGCACCCGACATTGGTGGTCATTTGCGACGTCGAAGAACCATCCAGCGGCAAACCATACAGCCGTTGTCCAAGATCGGTTGCCAAGCGCGCGGAAAATTACGTGCAAAAATCGGGCGTGGCGGACGATGCGTTTTTCGGCCCTGAATTGGAATTTTTCGTATTCGACGATGTGCGTTTCACCGTCGGCATGAACAAAATTTCCCATCAGATCGATTCCGAAGAAGGCCCATATAATTCCGACCGCGATTACGCGGCGCAAGGCCGTGGGATCGGCAATTTGGGACATCGCCCCGGCGTTAAAGGCGGATATTTTCCATGCGGCCCTGTCGATGCGACCCAGGATTTGCGTTCGGAAATGTTGATCAATTTAGGCAATATGGGCGTGCCGATTGAAAAGCATCATCACGAAGTCGCACCCAGCCAACATGAATTGGGTATCAAATTTTCAACCCTGGTCGACAGCGCCGACAATGTGCAATTGTACAAATACGTGGTCCACAACACCGCGAACGCATTCGGTAAATCGGCCTGTTTCATGCCAAAACCGATCAAGGGCGATAACGGTTCGGGCATGCACGTGCATCAATCGCTTTGGAAAAAAAGCAAGCCATTATTCGCCGGAAACAAATACGCTGAATTGTCGGAAATGGCGTTGCATTATATCGGCGGAATCATCAAACATGCCCGCGCGATCAACGCATTCACCAATCCAACAACCAATTCATATAAACGCCTGATTCCAGGATTCGAAGCGCCTGTATTGCTGGCCTATTCCGCGCGCAACCGGTCTGCATCGTGCCGGATTCCATTTTCGGTCGGGGAAAAAGCAAAACGGGTCGAAGTGCGTTTCCCGGATCCCGGTTGCAACCCATATTTGGGATTCGCCGCGATGTTGATGGCGGGCATGGACGGCATTAAAAACAAAATCAATCCAGGCAAGGCCATGGATATGGATTTGTATCATTTGCCGCCTGCCGAATTGGCCAAGGTTCCAACCGTTTGCGGTTCATTGCGCGAGGCGTTGGATGCATTGGACAAAGACCGCAAATTTTTGACCCAAGGCGGCGTATTCACCGACGATTTAATCGACGCCTATATCGAATTGCGCATGCAGGATGTTTACGATCTGGAGCATACGCCGCATCCGGTAGAGTTTTTGAATTATTATTCGATTTAGGCGTATGCGAGACGCGCGCCCTAGGTTGGCTAGGCGGTGGCGCGCAAATACTAAAGCGCATACGCCGCACCCGGTAGAGTTTTTAAATTATTATTCGATTTAACAATAGATAATTACTGAAAAAGTCACTAAAAAGTCCTGAAATTACTATTCAGGACTTTTTTTATTGATTTTCGTCCGCGCAAGCTGTATATTTCCAAAAAAGATATAAACCAAAAAAAACACGGGTGCTTAGATGACAGATACAAATCAAACCACGACATTCGCAGTTGGTTCCAGCGGCGAAAGCAAAAAAAATACCGCCAAGGTAAACCGCGATCCCGCTATTTCTGCGTTGATGCAGCTAATTTATGCTTTAGAAAAATATGAATCTGGGGGCAGCGTTGCAGTCAAATGGAATCTAATCGGCAAGGCTGGCGTTATGATTGCCCCAAAAAACACGCGCTATGTGTTCGATACCCCGGGCGATGCATTAAAAGCATTGGCAATTTATCAGCAAAATGATTGCCAACCGGTCAGCGAGGCAGCTTTGAATGATGCCGGGGTAAATTGTATACAAGCAAAATCACATCCCGAACAACGCCGCGCTACCAGAGATCTTATCCGGTATTATGCGGCCAATACGCGGCAAATATAAGCGATCTAATTTTTTATAATCGGCTTTGGCTTGCGGTCGGAATCGATGGCAACATATGTGAACGTTCCTTCGGTAATTTTGAAATATTCATGGCTGGTTCTGCGCCGCGCCCATGCTTCGACACGAACGCGGATCGACGTTTTACCGATTTTTTCAACCGATGAATAACAACTAACCTCGTCGCCGACATAGGCCGGCAAATGAAATTCCATCGCATCGACTGCGACAGTCACAACAGGGCCTTTGCAAGTTTCAATCGCTTTGTTCGCTCCCGCCAAATCCATCATCGACATCATCCATCCGCCGAACATATCGCCGTTGGGATTTGTATCTGCCGGCATCGCGATGGTGCGCAATGACGGGCTGTTTGGAAAATCTGGATTGTCGCTGGGTTTTGACATTTAAATTTACCTGCATGTTGAATAGTGATTTTCTTTTACAGACTTAAATCAAACCCCGCCACATAAAAACAAATTTTCCTTGCAGGAAACAAATTGTTTTTTTATACTCAAGCCAAATAAACAAGGTACGAAATGAACCCAGGCAACGCCAGAAATACAACAGGCGATTTTGAACACGTGGATATTGGCGACCCCAATTTGCCGACCGCGGGCATGCTGGCCTATATTTTGGCCAATCGGCAAAATTTGCGAATCAGCGGCGCCAAAGACAACGAAAAAAATATAACCGCGCTTGAGGCAATTTGCGGCGCGCAGTACCATATTTTGCGCCATTTGCAACGCGAAACCCAAAAACGTTTCGGCGTTTTATATCATAACAAAGATAAAATAAGCCAAACAAAAACCAAAGACCGTAATGATTATACGGTTCGCGACATAATCGGCGGCCTGGCCATGATCGCCCTTGGCGACAGCGATCAAATGGACGAAGTATTGAATCCCGATTTCAAAATTCATTTTTCACGCGGTAAATTGGAATTGGATGGCGATGAATATAAAATCGTCATGCGCGGTCTGATGGCCGTCGCGCCCGCCGATAATTTATCGGCTTTTTATAACTTATGCCTTGATATGTCGCAAACACCAGGTCTCAGCAGTGAATTGCGATCGCGCATCAATTGGTTCCACGATCAACTGATCAACGCAATCGAAGACCGGTCGAAACAACCTTTGCACCGCGACGATTTATTATCAAAAGTGATCAAGGGCATCGAACGGTTGGATGTATACGCCGCAATTTCCGCCATTCGCATGAATGAATGGAAAATTTTGGCGTTCGATCCCATTCCTGTCGCTAAAACTTCAATCCATGAAATTCAAGGCAATGTAGACAGAATATTTGACCAACACGAATCCCAAATACCGGAATTCCGCCGCCTGCTGGAAACGCCAATTTTGCCAAAACCAAAACCTGGCAGAATTAAAAATCCCTTTGATTTGATTCAAGCAATCACGCTTGGGGAAAAGTCCTTGGTACCCAGCCGTTGATATTTTTCTTGCAATTGGATTGTCAATTCCATTAGATAGGCGGCAATTCGCCTAAATGGAACAACATGACCAAAACATCCGCCGTGAAAAAAACCGATTCCTATTCCGCCAAAGATATCGAAGTCCTTGAAGGGCTGGAACCTGTGCGCCGCCGCCCGGGAATGTATATCGGCGGAACCGATGAAGTCGCCATGCACCACCTGGTGGCCGAAGTTTTGGATAACGCCATGGACGAAGCCGTCGCGGGACATGCCAGCAAAATCGGCATGCACCTGGGAAAGGACAATACGGTTACGATTTGGGATAATGGGCGCGGCATTCCAATCGACCCGCACCCGAAATTTCCGAAAAAATCCGCCCTTGAGGTTATTTTAACGACATTGCATTCGGGCGGAAAATTTTCCGGCAAAGTATATGAAACATCGGGCGGTTTGCACGGCGTCGGCATTTCGGTTGTAAACGCCCTGACCGAAACTTTGAAAATCCAAGTATTCCGCGATAAAACAATTTACACCCAAGAATTTTCGCGCGGCGAACCGCAAACCAAATTGACCAAAGGCGGATCGACCACCCGCAAAGGCACCGAAGTTACGTTCCAGCCGGATCCAGAAATATTCGGCGGAAAAATCGAATTCCGCCCTGCCCGTTTATATCAAATGGCGCGCAGCAAGGCGTATTTGTTCAAAGGCGTTACAATCGAATGGTCGTGCGACGCCGCGTTATTGAAAAACGAAACCGTACCGGCCAAAGACGTATTGCATTTTCCAAACGGGCTGGCCGATTCGCTGGCGGCGGAAATTCAAGAACGCCCATGCTATACGGCAAAATTTTTCGCCGACGAAGTCGAATTAAAAGCCGACAAAGTACGCATCGCATGGGCGATTACCTGGCCGCGCGACGAAGAAGGTTTCTTGCGGTCTTATTGCAATACCATTCCAACAGCCCAGGGCGGCACGCACGAATCGGGATTGCGCACGGCATTGTTGCGCGGATTGAAATCTTATGGCGATTTGATCGGCAACAAAAAGGCCGGCGATATTACCGGCGACGATGTGTTGAACGGCGCCACGATCATTCTATCCGTTTTTATTCCGAACCCGCATTTCCAAGGCCAAACCAAAGAAAAATTGGTCACGAACGAAGCGCAAAAATGGGTTGAAAACACGGTCAAAGACCGTTTCGATTTATGGCTGTCGGCCGATCCGGCGTCGGCTGGATTATTGCTTGACCGCGCCATCGAAAAAGTCGAAGAACGGCGCCGGGCAAAAGAAGAACAGCAATTAAAACGCCAATCCGCCACGCGCAAATTGCGCCTACCGGGCAAATTGACCGATTGTTCGATGGACGCCGCCAAAGGCACCGAAATATTTTTGGTCGAAGGCGATTCCGCGGGCGGTTCCGCCAAACAAGCGCGCGAACGCACCACCCAAGCGATTTTGCCATTGCGCGGAAAAATTTTGAACGTCGCCAACGCCAGCGCGGACAAATTATCCAACAACCAGGAAATCAAGGATATTTTGCTGGCATTGGGATGCGGTTCGGGCAAGGATTTGAAGTTGGATAAATTGCGTTATGAACGCATTATCATCATGACCGATGCGGACGTAGATGGCGCGCATATCGCCGCTTTGTTATTGACTTTCTTTTACAAGGAAATGCCCGAATTGGTATTAAAAGGCCATGTTTATTTGGCCGTCCCGCCATTGTTCCGCATTTCGCATGGCGATAAAATTTTATACGCGCGCGACGACAAACAGCGCGACGAAATGTTAAAACAATTTCGCGGCAAACCCGAAGTAACAAGATTTAAAGGATTGGGCGAGATGCCCGCCAAATTTTTAAAAGAAACCACCATGGATCCAACCAAACGCATTTTATTGCGCGTGGCCATTCCCGACAAATACGATCCGCAAAAATATACCGAAGCCAAAGAAGTCGAAAATTTGGTCGAACGATTGATGGGTAAAAAACCGGAATCGCGTTTGGCGTTTATCCAGGAAAACGCCCCCAAAGTCGCCGAGCTGGATATTTAAATCAATCTCCGCTTTGTTCGGCCGAAATGCTTTCGACGTGGAATTCGATCGGCAGATTGCCGGATTTTTCAAATACCAACACCGCCGACTTTTTATCGCCTTTGGCAATCGGCGCTTTCACGCCGAAAAACATGATATGCGTGCCTTTTGGCCGCATCGCAACCGGTTTTCCGGGACTTAATTCCAATCCGTTTTCCATGGCGGCCATTTCCGCCTGATCGTTATGAATCATGGTTTGATGAATTTTGCTAGATTTAAACCAATCGCCTTCTACCCGTAACAAACGATCAGGCGTCTTGCCTTCGTTCAACAATGGCACATACCCCGCCGCGACATCCATCGATTCCGGCACGGCGCGCATCCACGCATGGCCGATTTTTAAATCCTTGAATTGATAACTATGCGCCAACGCCGCGCCGGAAATCAAAATTGCGGCGAACAATATTAGAATTTTGACAAATGCTTTCATCGATTTCACCTTTTTGTTATTGGCAGTCTGAAAAACCTTTGGACAATACATCTTTGTAAAATGGTGCGATACCGGTCGCGTCGAAATCGCCGTTAATCGATTTTTCGCCCTGGCCATTCAAACCGTAATATATGCGGTAATGCAAATTTATTTTCTGATCGGGTTTTAAAACATCCAACAAACCCTGCATCGCCAAACGGTCGCCGGGCCCATAACAATAATATGGCCGGCCATCGTTATATTCCTGTTGCACCGCCGACGATTGCAGCAAGATTTTATAGCGGTACTCGCCAGGCTGTAAATTCACAGACAAAAATTCTGTTTGCTCGCACGCAATGCCTTTCGCAAAACATTTTGGATCGGGCCAGGATTGGATAATATTGCCGGATTCATCGGCGATGATCGCTTGTTTTGCGGAAAAATCCATCAAACAATATTGTGGATTGGTTTGGCAGGATTCATGATACACCGCCGGACGGAATATAAATTGGCCTTTTGCCGCAACGGTCAAAGCAAAATCCAACCAGAAACCGGATGGATGCTGGGTCGATAAATCGCGGTTTACATACGGTTTTGTGCCCAATAATTTTGCGGATACCGGCAATTCCGCATCGTCATTCCCGCAATAATAAATCCCCGGCGATGTCCCGGACAATGGGTCGGCCGCGCCGCGAACGCACGGTTGCGCCGCCGCCAATGCCGGGTACAACAACAAGCAAAGCGATAATATAAAGGTTCGCATCGATAATTCTTAGATTATATTTTTGGCTTTTAAATGGCCAATATCGACATCCGTACAATTCAAAATAGATTTTAATATATCGGCGGTATCCGCGCCCAATTGCGGCGGCGGCGTTACAGCGCCAATATCGACACCCGACATCCGCACGGGCGTACGCACCTGTGGTACGCCGTTTAATTCCATACGCACGCCACGGTGTTTTACTTGTGGCTCGGCGAATGTCTGATCCAAATTGTTGATCGGCCCGCCCGGAATATTTTCCGCCGCCATCAAATCCAACCATTCCGCCGATGTTTTGCCGAGCATAATTTTTTCAATCATCGGCGCCAACAGGCCGCGATTTTTCACCCGCGATGCATTGGTTTGAAATTCCGGGTTATCCGCCCATTCCGGTTTGCCTGCGATTTTACAAAAACGCGCGAATTGATCGTCATTCCCGACCGCCAAAATCACATACCCGTCCGATGTGGCGAATGCCTGATAAGGGACAATATTCGGATGCGCGTTACCAAGCCGTTTTGGTGGCGTGCCGCCAACCAGATAATTCAACGCCTGATTCGCCATCATCGCAACGCCGACATCCAATAACGCCATATCGATATACGCGCCCTGCCCGGAATTTTGCCGGGCGAACAACGCCGATAAAATCGCGCTGGATGCGTACATGCCGGTCATAACGTCGACCAATGCAACGCCGTCTTTTTGCGGCATGGTGGATGGATCGCCCGTAACGCTCATCAATCCGCACATGCCTTGGATCATGAAATCATATCCGGCTTTTTGCGCCAACGGGCCGTCTTGGCCGAATCCGGTGATCGAACAATAAATAATTTTCGAATTTATTTTTTTGACCGCATCGTAATCGAGCCCGTATTTTTTCAATCCGCCGACCTTGTAATTTTCAATTAGCACATCGCATTTCGCGGCCAAATCCTGAACGATTTTTTTGCCTTCGGGCGTAGAAATATCGACCGTAACGGATTTTTTACCGCGATTGCAGGATAAATAATACGCGGATAATTTTCCCTGGGTTCCATCGCCTTCGAAATACGGAGGCCCCCACCCGCGCGTATCATCGCCCTCGCCGGGTTTTTCAATCTTGATGACTTCGGCGCCTAAATCGGCCAGCAATTGCGTGCACCACGGGCCCGCCAGCACGCGGGAAAGGTCTAGAATACGGATGTTTTGAAGCGGTAAATTTGCGGTCATAATGCCCGGAATTGTATAGAAAACATAAAAAAACATCAAAACAAAATACTATGGATTTCTTATTTGCTTCATTTTACACTGCCAGTTATGCGTCACTTTAAATATTTCATTTTATGTCTTGCCCTGGCCGCATGCGCAACGCAAAGCAATTACAACAATATGTTGCAATCATGGGTTGGTAAAAATTCCGATCAATTGGTCGATGTTTGGGGCGGACCCGATTCGATTTACGAAAAAAATGACGGCACCAAATTGCTGACATTCAACCGCTCGCAATTAACCTCAACACCTGCCTATGGCGGGATGTATGGATCGAATCGCGGATTTGGGGTTGGCATGGGCATGCCATTTTATGAAACCGAGCAGCGCCGTTGCCGCACCACGTTCCATGTGAACAAAGCCAAGAAAATCACCCATTACCAATATCAGGGCGATTATTGTTACGGCGCGGAAAATCTGGCTCCGCGCGATTATATCAAGGGCGCGCCGCAAAAAATCCAATAACTTTCTTTAAAAGAAATGATACAATTTATATCATAATGTATTACGAAAATAAAATTAAAGTGGTTTGGGTTTCGGCATATCTGGATGCAAATGGTGAGCCCATACGACGAAATCCACTGGATGATATTATAAAATCTCCACATCCGAAACCTAGACTTGTTCCCAATCTGATATGGGCATCGCCTTATCTCAATTGGGAAGGTTATGCAGGGCCTAGTATTCTAGACAAATACATCAAACGAGATACGAGTTTGTATGAAGGTTATAAAACACGCAGCCCTATTAAAAAATCCGATGGAGGGCGAGGACGGGATCGTTCCGATGGCCTTTATGAGAATTGTTCCAATACTAACGGCGCCTTAGACTTATCTACCGAGTTAAACGCTAGGTATGCCGAACAAGCGGCGCAAGCTTTGCGGGAACAAGAACAGTTTCAGCAAAGACTATGGATTGATCGCTGCCACGGCATGGATCGTTAATCAAAACGCCGCGATTCCGGTAATCGCCCGACCCAAAATCAATGCGTGAATGTCATGCGTTCCTTCGTATGTATTCACCGATTCCAAATTCACCACATGGCGAATCACGTGATATTCATCGGCAACGCCATTGCCGCCATGCATATCGCGCGCAACCCGGGCGATGTCCAGCGATTTGCCGCAATTGTTGCGTTTCATTAAACTGATTGTTTCCGGCGCCAGTTTTCCCGAATCTTTTAACCTGCCCATACGCAAAACGCCTTGCAAACCCAAGGTGATTTCAGTTTGCATATCCGCCAGTTTTTTCTGAATCAATTGATTCGCCGCCAGCGGGCGGTTAAATTGTTTTCTGTCCAACGTGTATTGACGCGCGGCATGAAAACAAAATTCCGCAGCGCCCAAAACGCCCCAGGCAATGCCATAACGCGCATTGTTTAAACATCCGAATGGACCTTTTAATCCTTTTACATTCGGCAACATATTCGATTCCGGCACAAACACGCTGTCCATCACAATTTCGCCGGTTTCCGACGCGCGCAGAGACATTTTGCCTTCGATTTTTGGCGCGGACAGTCCCTTCATGCCTTTTTCTAAAATAAATCCGCGGATTTCATTGTTTTCGGCGGTGTTCTTCGCCCAAACAATAAACACATCCGCGATCGGCGAATTGGTAATCCACATTTTCGCGCCGCTTAACAAATACCCGCCATCCACCTTGTCGGCGCGGGTAATCATCGATCCGGGATCGGAACCATGATTGGGTTCGGTCAAACCAAAACATCCAATAATTTCGCCGGTTGCCAATTTAGGCAAATATTTTTGTTTTTGTTCTTCGGTGCCATAGGCATAAATCGGATACATAACCAATGACGATTGCACCGACATCGCCGAACGGTATCCGGAATCCACCCGTTCTACTTCGCGGGCGATCAGGCCGTAACAAACCGAATTGACACCGGCGCAACCATAACCGGAAATGGTCGAACCCAAAAACCCCATTTCGCCCATTTCGTTCATAATCGCGCGATCGAATTTTTCATGCCGGAACCCCATCATCACCCGGGGCAATAATTTATCCTGGCAAAATGCCCGCGCCTGTTCCATGACCATGCGTTCGTCATCGGACAATTCTTCGGTAAATAATAACGGGTCTTCCCAAACAAAATTCGGCTTTGACATATATCACCTCAATATCCAGTCAATATAACTGAAATTACAATGATTTAAATATATAAACCTTGATTTTAGACAATTTTTCTGTTAGAAAATCGGCCATACGGCATTCACAGCACGGGGGATATTATGGGCAACCAAACCGGTAAAGACATCAAAGGCCGACTGGCTTTTTTCGGCGATGTGCGCAACACAACCGAAATGCACAAAGCCGTCGAGGCATGCACCCCTATCATCGTGGATCTGTCCAAATTGGAAAGAAATCAGATTATAACCAAAAAAGCGGCTTAGACCGTGATGAATATCCGCCGCCTGCCGGGGCTGATATGTTTTTTTGCGCTGGTTTCCGTTTTTTATCCGGCATATTCCGCTGATAACACAACCGTTCAACGCGTCGACGCCATATTGCCGTTGAATTTAAAACAATATACCGCCGCCATAAACGAAGAAAAAAAATTCGACCAAATGGTCAAAGGGTCGATCCGCAAAGCCAGCAAAGATCCGTTATTATACCAGGCCTATTCGGCCAAACGCGCCATGCGGTCGAACCCCAACGATTTATCCGCCAATGAAACATTGTGCGATTCGTACAAAAGAACCGGATACCACGCGGCAGCGGCCAAACAATGCCGCGACACGTTGAAAATAAACCCGAAATCCGCATTGGCCAAAACCCACATCGCCGATCTGGCGTTTCGCCAGGGAAAAGCCACCGAAGCCGAAGAATTGTTGAAAGACGTTTTGCGCGATACGCCGCAATACAGCCAGGCGAATTTAATCCTGGCCGAAATCGCCAAAAGCCGTGGACAAAACACCGAAGCGTTCAACCAAGTCAACCAGGCATTGCAAACCAATCCCAATGCGTCGTCATTGCTGGCCATGGGCGATTTGCAAATGAAATCCGGGCAAACCGATCAGGCCACGAATACATACTTAAAGGTATTGCAGGTAGATCCAAAAAATTCGGCGGCGCTTAGCAATCTGGCTAATTTATTCGGCGGCAAGGGCGATTATGGCCGCGCGTTGGATTTCGCGCAACAGGCCGCCGCCGCGGATGGCAATTCCGCATTGGCGCAATACACATTGGGAACGCAGTATCAAAACAACAACCGATTAGAAGAAGCGATTGTGTCTTATGCCCGCGCCGTGCAACTGGATCCAAATTTTGCCATCGCACACCGCGCCATGGGCGAAGCATTGTTAAAAAAAGGATCGCCGATAGACGCACTTAACGCTTTGAACAAATCGTTGCAATTGGCGCCTAACGACCCTGTCGCGCTGGCCGCACAGGCAAAGGCATATGCGGCCACCGGCAATCAAGACACCGCGAACCGAATTCAAAACGCGATATCGAATCAGGATTTCACCAAAAAGCCCACAACCGCCGCGCAAACAAAATCTGTTCAAACACCCAACGCCGCACCAATTCAATCCGATTCCGCCAAAGCCGAGAAAATCAAAGATTACAATATCAAAGCCCGCCAAGCCGAATCATCCGGCAAATATGAACTGGCCAGGCAATATTATGAAAAATTGGCAA
>CAYWJR010000002.1:0-18970 GCA_964458615.1 uncultured Alphaproteobacteria bacterium
TACCGGATCAAGCGTGTAAGCGCCTACCGCGTACCCATCAACGTAATCGTAATTCAAACCTGACGATGAGCCCGGATAAAAATATCCTATCAACCCGGTTTCCAATGTTAAATTGGATGCGAGTTTCCAAGTATAGGAACCATAGACATCCGTTTCAATGCTGCCATCATTGGTAACGCCGAAATCGGTGTTAGAGCCCCAGACGCCCAACTTAAACCCGGAGGAGTGATTATATTCAACACCTCCCTGAAAGGCCGGATTTTCACGCGTTTGTGAAATTCCGCGAAAGCGGTAATCCGTAGCGAAGCCGAGACTGCTCGAAAATGTTCCGGAAGGCGTCTCCTCCGCAGCATAAGTGCTAGAAATTACAGCAAATATAGCAAACACCGCATAACATATTTTTAGCTTCATCGCACACCATCCCAAGATTGGTTACATTTAAACATTTAATTCGCCATCAGGCGCACGTCTTTAATAAAGCCATCAATTTCATTGATAAGGCCTTTGGCTTGCGTGCTGAGGCCGCTTGAGGAAAACTTCATTTCCTCCGCCGCCTGCCCCGTGCGCACAGATGCTGCTGAAACATTCTGTACGGTTTGCGACACATCGCTGACGTTCTGCGAAGCACGCTGAATGGATGAGGAGATTTCCTTGGTCGCGATATCCTGTTCTTCGATCGCGGCGGATACGGAAACCGAAACCTCGTTCATTTGCGTTATGATTTGCGCGATTTTCTGGATATGCTCGTCGACGCTGGTGACTTGCGACTGGGTCGACTTGATCAGCATGAACCAATTGCGCCTTTTTACAAATGGCGATGTGGAAGAGGAAAAAGCGCTGGTGGATTTATTCATGCAACAGGCTATGGAAATGCTGGTTACGCTCGAAAAATGCCTGCGTGACAAGAATGATGATGCCTGGAAATCGGCGGCGCACCGCCTGAAAGGCTCTTCCGGCAATTTCGGCGCGATGAAATTGTATCATCTGTGCCAGCGCGCCGAGACCCATCATAATGAAAGCCATGAAAAGAAAATCGAAATGCTGAACGATATGAAAAACGAAACTACGCGCGTGGATACGTTCTTGAAAACGGCAAATACCTGAACGAAAAAGGCGTAAATCGCTTTCCGCCTTTTCCTTGAGAGCAGCACAAAGCGTCTAGAACCGATATCCCACGCCCACACCAACCAGCCATGGATCAATATCGACAGAACCGTGGACGGCTCCATTGACGTGAACATCCGTACTAATCCATACTTTTTTTACATCGAGATTGAAATACCAATTATCCTTGATTGGAATATCAATACCCGCCTGAAGCGCCGGGCCAAAGCTATCGTCATAACTGATGGAATTGATCGCCGGACCTTTGTCCACGCCGAAGAAGTGGGTGTAGTTTACCCCTGCACCCACATACGGTTTCCATTTGTTTTCAAGTTCGAAATGGTATTGCAAAGTCAATGTCGGCGGCAACAGCCATACAGAGCCAAGATCGATATTGCCCGCCGTTGCCATCGCATCGTGCGGGGCGACACCTAGCACCAATTCCGTTGCCCAGTTTTTGGTTAAGAAATAAGTGATATCGAGTTCGGGAACGAAGCTGTTGTCGATTCTTGCGGTGCCTCCAATATTGAGATCGGCGCTTTCTTGCGGCAAAACGGCAAGTGCGCGACCACGCACCATCCAGTTCTTTTCGTGGGCGGCACTGTCGGCTGCAGAAGCAAAGCCGTTAAAAGCAAGAGTAAGAACAAACAAAAATAATGGGAAAAATTTACGCATAGGAGTGCTCCTTTTGAACTTGAGCTATTTTGCCCGGCGCTTGTGGAAATAAACTTGATCTAGATCAAATGTGAACAATTATTTTACCGCGAATACAAAGGCACTCTAATCATCGCGGAGTATGCGCGCAGCGTTGCCTTCCGAATCTTCGAATTGACCCGTCTTAAGCGCCCAAAAAAACCCGCCGAGGCCAATAAGGCCTGTAAGAAGCGCAATTAGGATCAAATACAAATGTTCCATTATTTTTTCACAAAACCCAAACGCAGCGCATTTAAAACCACCAACAAAGACGACGCAGACATAAGCATGGCCGCCAGAAGCGGTGTCACTTGCCCTGCAACCGCGATCGGCACCGCGATTATATTATAGGCGAAGGACATTAAAAAGTTTTGGTTTACAAGACGGTTCGTGGTTTTGGCAATTTTAACCGCATCCACAACCGGCTTTAAATTCTGGCCTTGAAATACTATATCCGCCGCATTCTGCGCAATATCCATTGCCGATGAGGGCGACATGGAAACGCTTGCCCCTGCGAGCGCCGGCGCATCGTTCAATCCGTCGCCGACCATCAAAACCATTTGCCCTTGCGCGATTAAATCTTGCACGATCGCGGATTTTTCAACGGGCGAAAGGCCGGCTTTATAATCCTTGATATTCAATTCCTGCGCAATTCTGGCCGTGACATTCGCCCGATCGCCCGAAAGCAGCAGGATTTGAAAACCCTGGCTCCATAACTGATTGACAATTTGCGGCGCATCGGCCCGCAATTGGTCGGCGAACACAAAACGCACCGCGGGACCATCGCCATGGGACAGCCATAATTCCATCTCCGTATCCTGCTCGGACGGCTTCACGCCGCACCATTCTGCGCGGCCGAGTTTTACAAGCTTCCCATCCCACTCCGCTTGCAGTCCCTGCCCCGCCTCTTCCTTTACATTCAGCAGCAGAAATTCCTTGGGCGCTTCCATCGCCAAAGCTTGCGAAAGCGGGTGGCGGCTGTGCGCAGCAAGCGAAGCCGCAAGCAGGAGGTCGCTCGGATTTATTTCCTTTTTATTGATACATTCGGGCCGTCCTTTGGTCAACACACCCGTTTTATCGAACACGATGGTGGTCACTTTGGCCATGCGTTCAAGCGCGTCCGCGGATTTAAGAAGCATTCCCTTTTTAAAAAGATTCTGACTCGCCACAACCTGCACCGCAGGCACCGCCAGTGCTAAAGCGCATGGGCAAGTGATAATCAAAACGGTTGTCGCGATCATAAGCGCGGGCTGCCACGCCATGCCAGCCACAATCCACCCCATAAAACTGCCCAGCGCCAAGATATGGACAACCGGCGTATAATAACCGGAAATACGGTCGGCCAAACGGACATATTTCGCCTGGCCTTGCTCCGCATTCTCCATGAGCTTGATAATATCGGAAAGCAAACTGTTTTCCGTGCTATTGGTCACCCGCACCAGAATCGGCTGGCCTAAATTGATGGTACCCGCGAACACTTCGCTGTCGATGTCGATATCTTGCGGCATGGTTTCGCCGGTAATAAGGCTTTGGTCAACCTGGCTTTTGCCGGATACGACGACGCCATCGGCAGCAATGCGTTCGCCTGCCGCCACCATCACCATCATCCCGGCCGCTAAATCGCGGGAGAGCATCAATTTATTGCCGTCCGCTTCCTTGACGGTTGCCGTTCCTTGCGTCAGGCGCAGAAGATCTTGCGCCGCAACGCGCGCATGACCGCGCGCTTTTTTATCGAGATAGCGTCCGATCAACAAAAGAAAAACCAGCGTAATGGCGGAGTCGAAATAGACATATGTTCCGCCACGGATGGTTTCAAATAAACTCATACCGGAGGCCAGAATGATCGCAATCGAAATCGGCACATCCATATTGGCGCGTTTTTCGGAAAGTGCGCGGAAAGCGGAAATGAAAAAAGGCTGTCCGGCGTAAATAACGGCCGGCAACGCCACCAGCGCCGAAAGCCAATGCAGCAACGACCGCGTCGCCTGCCCCATCGACAGAGGATCGGTGAACCACAAGGCGAAAGACAACAACATGATTTTTGCCGGATACGACGACGCCATCGGCAGCAATGCGTTCGCCTGCCGCCACCATCACCATCATCCCGGCCGCTAAATCGCGGGAGAGCATCAATTTATTGCCGTCCGCTTCCTTGACGGTTGCCGTTCCTTGCGTCAGGCGCAGAAGATCTTGCGCCGCAACGCGCGCATGACCGCGCGCTTTTTTATCGAGATAGCGTCCGATCAACAAAAGAAAAACCAGCGTAATGGCGGAGTCGAAATAGACATATGTTCCGCCACGGATGGTTTCAAATAAACTCATACCGGAGGCCAGAATGATCGCAATCGAAATCGGCACATCCATATTGGCGCGTTTTTCGGAAAGTGCGCGGAAAGCGGAAATGAAAAAAGGCTGTCCGGCGTAAATAACGGCCGGCAACGCCACCAGCGCCGAAAGCCAATGCAGCAACGACCGCGTCGCCTGCCCCATCGACAGAGGATCGGTGAACCACAAGGCGAAAGACAACAACATGATGTTTCCCGCCGCGAATCCCGCAACCGCCATGCATTTCAGCAAAAATTTCTGCTCTTCCGCGTCCTTACTTTCCAATTGCCTGACGTCATACGGCATAAAACGGAAGCCAAGCTTTTGGATTTGCGGCAAAAGATCGTATACGCGCTTTTCTTCCCCAACCCACTCCAGCGAAAGGCGTTTGGTCGAAAAATTCATGCGCGCCTTGACGTTGCCGTTGATATTCAGTTCATTTTCGATTTGCCAGGCGCAGGAAGCGCAACTCATCCCCTCGATCATCAAATATATGCGGCTGCCGCGGGCTTGCGGCACGATGTAACGGCTAAAATCGGGAATGGCGGGTTGCAGCATTATTCTATTACCAGCGATTTAACAAACTGCTTCTGCTCTGCCCCTTGCGCTACGGTGATGTGCACATCCCACGCGCCTTTTGCGAGCAATTGGCCGCTGGCTTCATAAAGCCCATCGTCTTTTTGTTGCATGATCCAGTGCCGGTCTTTTCCATCTTGCGCCGGGCGCACCCACCAACATTCGACAACGGCGTTATTCAGCGGTTTCCGGCTGCCGTCGTACAATTTTACCGCTAGGACGGTCGCCTTATTTTCCGCGCGCGTTGTAACATTGATTTGCCAAGGTATCGCATCGGCCGCATTGGATTCTGAAATAATCCGATCGTAATTCAGACCCTTCTGATAGGCGTCGGATGTGATAACGCCTGGTTCCGTCGAAACGGCAATATAAGCCATATAACCTAAAGCGCCGACAATCAACACAAAGAAAGCGACGATATACCAGGGAATCCATTTATCGCTCGGGCGCGGGCCGCACTTGCACGTAGGACATTGATTGGAACAACCTTTACTGCCCGTTAACAAAGATGCTGTCATAGTTATATTTTTCTCCTGTTGATTGATCGGTGATACTCAGTTTAATTTCCTGCCGCCTGGATGGCTGGTGGCTGGGCGCTATGATTTGCAAACGGAACTGGCTGACAGAATCGGCAAAGACGAGTAAATTCTTCGGATCCAATTCATCGGCAGCCATAACTTTGATCAGGGTATAATTCAATCCATCGACGGAAAGCGCATAGTTCCGGTCTTGATGGGTTTTGTTGAGTATTTTGATGGTATAGGAATTGCGAATTTCGCCGCTGCTCAACTGCACAAACAACGGATTGCGTTCATGCAAAACATGCAACTCCATAACGCTGCGCGTAAAAAGTGCATAAAGCATTATGGACCCGATAAGGGCCAGAGCAGCGGAATAATATATCGTGCGCGGACGCATCAAATGCAGCTTGTCCTTGAACGGCAGGTTTATTTTCAAGGCCTCCCGCCGCGCGTCCTGGTTGGTCGAGGTATCGTAACGGATAAGGCCGGGCGGCAAATTCAATTTCGCCATCACGCCGTTGCAAGCATCGACGCACAAGCCGCAGGCGATACATTCCATTTGCAATCCTTCGCGAATATCGATGCCGACGGGGCAAACTTGGACGCACAGGGAACAGTCGATGCAATGGCCGCGTCCTTCCCACGACGCGCCTTGCCGGTGCTTGCCGCGCGGTTCGCCCCGGTCGGCATCATAGCCGATGATCAAAGTGTCTTTGTCGAACATCGCGGATTGGAAGCGGGCGTAAGGGCACATATATGTGCACACTTGCTCGCGCGCATAGCCGGCCATGACATAAGTAGATGTGGTCAATCCCAAAATCCAGCCGCCGACGCTCCATGGAACATGAAGCTGCGTGATTTGCTCCCATAGGGTCGGGGCGTCGTTAAAGTAAAACACCCATGCCCCGCCGGTACACAAGCCAATGACAACCCAGACAATATGAGTAAGGATTTTTTTCCAAATTTTTTCAAAACTCAACTTGGAATTATCCAGTTTGACGCGCTGGTTGCGGTCCCCCTGAATCCATCGCTCGACCGTCGTGAACAAATCCGTCCATACAGTTTGCGGACAGGCATAGCCGCACCACACGCGGCCAAACAACGACGTTACAAAGAAAAGCACGATCGCGGCCAGAATCAAAAGCCCCGCGAGAAAATAAACTTCTTGCGGCCAGATCTCGATGAAAAAGAAATAAGCCCGGCGCGACGCCATATCGATCAGGACGGCCTGATCCGGCACGTGCGGCCCGCGATCCCACCTAAGCCATGGCACACCGTAATAAATGCCGAGCAGGACAGCCATGGCAACCCATTTCAAGCTGCGGTATTTTCCTTTTACATTTTTGGGATAAATCCGCTTTTGCTTGGCGAAATAAACGATATCTTCGGTTGTGTCGCCCATGGTCGTATTAATTACCGCCTCCCAAAGAGTGGATATAAATAGCCAATTCCTTGATCGTATCGTCGTCCAAACGGCTTTCCCATGCCGGCATGACGCCGGCGTGGGCATTGGCGATGGATTCTGTAATATCCTGATGTTTGCCGCCATAAAGCCAAATATTATCGCTTAAGCGCGGTGTACCCATATCCTGTATTCCTTCGCCCTTGCCGCCGTGGCAAGCGGCGCATTGCTGCTGAAATATTTGCCCGCCTTGCTGATAGGCAGATGTTTTTTCGGCTTTATCCCCTTCATGTAACTTCTCAACATAAGTGGCTACCGCATTGATTTGTTCCGGTTTCAATATTCCATCCCGGCCGAAAGCGGGCATCATATTAAAACGCGTATCTTTATGTGCGCTGCGAATGCCGACCTTGATCGTATAGTAAATATCGCCGAGTTTTCCACCCCACAACCAATCGTCGTCGTTCAAATTGGGATAGCCCTTGCGCCCCTGCCCGCCGCTGTTGTGGCAAGCGGCGCAGTTTTCCTTGAATGCAACAGCACCGCCCGTGCGCGCGAATTCAAATAAAGCCGGATCTTTGTGAACATCGTCGAGCGCGGTTGCATGCAGCTTTGCAAGGTAGGACGCTTGAAGCGCAGTAATTTCCGCCTGTTTTTCATTGAGATGCTTGTATTCCGTCCACTTCCACACACCTTGGGTAGCCCCGGCCATTGTCGGCCATGCCGGGTAAACGATCCAATAGCCGATCGACCAAACGATGGTAATCAGAAAAATCCAAAGCCACCAGCGCGGCAACGGATTGTTCAATTCCTTCAATCCATCCCATTCATGGCCGGTTGTTTCAACGCCGGTTATCGGATCACGTTCGATTTTTTCGTTGTCAGTCATCCGCATTCTCCTTCAACGGAATGTATTTGTGGCTTTCGATCGCCTCTTTATTTCCTGGCAATAATGCCCATACCGCAATGGCCATAAAGACCGAAAAGAAAAACAGCAGCATGGCAAGCCCGATATCGGCATGAGCAAAAAGCGCGTGCATTATTTGCCTCCCTTAATGGCGTAATCGGGATCGTAAGTTTTAAAATCGACATCCGTGCCCAGCTTTTGCAAATACGCGATCAGGGCGGACATTTCCGAAATATAGGCTTTATTGCCGTCGAAATTTCTCGCCGCCACTTTACCGTAACGGCTTTCCAGTCCCGATACGTCGTCGCCATCCGCTTGCGCCACGATGTCTTTTTGCGCATTTTCGATCATTTCATCGGTATAGGGCACGCCTTCCATTTGCAGTACTTTCATATGCTTTTTAATGTCGTAGGTTTGAACCCCGTTATTCATCAGGAAGCTATAAGTCGGCATAATCGATTCCGGCACCATGTCGCGCGGATTGATCAAATGCGCCGTGTGCCATTCGTCCGAATATTTCCCGCCGACGCGGGAAAGATCCGGACCGGTCCGTTTTGAACCCCACAGGAACGGATGATCATACATGCTTTCCGCCGCAAGCGAATAATGGCCATAGCGCACAACCTCGTCCCGCAGGGGGCGGATTTGCTGGCTGTGGCAAACATTGCAGCCTTCGCGGATGTATATATTCTGCCCGATCAGTTCGAGCGGCGTATAAGGCCGCACGCCTTTCACCGGCTCGATGGTAACTTCCATGCGGAACAACGGTACAACCTCGATAATGCCGCCGATGGCAACCACCAGCACAATCAGCACCAGCAATAGAACGGAATTTCTTTCAATTTTTTTATGGCGGTTCATGCTACGGCTCCATTCGATGCGGATCGGATTGAAAGTTCTTTCGATTCAATCGTTTTGTAAATGTTGTAAACCATGATCAGGGTTCCCGCTAAAAACAGCAAACCGCCGAAGGCGCGGATGATGTAATAAGGATGCATCGCCTGCACGGTTTCAACAAAGGAGTATTGGAGGAAACCCATATTGTCGTATGACCGCCACATCAAGCCTTGCATAATTCCGGCGATCCACATAGCGGTGATATAAAATACGATACCGAGCGTACTGATCCATAAATGAATGCTGATGAGACGCATGGAATACATCTCTTTCTTATTGTATAATACCGGGATCAAATAATAGATCGCGCCGAAGCTGATGAATGCAACCCAGCCCAGCGCGCCCGCATGCACATGGCCGATGGTCCAGTCGGTGTAATGCGATAGCGCATTGACTTCTTTGATGGACATCAGTGGGCCTTCGAATGTGCTCATGCCATAAAAGGCGAGCGCGATGATCATGAATTGCAATACCGGATCTTCGCGCAGTTTATGCCACGCGCCCGAAAGCGTCATGACGCCATTGATCATCCCACCCCAAGACGGCATCCACAGCATGATGGAAAACGTCATCCCCAGCGTCTGCGCCCAATCCGGCAAAGCGGTGTAGTGCAAATGATGCGGGCCCGCCCATATATAAATAAATATCAGCGACCAGAAATGGATAATCGAAAGCCGGTAAGAATAAATCGGCCGGTTCGCGCGTTTGGGCACGAAATAGTACATAATTCCCAAGAATCCCGCGGTCAGGAAAAAGCCTACGGCATTGTGTCCATACCACCACTGAATCATGGCGCTTTGCACGCCCGCCTGCACCGAATAGCTTTTGGCGCTGGTGATGGAAACCGGTATGCTAATGTTATTTCCCAGATGCAGGATCGCGACGGTCACAATGAAGGCGAGATAAAACCAGTTGGCGACATATATATGCGGCTCTTCCCGGTTGCGCAGCGTCATCATGAAGACCAATAAATAAGCAACCCAAACGATGGTCAGCCATAAATCGGCGTACCATTCCGGTTCCGCATATTCCTTGCTCTGCGTAATGCCCATTAAATAACCGGTGGCGGCAAGCACGATAAAAAGCTGATAGCCCCAAAAAGTGAAAAAAGCCAGCGAATCGTTCCACAAACGCGTCCGGCATGTATATTGCACTACATAGTAAGACGTCGCGAACAGCACATTGCCGCCAAACGCAAACACCACCGCCGAAGTATGCACCGGCCGCAGCCTGCCGAATGTCAAATACGGCTCGATGTTCAACTCCGGGAAAGCCATTTGCAAAGCGATCAGAAGCCCTGCGGCAAGACCCACTATGCACCAAAACACCGAAGCAAGCGTAAACAGCCGCACGATATCGTGATTGTAATTGGGGGTTAGAGAAATTTTCGGTGGTGCGTTCATGTGATTTGTTCTCCGGCCATTACAAAAAGTAGGAAAGCGTTAAAGATAGAAAGGATTTTAAATCCATAGGAAGACGGTTTGGTAAATTGTGCCTTTATTTTCCGGCACCCGATTCCGACAGTCATCAGGGCCGGCATAGTGCCAAGCCCAAATAAAACCATACCGCCAAGGGCAAGCGCCGGATTGCCCGTCGCCGTCGCCGCCAGCAAGGCCGCATATACGAGACCGCAGGGAATAAATCCCAAAAGTAATCCGGAAAAAAATATTTTTCCGGGAATGTCCTTATACAAAACTGCGCCAAAATATTTTGCAACCCACGCTGGCAAGGCGCAAGCGCCGGGAAGGATGGAGCCAAAGGCAATCAGCAAAAATATACTGCCGGCGATGATCAGCAAGATCGAGGAGAATAATTTGAAATCAGGAAAAGAGACCAGGTGAGAAGAAAGAAAAGCGCTGATTGTCCCAAGCGCCGCATAGACCGAAATCCGCCCGAGGTGATATGGCCATAAAATACCGCTGCCGCGATTCAGGCTGTCCTTACTGAGAAACATCACAAATGGAGAACACATGCCGGTGCAATGAGTAAAACCTCCCACCAACCCGCCCAGAAATAGATTAAGTAACAGACTTCCTTGCCAGAAATTGGGCGAAGCAAGGCAGAGCGTATGCAAATAATGGAAAGAATTCATTGAATTCTTTATATGGCCGAACGAGTTATAGTAACTTGATCTAAATCAAGTTATAGGATAGCCTTGATTCTTCAGCCCATTACATAGGCACTCAAATCTGCTAGCATGTTACAAGAACGCCAAGACCAATGGTTAGAGAGCAACCCAATATTTCAAAATATTGGCCGTTCTAGCCGCGCCGACATGCTAAATCAAGCAAGAATCCAACATTTTTTCAAAGGCCAATCGCTTTTTACCCATGGTCACCCGGCGCAAAATTTTCAAGTTGTATTAAAAGGCCGTATTAAGATTTTCAAAGACAATGCAGACGGAGACCAAACCATTATCCATTTCGCCTGCGCTGGCGAGGCCCTAACGATTTGCGCGATCTTTTCCGATAGCATCTTGCCTTTTAACGCCGAGGCAATCGAAGATACCGAAATAGTCTCGATTCCGGCGCGCTTATTGCGTTCCCTGGCGCAAAGCGATCATGCTTTATCCAAAAACTTGTTATCCGCTATGGCGGAACAAGCGCAAGTATATTTAAGGCAATTGGATCAGCTGAATTTAAAAAGCGTCCCGCAGCGGGTTGGGAACTTCGTGCTCCGGCAATTTCTCCGCAGCACGGAACGCGATAAAACGATTATTCTACCCTATGACAAGTCGGTCATTGCCGCATACTTAGGAATGCAGCCGGAAAGTTTTTCCCGCGCCTTGAATCATTTGCGCAAAGAAGGCATCGACATCGATAAAGATAGCATTACTTTGCCTGATTTATTCGCGCTTTGCGGCTATTGCGACATCGATACCGCCCAGCAATGCGCCTTGCATGGAACGCCGGAATGCCCGAATCCGCAATGTTAGAGCGCTGGTGAAGCTTCTTATAATCTTTTCCGGAAAAATTGATCATTTTAGGATTTACTGATAGGCTTCATGCCATGATTTCAATCTCATGGCCTTTTGTACTTGTTTGCCTTCTCATCGAACTGACGCCGGGCCCAAACATGAGCTACTTGGCTTTAGTCAGCACGGTACATGGCAGGCGCGCCGGACTGGCCACTGTAGTGGGCATTGCGCTTGGCCTTTTGATTATCGGCATAGCGGCAGCTTTTGGCGCCAGCGCGATCGTTTCAGAATCGGCTTTTTTGTATGAAACGCTGCGTTGGGGTGGAGTTTTATATTTGCTTTGGCTGTCCTGGGAAGCATGGAGCGATAAGGCCGCCATGGATTCCCATCCTGAATATCCGCAATCCAAATTTTTCAAAAATGGCCTGGTCACCAATATTCTAAATCCAAAAGCGGCCCTATTTTATATTTCGACAATTCCGATATTCATCGATAATACCAAAGACGTTCTGACGCAGAATCTGATTCTAACGGTAACCTTTGTCATAATCGCGACGATTATTCATCTCAGCATTGCCTTACTAAGCGCAAAAGCAGGAACATTCCTTGCAAACAAACAGAGACAAGCGGCGCTGCGGCGAATCTTCGCGCTGCTTTTGGTTGGAACCGCCGTGTGGTTCGCCTTAACAACCGCCAGATAGAAAACAACTATCTAAAAAGATCTCGCTTCGCGCTTATAGATCCGGGAAATAACTTCAAATATAAAGGCGGCCGCCCAGCCGAATAAAATAAACCCGTTGGTGGCTTCGACACCGCTAAGCATATGGCAGGACCGCGTTAAAATTATATCCCCATAGCCCACGGTGGTATAAGTAATAGTGCTGAAATATAAAGCGTCTGGCAAATTATCCAACGGCGCACATTGCGATCCCAAATACAACAGCGTCCATAACCATATATTGATTATCTGGACTAGAAAAACGCATAAAACGATGATGCTCGCCATGAATGGCTGCCAGAATCCGTCGGTGATTGCTTTTATAGCCGCTTCGATACGCCCAGCATGTTTCATGATAAAGTCCATGGCAATGGCTTGAAATGCCACTGTAACGCCAATCATGCCCGTGCCAATGCAAAGCTGCATAAATAAACTCATGAAGAATTCCTTTTACCTTTTTGATTACTTTGGAAATAATCGTAAATTGAGCATAGAACACCGGGCAGCAAATCGGCTATATCCTCGGCAATCAACCCTGGGCCAAATTGTGAAGCGGCCTGTCCATGCAGCCATACTCCGACGCAAGCAACTTCGAACGCGGGCATTCCTTGGGCCAATAATCCTACGCAAATGCCGGCCAGCGCATCGCCAGCGCCTGCAGTTGCCAGAAATGGCGTTGCATTGGAATTGATCACCAGCCTGCCGTCAGGCGATGCAATAATCGTGTTAAAACCTTTTAGTATGACAACAGCGCCGCTTTCTTTTGCGGATTTCAAAACTTTTGAGGATCTGTTTGCATTGGCGCGCCAATCGCCAAATAATTTCTTAAACTCGCCTTCATGCGGAGTTAAAATACAGGGCGATACAATGGCCTTGAATAAGGCACCTGGGGTTTTGGAAAAGACAGTCAGTGCATCCGCATCCAACACTAACGGTTTTTTCTGCCGCAATGCTTCCATAACATAAGATTTTGTTCGCGCATTAATGCCATTGCCGGGACCCAGCAATACGGCACTTACGCGTGGATCTTTTATTAATTTGGAAAATCCCGCCTTATTACCGACAAGTTTTGTCATAATGGCTTGAAAAGACGTGCCATATAATGGCAATGCCTTCGCGGTACAGGCAACCGACACTGCTCCCGCGCCCACCCGCAACGCACAGTAAGCGGCGATTTTTGCAGCGCCGGTTTGGTCCCAATCGCCGCCGTTAACGATAGCATAGCCACGATTGTATTTATGACTATGGGCATTGGGCCAAGGTAATTTGCCGATCCATAGATCCGGCGTATTCTTCTTTGAAACGACTTTTTTCATAGAAACAATTCCTCATGAATTATACAAATTCCCTGTTCCTCCTCCAGGTAATTCGTTCATCCGTCACTCTATCTCCGCTACAATAATGCAATTTTTGTCCGCCCTTCGCCTTTCCCCCGGCCAAAACCGCCAAAATTCTCTGTTATTTTCCCTGTTAGCAGGGTATTTAGGATTATGTGGGGGGGAGAATAACGGGCACACGACTCCCACCACCGCCATCTAGTTCCTCGACAGTTGGCGGGTTCCGCTATTCCCAGTAATTGATACGATATTTCAAATGCTTGTGGCGGTATTTCATTCTCTGCCGCACACATAACCCTGCATTCTCAGAGAATTTTAAAAAACTATAGCCCATTTTCTCCGGCCATTTCCCGCCAGTTCGCCTTTTGCTATTATAGCCAGAGAAAAATACCGAAAGGCGAAGTGGTGTTGGTGAGGGACTCTTTGGGTATAACTATGGAACTGTTGCATTATCCGGTGATTATATTAGAAGTGTAAAATGCAACTAATAATTCCTGAACAATATTCCGATAATATATTACTTCCACCGCTTAAATGGGCTGGAGGTAAAAGATGGTTGGTCTTCAAACACTCGGACATATTTCCTAAAAATTATCATCGTTATGTTGAGCCCTTTGCTGGAAGTGCTGCTGTATATTTTCACTTGCAACCCTCTAAAGCTGTAGGTTCCCCATGCTGGTAAGGCAGCCAATAAAATTATGAAAAAAGATTTTTTGATAGCTAAAGTATGAGTGGGCCACTTAAAATTTACACATGGATATAATGCTGCAAAAAGCATTGCTGACATTATTAATATTTCTATCCATATCCACATGCTAATCGTCCCAAAAACGAATTATAGCCTCGGTATAATACCCAACAAGGAACTGGCGATAAGTGGAAAGTGCGATTCGTAATGCCTTCTGCCTATACAATAGCGACTCTACCGAAACCAAATAATGCCGAAGTAAAGCTGGAGGAGATTCCGGGCAAGCGTTTTGCCGTCAACCGATTTTCAGGCATTACCGGGGAAGCCAGTATCAAGCAACACACAGAAGAGTTAAATAAATTTATTGATAAAAGAAAACTGAACGTAGTCTCCGCTCCAACTTATGCGTTTTATAACCCGCCCTGGACCTTACCGTTCCTGCGCCGCAATGAGATAATGATCGAAGTGATTAAATAACTGGCTCAATAAGAAATTATAAGAAAACATATCAAGCGGCATCTTTTAGGTCATCTATTTTTTTGTGAAGGATGAAAAGCTGCTTTTCTATCCGAGCGATAGCATCCTGCTCAGCCTGCTCATCTTCCTGATGCTCGCGTTGCATCGCGTCTACGATCACAGCAATGAACAAATTAAGTACAGTGAAAGTGGCAACTAAAATATAGGGAATAAAGAAGGCTGGCGCAAAAGGATGGGTTTGCTTTACTTGCCGCACTATGTCCGGCCAGCCTTCCAAGGTCATAATTTGAAAGAGGCTGAATAGAGACGCTTGAAGTGTCCCAAAAAATTCAGGATGTGTAGCACCGAACAGTTTGGTTGCCATCACCGCGAATACGTAAAAAATAATGACCAAGATTGCGCCGATAGAGCCAATTCCAGGAATAGCGGCGATCAATCCTTCCACTACACGGCGCAGACGCGGGAAAATGGAAATTAACCGCAAGACACGTAACACCCGCGCCGCCCGCAGCACGGCAAAGGCCTGATTGGCGGGCATGAACGCGATAGCCACTACTGCCGTATCGAACACGCTCCACGGATCGCGGAAAAACCGCCAACCCGAGGCGCCAAGTCGCATTGCCAGTTCAGTCACGAATATCCACAAAATTGTGCGATCCAATACCTTAAGCACCGAACCATATTCCGCCATGATGGCGGGATAGGTTTCTAAGCCCAAGATCGCCGCATTGATGATAATTAAACCAGTGATGAATTTGCAGAAACCATGACTTTCGGTAAAGCTACGCAAGTGCTGACGAAAACCTATTTGATAATCCACTTTCATTTAACTTACTTTCACTATATTTGGCTCATTTCTAGTTTTGTACAGCGACAAGACTATGCCGCCTACAATAAGAGCTAAAGTCACACCAAGCGAGAGGCCGGCGGGAAATTTCTCCCAGCCCATTCCCCACGCGATAAAAGTTTTGGAACCGATAAAAATCAGCACCCACGCCAATGCCTGCTTGAGGTATTTAAACCTATGAATAATGGCGGCAAGCGCGAAATACAAAGCACGCAGGCCAAGGATGGCGAAAATATTGCTGGTATAAACTATGTATGGATCAAGTGTAATAGTGAATATAGCAGGCACGCTGTCCACTGCAAAAATCAGATCTACAAACTCGATCAGCACAAGAGCCACTAAAAGAGGTGTGCCATATGTGGTAAGCTTTCCCGTTTTAGGATCGGGAAGCTGTACGGTAAATTTTTGATCATGCAATTTGTCAGTGATCCGAAAGTTGTTGCGCAAGAATTTCAGCAGCGGGTTGTTGCCAATGTCGGGCATTTTATCGCCGATCCACAGCATTTTAATGCCAGTTGCGATCAAGAACACGGCGAAGACATAAAGTACCCAACTAAACTGCGATACCAATGTAGCGCCCAATCCGATCATGATAGCGCGCAATATGATAACGCCTAAAATGCCCCAAAACAGCACCCGGTGTTGGTATAAAGGCGGGATAGCGAAATAGGTAAATATCAGCGAGATTATGAAAACATTGTCCATCGCCAAGGTTTTTTCGACGATGAAGCCAGTTAAATATTCCTTGCCACTTTGCTCGCCAAGGCTGTGCCATACCCAGCCGCCAAAAATAAGCGCGATGGCGATGTAAAAAGCGCTTAGCCAGAGACTTTCTTTGATAGATATTTCCCGATGCTTACGATGCAGAACGCCTAGGTCAAAAACAAGTAGTACGCTTACGATTCCCATAAACGCTACCCACATCCAGACGGGCTTGCCCATCACCATATCGAATAGAAATTCCATCAAATCTTTCCTTATAACTTATATTTTTTACAATTATACTCGATGCTTTTTGTTATCTTATCTTTCAGGGAGATAAAGGGGGCAAGCTATTCTATTACTTGTGTTTTATTAGTTTCCACACCAATCAATTCTTCCATTTGATTTGGAATTCGATTTCCTCAGCCCCATTCTCACGCTCATGTTCAATGTTAAAAACAGCGTGCTTCGGGATATAAATACGTTCTCCCGCAATTTGAATATCAAAGCGTTCACCTTTTTCAAGGCTATCGGCCAGTCTGCGTAGTTTCTCTACAAATTGCTGGGTAGTGTAGTTTTTTTCAATGTCGCGGTTGCGAATATTTACAATACTCATAACTTTTTCCTTTTTGATTGCTATTTGCTTAAATGCCTTGGAATTGATTTTTTCTGACAGAGCGTATTTTGGCTTTTACAGGCCTTATCGCGCCGCCAGGCTGATGGCGCACAAGCCGAATCATGCTATCTTTTATTGCAAGACGCAGTTTTTTCAGCTTAAGCAGCCGAATCCAGTCTGGCCATCGCCGCCCGTTTTCTTGTTCAATTTCTTTTTGGATACGCGCGGATTTAAAAAGCAGGGATTTTAATCGCTTAACTGACATGTTTACCTCCTTTGTCATCAAAGCCTAGGTTTGATAGGAAGGTTTTCACGAGTCAGTTAGAAAAAGTCAGAAACCAACACCGGAAAACTAATTCCCGATGCGGTCCGACATCACAACAAACAATGTTTTATGTTTATGGTCAGAGGGGCCCGGCCCGCTTCATGTCTTTTACAATATCGCCCTAAAAAAGATTTTCAAGTGAAATGCGACAGCATTAATTTAATCAATTAATTACAGTTATGTATAAGTTTTTCTTATTATGTAGCTTGTTCTAGGGAATTGGTTATATGTTCGGCAAGTGCTTTGCCCGCTTTTGAAAGCTGATCCTTTTTTATAAGCGCAACTTCCGAGTCTGCCAAATGTGGCAACTTAATAGGGCCTCGTACAGCGCTCAATCCTTCAGGAACCATATTAGATGGAAGCACGGTAACACCCAATCCTGCTTTAGCAGCAGCTACCGTGCCAGCAAGACTTGGGCTCGTATAAGTAATAGTCCAAGGCTTCCGCGCCCGATCCAGCGCGGCCAAAGCGCGCGCCCGGTAAATACAAGGTTGCGGAGAGAGAATCAATGATACTGGCGTCTTCAATTGATAGTAAGAAGCGGCAACCCAAATCAAGGGCTCGCGCCAGACTTTAATACCCCCTTTAACTCGCTCCGGATCACGCTTAACCAGAATTATGTCATACTCGCCTTTACGAAAGCTGCTAACGAGATTGAGCGTCAAATCGCAACGAACATTTAACTGAACATGTGGGTGATGCTTTGCGAAAGTCGCCAAAATATTAGGGAGGTAATGAGTGGCAAAGTCCTCCGGCGTGCCAAGGTTAATTTCCCCTTTGATATCAGGTTCGTTTAAACGAGTATATGCCTCCCATTGCAATTCGATCATACGTCGCGCATAGCCTAAAAAAATTTCGCCTTGCTCAGTCAAAGCCATTTGCCGGTTGCTTCGGTCGAACAGCACGCAGTTTAGACTATCTTCGAGCTTTTTAATCTGAAGACTAACGGCGGATTGAGTGCGGCCTACTACGTTGGCGGCTTGGCTAAAACTTCCCATTTCAGCGATAGCTATAAAACTTTTTAAAAGCAAAGTGTCTGTGTGAAAAGGCATAAATATCCTATTAAAAAAACTCATTAATAAAATTAAATCTATCAATTTTGAAAGATTTTGCAAAGTCTTTATAAGCACTAAACTTATGAGAGGTATTTATGGAATTTTTGAACGCCATCACCGAGAACTTGCTGACGCCGCCTATTTTGTTTTTTGCTTTAGGTGTCGCCGCCGGGATGTTAAAATCCGATCTCAACATCCCGGAAAGTATTAGTCGTTATCTTTCACTTTATTTGATGATGGCCATTGGCTTTAAAGGCGGCGTAGCAATTGCTGAAACAGGTGATTTAAACCGAGAAGTGCTTAGAACCATTTTTGCGGGTCTTGTAATAGGTTTTTCACAGCCTTTTCTGGGATACGGATTGCTGCGATTGACTTCAAAAATCGACAGCCCAACCGCTGCGGCGATTGCAGCCCATTATGGCTCGATCAGCATGGTCACTTTTGCAACAGCGGCAGCTTTCTTGGATGCAAACGAAATTATTTATGCGGGTTATATTGTAGCCATACTCGCTTTAATGGAAGCTCCAGCTATTTTATCAGGACTTTTTATAGCGCATCGCGCCGCACCTCAGACACAGGGTCACGTGAGCAAACAGAGAAAATTGGCGCGGGAGATTTTTACCAATGGTGCTATTTTACTTTTGTTTGGTTCTTTTCTGATTGGCTGGATCACAGGTCAGCCAGGCATGGATAAAGTAAAAGGATTTTTGAGTGAGCCATTTCAAGGTATTCTATGCTTGTTTCTGCTGGATATGGGTCTATTGGTCGCTAAAAACCTTTATCAAATTCGAGCTTTGACTTGGTCTCTTATCTTATTCGGGCTTTATATGCCATTGATCGGAGCATCGATAGGACTGGGGGTA
>CAYWJR010000002.1:19070-78296 GCA_964458615.1 uncultured Alphaproteobacteria bacterium
TATACATTCACTAATTTGAATACTACTGCTACCAAAGTCGCAAAGCGCTTCTTTAAACAACACGCAACGGAATGCGGCTTAGAGCCAGGCGATAGATTGTCCTCCCTGGGACAAACTTGGTCTCTGAGCCGCTAAAGACGCACTGTATTTTATTACGAAGTACGTGCCGGGCCTGACCCGGCTCAGAGACCCTTTTTACAGGGATTGATTAACGGGCAAAAAGTCCGATTACCCTTCTTTTCTAATCACTTATGAAAACCATTCACAGGCGGCACAAATGTTTCATCAAAATAAGGTTGATTACGGGTGTATGCGCAGATTATAATACAACCTTAAGATGCAAATTATAATATCGCACAATCGCACATCGAACGGGAAAATCATGAAAATCAGAATTTTTGCAGCGTTATTGGCAGGGTTGGTTTTGTTATCTAACCCGGCGGCTGCGGCTTGGCGCGGCGATGCCAATGGACCTTACCCAGATCCTTATACGGCTTGCGATTCCCTAACACTGCAATTAGGGACATTTAACGGAATGATGCTGCCACGCAGCAATAATGGCCGATTAACCGGATATCTATGTTATTTTACTATCTACCAACCTGCCCCGATCTCATTAGAATGTGCTAACGATTTACAAGAAGATGCAGCCTCGTTTGGTGGTTGTATTCCCGAAGCACCGCCAAAAATCGCGGGTCAACAATGTGGGCAGGTCGGCAATCCCGTTACCGTTTCAACAGGAAATAAATACGATCATGTGGTGGATTACACCACTGGCGGCATTGAACCACTTAGCTTTGAACGGTACTATAACAGCATCAAAGGATATGACCGCAACACGAGCACCACGGCTGATCGATTCGATTTAATGGGCGCCAATTGGCGCACCAATTGGGATCGGGAATTATATAAATTCGGCAACACGATTATGTACGCGCGCCGCGCCGATGGATCGGAAGTTAAATTTTCCAAAAGTGGCGGCACATGGAATTTATCATCCAACAATCATGATGTGCCGCTGCGTTTGGCCGAAAATGGCAGCAATTATGAAATCCGCGATACCAGCGATACAGTGGAAACTTATGATGGCACAGGAAAACTTATAACCGTCAAAACACGCAGCGGTTACACGCAAACATTAGCCTATGGCGCCAATAATCGCTTAACCCAAGTTACCGATACACAAGGCCGCAGCCTGGCTTTCAATTATGTTGTTTACACCCAAGGCAATGGTGACATTAGTGAAATGATGGTGGATACAATGACCACCACCGATGGCCGAATTTATAAATATAATTATAGCCACCGAGAAATTCCGATTCCACCAAACATGCCGCATATTACCACGGCATCTTATGCGCCTTACACATTGTCGCAAGTTATTTATCCCGATAACACGCCGCTCGACCCTAACGACAATCCAAAACTGACTTATCATTATGAAGATGCCAACTACCCGCAATTTTTAACCGGAATCACTGACGAAAAAAACAATCGTCTGGCCACTTATACTTATAATTCAGAAGGCCGTGCAACCCAATCCACCCATGCGGGCGGGGCGGAAAATACAACCATCGCCTATACCAACGCCACAACGCGCACCGTTACCAACGCGCTGGGCAAACAAACGATTTACCGTTATTCGACCGTCGAGGGTGCGCCGAAAATTACTCAGGTCGAAGGCATCGCCAACGGCACGTGCGAGGCCGCGAATCAAAATTACACCTATGACGGCAACGGCTATCCGTTGACCAAAACCGATTGGAAAGGTTTTGTTACCAAATACACCTATAACGCGCAAGGTTTACAACAAAGCCGGATCGAGGCGTTTGGCACCGCGCATGCGCGTACCATTACCACCACTTGGCACGGCACGTTCCGCACGCCGACACAAATTGTCGAACCCGGCAAGACCACGGATTATACATATGATCCGACCACGGGATGGATGCTGACCAAAACCGAAACCGACACCACTACCCACTCGGTTCCCTATGCCACCAATGGTCAAACGCGCACCTGGACGTATACTTATACTGCCGCTGGGCTTGTCGATACGATCAACGGGCCGCGCACGGATGTAACCGATGTCACGGATTATGATTACGATGCGGCCGGGAATTTAACCCGCATCACCAACGCGCTGGGCCAACAAACCAATATCACATCGTATGATCTGAATGGCTTGCCGTTGACCATGACGGATGCGAATAACGTTTCCACCACTATGACGTATAATGAACGTTTATGGTTGAAAACCAGCACAACGGCGGGCGCGACCACCACATTCGATTATGAACCGACCGGCAATATCCAAAAAATCACCCTGCCCAATGGCGCGTTTTTGCAATACGGATATGACAATGCGCAACGTTTGACATCGATTGAAAATAATATCGGCGAGCGGGTGGAATTCACGCTCGATGCGATGGGCAACCGCACCGAAACCCGCATCAAAAACAATGCCGCGCAAATTATGTACCAACACAACCAAGTGTTCGATGCGTTGGGGCGGTTGTACCGCGACATTGGCGCGTTGAACCAAACCGCGACATTCGGTTACGATAAAAACGACAATAACACGTCGGTGCAAAACCCACGGCTTTATTCCACCACCATGGCGTTCGATGCGTTGAATCGCTTGCAAACCGAAACCAATGCCCTGTCCGGCATTACCAGCCGTATCAACAACGCGCAGAATTTAATTACCAATGTCACCGACCCGCGCAATATCGCAACCAATTACGTTTATAACGGCTTTGGCGAGGCGATTTATGAATCAACGCCCGATGGCGGCAACATAACGTTATATCGCAACGCGGGCGGCAATATCACGCAACGTATCGATGGACGCGGCGTTATAACGAACTTCACTTTTGACGCGCTGAACCGCATGTTGACCGAAACCTATCCGGCCGCCAGCGCGGAAAACCGCACGTATATTTATGATAACGCAACCGCCGGCGAATACGGCAAAACGCGTTTATGGCGCATGACCGACGATTCCGGCAGCACGACATATGTGTACGACGCGCGCGGCAATATCGTTAAAAACACCCATGTGATTCAAGGCACTTCGTATCTGACGCGGTATGAATATAATTTGGCCGATCAGTTGACCAAAATTATTTATCCATCCGGCCGGGTCGTGAATTATGTCCGCGATGCGATGGGGCGCGTTATATCCGTCACCACCCAAATCACCAGCGTCAGCGGGGCGGTCAATTTGGCGACATCCATTTCCTATACCCCATTCGGCGAGGTTTCCGGATTCACTTATGGCAATGGTTTAACCGCACAAATCAATTACGATACCGATTACCGCATTTCCAAAATCCGCGTCCGCGACGGGGCGGCCGATCTGTATCACACCGATTACGGGTACGACGCCAACGGCAACATCAACGCGATCACCGACAACGTGGTGGGCGCGCGCACCCAATCCTTCACCTATGACGAACTGGATCGGTTGACGGTTGCATCCAGCGGTACGGGCGGCAACGGTGCGTATGGCGTTGAATCCTATGGGTATGATGCGGCATCGAACCGTACGTCCAAGGTGACTTTGGCCGGAACTGAAACTTATAATTACGCATCGACATCCAACCGGTTGAATAATATCGTTAAAAACGCGATCACACAACGGTCGTTTATTTACGACAATGCCGGCAACGTAATTTCGGACACGCCCATCAATGGCGACATACTGGGTTTGGATTACAACAATGCCGGGCGGTATGTGCAGTTGAATAAAAACACCATTGCCAACACATTGTACAAATACAACGCGATGGGCGAACGGGTGATTAAATATTACGAACCGCAATGGATCGACGCCATGGCGTTGACCGAGGCATTCCCGATCCTCGCCCCGGTTATCGCCGCCCTGCCCGCCGATCAACAGGACGATGTGATGATCGAATTCGGCGGGGCGCAAGCCGCCGCATCGAATTACGCGGTTATGCCCATTCCCGCCATCGCCGGGATGACGCATTATCATTATGATCTGGATCACAACCTGATCGCCGAATCACTGTCCAACGGCAAGGCGATGCGGGAATATATTTATCTGCCCACCAATTTGGCCGTGATTGCGGATAATATCGATATGTCCGCCGCATCCGCCCTGCCCATCGCGCATTTGAACAACATCGGTTCCACCAACAGCACCAATGAATTGCTGTTCATCATTAACGATCATCTGCGCACACCAACCAAATTGACCACCACTGCCAAATCCGTGGTGTGGGACCGATTCCAAACCCCATTCGGCGAAAACGCCGCATTAACCGGCACCAAGGAAACCAACATCCGCCTGCCTGGCCAGTATTTCGATTTTGAATCCAACTATCATTACAACCTGATGCGCGATTACGACGCCAAAACCGGCCGGTATTTACAGAGTGATCCGATCGGCCTTGCGGGTGGATTGAACCGATATGGTTACGTCGGCGGCAATCCGGTCAACTTTGTCGATCCTACTGGGGAGAATCCAGCGGCGTCATTAATCATGCGTCAGACTATATTGATGGCTTTGCCCGCAGCAATTGCCAATCAAATGAGCAAACCCCCTATGAAACCAGGTGGCGCAATTACCCCAACTTCTGGTAAAAGCGCTAGTGCGCAAGGAAGAGAAATTGCATCTCAATATGCTATATGCCCCGACCCAAACCAATTACCTCCGGATTGTTTTGAGGAGTGGGTGTATGCTCTTCAAAAATGTAATGAAATATGGGACAACCCTAATTATGTACCGCGTGCATCAAATATAGGTGGAAAAAACTTTCCTCAGTGTGTGCGCGGCATGGTTAGTGAATCTTGCGGCGGCAACCCTACAAACTAAGATAATCTATGCAATCAAACCACAAAAATAAAGCCTCAATTCAAAATATTGTTGAGTCAATTAGATATTTAACTAGGAATGGATGCTACAATCAGGCGCTGAATTTATGCAACAACCTTATTGCGAATGATTGGCAATATGAGGGATATTTTGAAAGATCATATATATATTTTTATCAAAAAGAATATGATCTGGCATTAAAAGATAAGTACAGGTTACTTGATATGCTAGAAAAAAAAGCAGCAACTTATTTTTCAATAGCGGAGATTAATAGATTTAAAGGAAATTTACCTGAAGCAATCAAATCTTACGATAAATCTAGAGAGGAAGATCGCGATGGATTTTACGAGATAGCGACATATTTCAGGGCAATTTGTTTTTATAATTTGAATGATTATAAAAATGCTCTGCAAGAGTGTCTGAAATTAAATCCTTCTGAAAAATTAGGGCCACACCCATCTGTTGGGGAATTAATAGAAGCACTAAGAAGCAAGTCTAGCTAGTGATTCACATATCTAAATAATAACTTGCTACGGCACAGCACCAATGAATTGTTGTTCATCATCAACGATCATCTGCGCACACCAACCAAATTGACCACATCCGCCAAGACCGTGGTGTGGGACCGGTTCCAAACCCCGTTCGGCGAAAACGCAAACCTAACCGGCACCAAGGAAACCAACATCCGCCTGCCCGGCCAGTATTTCGATTTTGAATCCAATTACCATTACAATCTGATGCGTGATTACAATGCTAAGCTGGCCTGGTAGCTTGTGCGCCAGGTTACAAGGATATTTTGACACATAACACAAATGCATAACACGGCAAATCATAAAAATTTATGCAAAACAACAAACAAAATTTCTTTAGAAGAATAAATAATAAAGGCAGAATTGCATTTTCGGGCTATATTCAATCCAGTTAATTTATGCGCAATCAGACCGAGGTCTTGATGAAAATATTAATAATCGAAGATGATCCCAAGATACGCGCCTATATAGAGAAAGGCTTTAAAGAAGCGGGACACACCGCCGATCTTGCCAGCGACGGGGAAATGGGGTTGCATCTTGCGACAACCGAAAAATACGATGTCGTGATCGTTGACCGAATGTTGCCCAAAATCGACGGTCTTTCAATTATTACAACATTGCGTGGCAGCGGCAATTTGGCTGGTATTCTGATCCTAAGTTCTTTGGGCGATGTCGACGACAGAGTCACCGGCCTTCGATCCGGCGGCGACGATTATCTTGTTAAACCATTTGCTTTTATAGAATTGCTGGCACGCGTAGAAGCTTTGGGCAAGCGCGCCTCCGCCTCGCCTTCATCGCAATCCCCGGTGTTAAAGGCCGGAGATTTAGAGATGGACTTGCTTGGCCGTAAAGTGCGGCGCGCCGGCAAGCCGATTGAGCTTCAGGCCCGTGAATTCCAACTTTTGGAATATCTGCTCAAATTCAAAGGCCAGCTTGTCACCCGCACTATGTTGCTCGAAGGCGTATGGGATTACCATTTCGATCCGCAAACCAGTGTGATCGATGTTCATATCAGCCGTCTTCGCAAAAAACTGGGCGATACGGGAAACAATTTAATAAAAACGGTGCGCGGTGCAGGATATATCATCGAAGACAGTTTCTAGGCGCTATTTAAAAAGCTCTAGCTTTAAAATGGCGGCATTGTTCACCGTATTGCTGGCGGTGTCTGCGGCGATTCTGGGTTATTTTCTGATCGACTTTGGCAGGCGCGATTTCCTGCGCGAAACGGAAGCCGCGATCAATATCGAGAGCGATATGCTATCCAGCCTGGAGCGCGCCAAGAACGGAAGCATTCTGCCTTATATCCAAGAGCGGGCAAAAGACGATCAAATCGTGCGTTTTCGGTACGAGGACAAGAACGGCAAGATTTTAAGTGGAACGATTGATCCAATACCCAGCGAGATTCAAAAATTCGCAGAAGGCGTTTTGCGATTCGATCTTGATACCAGCAATGGAAAACAGGCATTTGCCGCGAAAATCCGCACATTCGACGACGGATCGCGCATTTTCGTCGCGCGGAACGTGCATGAATTAATCGCCAGCTACGACCGCCTCAATCATCTAAGCTGGTTTATTATGCTGTTGATGTCGGCGGTCGTTCTGGTCAGTTTCGGCATCAGCCATTTCGTCGTCAGCCGCATCAACCGGATCGCGAAAACGGCGCTTAACATCATGGAAACGGGCGATCTTTCGCAACGAATATCAATCGACAGCGGTTGGGACGACCTTAGCAATCTTTCGATGGTGTTGAACGGTTTTTTAGAAAAAATAGAGGATTTAATGAGCGGCATCCGCGAGGTCAGCAATAACATCGCGCATGATTTGCGTGCGCCTCTGACCGGGCTGCGAAGCGATATCGAAGCCCTGAAAGGGCAAAAAATCGACGACCATCGAATCGATGCCTTATTAGCCGAAGCCGATCGTATTCTTTCGGTTTTCCACGCACTGCTTCGCATCGCAAATATTGAAAAAGGAAAACGCAGCCAACTTATGGGTGATGTCAATCTAGGCAAGGTGATAAGAGATGTAGCCGATCTTTATGAACCATTAGCCGAAGAAAAGGATATTCGGCTTGAAATCACATCTTCGTCCGATGTGACATTAAGGGGCGACAGCGATTTATTATTTCAACTTTTTGCCAATATTTTAGACAACGCCATCAAATTTTCGCCGCAAGGATCGGTCATTCGCCTGCGTGCCGAAATACAAAAAGATCAGATAATCGCATTTGTCGAGGATCAGGGAGCCGGTATTCCCGATCATGAAAAAGAAAAAGTATTCAAACATTTCTATCGTGGCGATGCAAGCCGCAGTGCGCCCGGAAACGGACTTGGCCTAAGCCTTGTCAAGGCGGTCGTTGAACAACATCACGCGCAAATTACCCTTGAAGACGCGCAACCAGGTTTGAGGGTTAAGATCGCGTTTCAACCTTACCAATAGTTTAGAATTCGGTAAGATTATATCAAAGGCATGTGTCTTAGATTGCAATTGTTGAAGGAACAAAGTTTTGACGCGCTTGAAAAATAAAAAAATTGCTGTCATCGGCACGGGCATTTCCGGCTTGGGTTCGGCTTCGCTGCTATACCCTCATCACGACATAACCATTTACGAAAAAAACTCTTATATAGGCGGGCACAGCCGGACGCTGGATATTGCGATAAACGACAATATTATTTCGGTCGATACCGGATTTATCGTATTTAACAAAAAAAATTATCCTTTGTTGACCCGGCTTTTCAAGCATCTTGACGTTCCGGTTGTCGAAAGCGCTATGTCGTTCGGCGCAAGCGTCAATAACGGCTGGCTAGAGTATGGCACAAATGGACTTAGCAGTTTGTTGGCGCAGAAAGCAAATTTGCTAAGGCCCGATTTTTGGAAAATGTCGGCGGATATTTTAAAATTCAACAAAAATGCTAAAAAATACCTGACTAAAGACCCGTCTTTCACCCTAGGCGAGTGTTTGGATGATTTAGGATTGGGAATTTGGTTCCGCCATTATTTTCTTTTGGCCATGGGCGGTGCAATATGGAGCACACCGCTTTCTGAAATGTTGAAATTTCCGGCCAGCACATTTATTCGATTTTTTGATAATCATGGGCTTTTGACAATTAACGATCATCCGCAATGGTATACGGTGCGCGGCGGAAGCCGCGAATATGTAAATCGTTTAACCGCTCCTTTTCAGGGTCGTATCCGCACAAATTGCGGCGTTGAAAAAGTTCAACGCGTTGCCGAAGGCGTTATAGTCAAAGACGATAAGGGACAAATCGAAAATTACGAGCATGTCGTTTTCGCCTGCCACGCCGACCAGGCTCTGGCCATGATTGAAAACCCCGACAAAGATGAGAAGAAAATACTTTCCGCCTTCAAGTATCAGCCCAACCGCGCTGTTTTACACAGCGATGCAAGCTTTATGCCCAAACGCAAAAGCGCCTGGGCAAGCTGGGTTTATTTGTTGGAAGGCAAAATCGACGACAAACCGAACATGTCCCTAAGTTATTGGATGAACAATCTTCAGCCACTTGGAACCGATCAACCGATCATCGTTACGTTAAACCCCGGGCGCGAACCGGATCCGCGCCTTGTTTATAACGATTATATTTTCGAGCATCCGGTTTTCGATGCCGACGCCATCAACAATCAGGCAAAGATCGCGGAAATTCAGGGGCGCAATCGCCTTTGGTTTTGCGGCGCTTATCAACGTTATGGATTTCATGAAGACGGCCTTGGCAGTGCCGTGAAATTGGCCGAACGCATGGGAATAGATACCCCATGGTAAATACCCCGCATATTTACAGCGCCAAGGTGGTTCACAAACGAATACTGCCTAAAGAAAATTCATTCTCTTACTCCGTCTACTATCTCGTTTTACCCTTGCCCGCCTCAACGGTTCCCGGCTGGCTTGCAAGTTTTCATGCAAAAGACCTCGGATTTCGAGATGGCAGCGATCCTTTGGATTACGCCAAAAAAATTCTGGCCGATTATGGCCTAAACACGATCTGCGACAGAATTGTGTTGGTAACCATGCCGCGTGTTTTGGGATATGTTTTCAATCCTGTCAGCTTTTATCTCTGCCTTGACACCACAGACAGTCTAAGGGCGGTTTTATGTGAAGTGCATAATACGTTTGGCGAACAACACACCTATGTGTGCGCAAATCCCGATCATACTCCTATAAATGCTGAACAATGGCTGGAAGCGTCTAAGGAATTTCACGTCTCTCCTTTTCTGGATCGATCCGGCGATTATCTTTTTCGTTTCAATTTAAGCGCCGACAGTCTTGGTATATGGATAGACTATTATGATAAAGAGCAGCAAAAACAGTTGATTACTTCGTTGATTGGAACATTCTCGCCCCTTACGCCATACTATCTTCGCCGCGCTTTTTGGCGGCATCCCATGGTCACTCTTAAGGCTATATCGCTTATACATTGGCAGGCGCTGCGACTGGTTTTTAAAGGCATTCGATACATTGCCAAGCCTGCGCAATTTGAAAGTAAAGTCACCGGCACCAGAAATCTTAAAAAAATGTAAGACAAGAGAAAGTCAAATGACAGGAAGCCAAGCTTATAAAAAAGGCTATAATGAGGTAAATTATGTTTGATCGTCATATCACAAACCGCTTTCTGACCGCCCTGAATCATATTGAATATGGATCGATATCAATCGCAACGCCCGATGGAAAGAAGTATTCTTTCAGCGGGCCAAAGCCAGGGGCCTGTGCCCAACTGGATATTCATGATTGGCGCGTGATCAGTGCGATGCTCCGGCACGGTGACATAGCTCTTGCGGAAGCGTACCGCGACGGTTGGTGGGATTCTTTCGATCCTGCCGAACTTTTTTTGTTCGGCCTGCAAAATCAATCTGCGCTCGATGGCTATATTTACGGCAACGCGTTCGGAAAACTGGCGTCGAGAATAGCTTATTTGTTTACGCGCAATACGGTGAATGGCAGCAAAAAAAATATTCATGCGCATTATGACCTGGGCAACGAATTCTATGCTCTTTGGCTCGACCCAAGCATGACCTACTCTTCGGCGATTTTTAAAAATGATACAGAAAACCTGCAAGCGGCTCAGCACCATAAATACGACCGGATTATCGAACGCTTAAACCCTTCGGGCAGCCTCTTGGAAATAGGATGCGGCTGGGGCGGTTTTGCCGAAAGAGCGCTTGGAAAAGGCGACTACAACATCAAAGGTTTGACGATTTCAAAGGCTCAGCATGATTTCGCAACCAACCGCATAGGCAAGAATGCGGTGATCGCGCTAGAGGATTACCGCCATCAAAAAGGTTTGTACGACCAAATTGTATCCATCGAAATGTTCGAAGCGGTGGGCGAGAAATTCTGGCCTGTTTATTTCTCAAAAGTAAAATCCCTTTTAGCGGACAAAGGCAAGGCAGTCATTCAAACCATCACGATTGCGGATGCGTGTTTCGAACGCTACCGCAAATGCGGCGATGCGATTCGCACTTTTATTTTTCCGGGCGGGATGCTGCCCTGCCCGTCGCGATTCCACGAAGAAACCGCCAAGGCCGGATTGCGCGTGACGGACGAGTTCGCATTTGGCCAGGATTATGCCCTTACGTTGTCGCATTGGCTCAAAAACTTCGATGCCAAAGTCAACCAGGTGAAAAGTATGGGTTTTGACGATAAATTTATACGCATGTGGCGGTTTTATCTGACCTGCTGCATCGCAGCTTTCAGACATGGCCGCACGAGCGTGGTGCAGTGGGAGTTGCAACATGCGGCATAGTTTTATTATATTTTTTGCATTACTGCTTAACGCGCAGGCCGCATTTTCCGCGCAAGCTATTTTTTCAAGCATTCCGAACGCTTCGGTCGTAGGCCGTGGCGTGCTGTCTTATGTTTTTTGGGATGTGTATGAAGCGACCTTGTATGCGCCAGAAGGAAGGTGGGATCCAGCGACACCGTTCGCTGTATCGATCGAATATTATCATTCGATTAACGGAGTAGACATCGCCGATGTATCGGTGCAGGAAATGCGCAGGCAGGGTTTTACCGATGAAGTAAAGCTGGCGGCGTGGCATTCGCAAATGAAAGACATATTCCCAAATGTCAGCAACGGCACAGTTTTATCGGCTGTTTACACCCCCGGAAAGCAAACCACTTTTTATAATTCAAACGAGATGATTGGTTCTGTAAAAGGCGATGATTTCGGGCAGCGGTTTTTTGGAATATGGCTTGACGAAAACACATCAAAGCCAAACTTGCGCCGCGCGCTTTTGGGTATGAAATGATAAAAACCAGCATCGCTGCCAAGCAGCTTACTTTGTATGGGGCAATTGCCCTGCCTTTGTCTTTTGCTGGCTTCCCGCTTTATGTTCTAGCCCCAGATTTTTATGCGACACATCATGGTTTATCCCTAACCCTGCTGGGCACATTGTTGTTGGCAATACGTCTTTTTGACGCCGTTCAAGATCCAATCATCGGCTGGCTGGCCGACAAGTGGCAACATAAATTTTTCCCTTTTGTGCTTGGGTCTGGATTAAGCCTGTGCGTTGCGATTTTCGCGCTTTTTAATATGGTCGTTTTAAACCCTGCGATCTGGTTCGTTTTATGCCTGATTGTCGCGGTCAGCGCCTATAGCATTATCAGCATAATTTTAGGGTCATACGCAACACTTTGGACGGATGATAAAAACGATCAAACCCGCATCGCCGGAGCGCGCGAGGCATTCGGCCTTATCGGCATTATCATTGCCGTTTCTGTTCCTTCGGTCCTAGCGCACATAATCGCGCCGGAATCAGTCTATATTTGGTACAGCGGTATTTTGCTGTTACTTATGGCAATCGGAATAATTTGTTTTTCGAACTTGCCTGGAATTTTTTTACCGCCTGATCAACGCGCCGCAATGGCGCCAGCAGACTTGCGATCCGGTTTGCAATCTGTGTCACCGTTTGGCAAACGGATTTTCGCCATTTATGGAATCAGCATGCTGGCTTCCAGTATTCCGGCAGTGCTGGTGATTTTCTATGTGCGCGATCTGCTTTTTGCAGAACATATTTTAGGGCTGTTTCTGTTCTTGTATTTCTTTTCCGGGGCAATTGGCATGCCGGTTTGGAAAAGGCTTAGTTCGCATTATGGCAAATGCCGCGCATGGGCTTTTTCCAACTTGTTGGCGGTGGCGGGTTTTATCGGCGCATTTTTTTTGGGCGCCGGAGACGTTTGGGCTTATGGCTTGGTTTGCATTGTATCAGGCCTTGCATTGGGCGCGGATTTGACACTGCCCCCCTCGATTCTGGCAGATGACATTCATTCAAATGGAAACAGCCGTTTTTCCGGTACACAATATGCGATTCTGGCTTTTTTATCGAAAGCAAGTCTTGCGGTCGCGTCCGCAATTGCCCTGCCCATGCTTGACTGGACGGGATTTATACCGCAGGCCGCAAATAGCAAACAAGCCTTGTTTGCGCTGTCCGCCGCTTATGCGCTTGTTCCTTGCATTCTAAAAATCATATCTGCGGGCTTGCTTTACAGGCTTTCTATTCAATTTAATTCAGGAGTATTACATGAAAACATTAAAGATTATGGCAACCATAGGAGTTCTTTTCATGCTTAACGGATGTGGCGGAAACAATCTAGATTATTACAAAGGCACAACGCCGCAGGCCGATATTAAGGAATATTTCAATGGACCCGTCAAGGCATGGGGTATCGTTCAAGACTGGCAAGGCCGTGTGGTTGGGCGATTTGATGTAAACATGGTCGGCAAATGGGACGGCGACATTGGTACATTAACCGAAAATTTCGATTATTATAACGGCAAGAAACAGCAACGCGTATGGACAATAAAAAAACTGCCTAACGGCAGTTATGAAGGCACGGCTTCTGATATTATCGATAAGGCAACCGGCAAAACCGAAGGCAGCGCGGTGCGCTGGAACTATGTCATGGATTTACCCGTTGATGACACAACTTATCGCATTCGTTTCGACGATTGGATGTGGGTCATGAATGATGGCGTACTTATCAACCGTTCTTATCTGAAGAAATTTGGAATCACCGTTTCCGAACTGACCATTTTCATGCAAAAGCAAAAGCCATGAGCAAAACAGATTATAAAGACCAAATCGTCTGGATTATTGGTGCAAGCAGCGGCATAGGCCTTGCCCTTGCCCGCGAGCTTGCTGCGCGTGGGGCGATCCTGGCGTTGTCCGCCCGGCGCAAAGACGATCTGGAATCAATACAATCATCGCTTGGCCACGTACACAAGGTTTTTGCCGTTGATGTAACTGATTCTGATATGGTTGCCCGAAGCGCACAAGCCATACGAGCCGCGTTTGGGCGGATCGATCGCGTGGTTTTCTTGGCCGCCGCATACGCGCCGATGAAACTGAATGCGCTGGCACAGCCCGTCACCCGGCAAATTGTCGATGTTAATTTGACGGGCGCTTTCAACATAGTTCATGCTGTCATTCCTATACTCAACAGCCAGCAAAACAAAGGCCAAATCGCATTGTGCGGAAGCGTTGCAGGTTATATCGGCCTGCCCGGCGGGCAGCCTTATAGCGCCACGAAGGCGGCAATCATCAACTTGGCCGAAAGCCTTTATGCGGAATCCAGCGGCAGATTTGATGTCAAGCTTATCAGCCCAGGTTTTGTTAGAACGCCGCTGACCGACAAGAACGATTTCACAATGCCGATGATTATCGGTCCGGAACAAGCCGCAAAAGAGATTGCCAATGGCCTGCTGTTGCAGCGTTTTGAAATTCACTTCCCAAAAAAATTTACAACCCTTTTAAAATTCATGCGCTTGCTGCCCTATGGGATGTCGCTGCGCTTGATTCGTATGATCAAATCTTAAGGAGAAAAGCCATGAATATGTTATTTGAACCTCTTAAACTTGGCGAGATTGTTTTGCCCAACCGGATCGTTATGGCACCTTTGACCCGTATGCGCAGCAAACAGCCAGGCAACATTCCGCATGCGATCAATGCGGAATATTATGCGCAACGAGCAAGCGCTGGCTTGATCATCTCAGAAGCCACCCAAATCAGCCAGCAAGGCCAAGGTTATCCCGGAACACCCGGTATTCATAGTGACGAGCAAGTAGCAGGCTGGAAAACGGTGATACAGGCCGTGCACGCGAAGAACGGAAGAATTTTTCTGCAACTATGGCATGTCGGCAGAATTTCTCATTCTTCCCATCAGCCGGATAGCAAGCCGCCCGTCGCACCTTCTGCTATCGCGCCGACCGGTAAGGTTTTCACCGCTAATTGGAAACAGGCGGATTACGAAATGCCGCGCGCGCTAGAAATTTCTGAAATAGCCGAGATCCTCCAAGACTATCGGCACGCATGCGAAAAAGCCAAGATGGCGGGATTTGACGGCGTCGAAGTGCATGGCGCAAATGGCTATCTGCTTGACCAATTTCTGCAAGACGGAAGCAACAAACGCGACGATGTTTATGGCGGGTCTATCGAAAATCGCGCGCGCTTGCTTTTGGAAGTCGTCGACATCGCCATTCATGTCTGGGGCAAAGGCCGTGTTGGCGTACGCCTTTCGCCTTATGGCACATTCAATGATATGAGCGATAGCGATCCAATAACTCTTTTTTCTTATGTTTTAAATGAACTTAATGACCGCCAGATCGCTTATGTGCACATGATCGAACCCCGCGCCACTGGCGCTGGCGGCGGAGAAGCCATAAACCACAACGCGCCATCGACATCGGAATTATTCAAGAAAATGTTTAGCGGCGTTTTTATTTCCGCCGGCGGGTATTCCGCTGTGACGGCGGAAAACGCCGTTATTTCCGGACAGGCCGACGCAATCGCTTTCGGCAGGCTGTATATTTCGAATCCAGATCTGGTCGAACGGATCAAAAAAGGTGCGGATCTGACACCCTATAACCGCGCAACTTTTTACGGCGGGTCTGAAAAAGGCTATACGGATTATCCATTTCTGCCGGCAACGTCATCATGACAAGGTCATTCATGAAAAGGTCTATATATGCCATTATAACAATTTTTACAGCGCTGTTAACCAGCCAAACCGCAGATGCGAAAATGCAAGAAAAAACCAGTTACGATTTCTCATTTAAAACGCTGATGGGCGAAGACCCTATGCCGCTGAAGCAGTTTGAAGGAAAAGTGATGTTAATCGTCAACACCGCTTCGCACTGCGGCTTTACCCCGCAGTACGACAGCCTGGAAAAAATTTACACGAAATACAAAGACAGAGGTTTTGTAGTAATCGGCGTGCCAAGCAACGACTTTGGAAAGCAAGAATCAGGCAGCAATCGGGAAATAGCCGATTTTTGCAGAATCAATTACGGCGTGACTTTTCCTATGGCCTCAAAAGAGATCATCACCGGCGAAGGCGCCCATCCTTTTTATATCTGGGCGAAAAAGTCGCTTGGATTTGGAACCGCGCCCAAGTGGAATTTTCATAAATACCTAGTGGATCGCCGCGGCAATTTGATCGATTATTTTAATTCCACCACCAATCCCGACAGCGATCGCGTCAAAAAATCCATCGAAAAGGCGCTGGCCGCAGAATGACCACAATCCGGTTGATTTTAGGCGATCAATTATCGGCTTGCGTCTCAAGTCTTAGGGATGCAAAGCCTGAAGACATTATTTTGATATGCGAAGTTATGGAAGAAGCGACCTATGTGCCGCATCACCCGAAAAAGATTGCGTTTCTGTTTTCCGCCATGCGCCATTTCGCGCAAGAATTGCGCGAGCAACATAAAAACGTGCGTTACATCGCCTTGGACGATGCGGACAACACGAACAGTTTTGAAGGCGAAGTCAATCGCGCAATCAAAGCAACCTCGGCGACCAGTTTGATAATAACGGAACCCGGCGAATACAGGCTTTTGAAGATTTTCAAAGAGTGGGAGAAAAAATTCGGCATTCCCGTCGAAATCCGCGCTGATGACCGGTTTTTGTGCGACATCGATGAATTCAAAAAATGGGCTGGCAATAAACGCCAAACGCGCATGGAATATTTTTATCGCGACATGCGCAAAAAACATCGAATATTGGTCGAAGGAAACGATGAACCGACAGGCGGCCAATGGAATTTCGATAAAGAAAACAGGAAAAGCCCGCCAAAAGGCCTTAGATCGCCAAAACGAATCAGCCACCGAAAGGATCAAATCACCAAAGATGTGCTTGAATTGGTGAAGGGGCGTTTTTCGAAACATTTTGGCAATCTTGAACCATTTCATTATGCGGTTACGCGCAAACAGGCCCTGATCGAACTGGATCATTTTATCAAGGAATTGTTGCCGCATTTTGGAGATTACCAAGATGCGATGGTTGCGGGCGAGCCGTATCTGTATCATTCCCTTATTTCGTCTTATCTGAACGCCGGCCTGCTTTTGCCGCTGGAAATATGCCGCAAAGCCGAAGACGCTTATCGCGCCGGCAAAGCTCCGCTCAATGCCGTGGAAGGTTTTATCCGCCAGATTCTTGGCTGGCGGGAATATGTGCGGGGCATTTACTGGCTGCACATGCCCAAATACGGCGATATGAACTATTTTGGCGCCACCGAACCGCTTCCTGAATTTTATTGGACGGCGAATACGAAAATGGCCTGTGTGGCAGAGGCCGTGACACATACCCGCGACCATGCCTATTCGCACCATATTCAGCGCCTGATGGTTACCGGCAATTTCGCAATGCTCGCCGGACTTGATGTCAAACAAGTTCAAGAATGGTATCTATCGGTTTACAGCGACGCCTATGAATGGGTGGAAATGCCAAACACGCTTGGAATGGCTTTGTACGGCGATGGCGGAATTATGGGCAGCAAGCCTTATGCTGCCAGTGGAAAATATATTCACAAAATGAGCAATTTTTGCAGCAGTTGTCCTTACAATCCCAATCAAACCACAGAACATAATTCTTGCCCTTTCAACGCGCTTTATTGGGATTTTATGGTGCGCAACCGCGCGAAGCTTTCGCGGAACCACAGGCTGCCTTATGTTTATGCGACGTGGGAAAAATTCAGCCCGCAAAAACAAGCGGCGATAAAGTCAAAAGCCAAGCAAACGATACAAGATATGCGGCAAGGAAAATTATGAACGAGAATAACCTCTGCTGATAAAGTTTCGTCTATCTGCAATCATACACAGACGAAATAAATTATTGTGTATTTCCGCTTTATTGTGGTTCAGGACAAAATCAATTGTAAGGAAAATTCCAGTGCAAAATAATGAATTTTATATATCGATAACCGGTCTCGAACTGAAAAGCCCTATTTATTTTTTCTCCTTCTGGTGGCACGCAGTTCGTTCGATGATCCAGGCGCGGTCGGCACCAGGAAACATCAGCGCTCAGGCGAAAACGATCAACGGAATTCACCACACATTGTCCGTTTGGAAAGATGAAAAAGCGACACGCGGTTATATTTTTTCTGGCAATCATCTTCAGGCTATAAAGGCATTTAACCGCATAGCAACGGGAAAAACTTTTGGGTTTAGAGCGCAGACAATTCCAAACTGGGCGGAAGTCCATCGGATTTGGAACGAAAAAGGCGTATCATACGGCAAAAGCCGCTAGCGGCACCCCACATGTCATTAATTATTGATACACCATCGTTAAAATCGTAAAATTAAGCAATACGCCGGATTTCCGCAACATTAGGCGCATTCCAATTATTTGCTGGCGCTTTGCCATAAAACGCCATAAAACCTTGGTTCCATTTTAACGGACCAAGTTATTTTAATGCTTTCGATTCAAGAGATTACATACCGCGTGGGCGGGCGCACATTGCTGGATAATGTTACGGTTAACATTCCATCAGGGCACCGTATCGGCCTGATCGGGCCAAACGGCGCGGGCAAAACCACTTTATTTAAACTGATTTCCGGCGAATTGTCGCCAGATGGCGGAAAAATATCGCAAATCAAAAATTCCACAATCGGCATCGTCCGTCAGGATTTTCCGGATTTAGAAAAACCGATTATCGATGTAGTTCTGGCCGCCGATACTGAACGCGCCGCATTGCTGCTCGAGGCGGAAACAACCGAAGACATGAATCGCATCGGCGATATTTACGACCGGCTGAATGAAATTGGCGCGTATGACGCCCCTTCCCGCGCCGCAACGATTCTGGCCGGGCTTGGATTCGATGAAGAAGCGCAAAGCAAACCGATTTCGTTTTATTCCGGCGGCTGGCGCGCGCGGGTGGCGTTGGCCGCGGTATTGTTCCAACAACCCAATATTCTATTGTTGGACGAACCGACCAACCATTTGGATTTTGAATCATTAATCTGGCTGGAAAGTTTTTTGGCGCGGTACCGGGAAACATTGGTAATCATCAGCCATGACCGCGATATTTTGAATAAAACCGTCACGCATATTTTGCATCTGGAAAAACAAAAACTGGTTTCCTATACCGGCACATACGACCAGTTCGAAAAAACCCGCGCCGAAAGATTGATGGGTCAACAGGCGTTGCACGAAAAACAAATGGCGGCCAAGGCGCACATGATGAAATTCGTCGACCGTTTCCGCGCCAAAGCCAGCAAGGCGCGCCAGGCGCAAAGCCGCCTGAAAGCCATTGAACGCATGGATATTGTCGACGCCGTTATCGCCGACCGCGTCACCGCATTTACATTTCCCGATCCCGGCGATTTAAAATCGCCGTTGATCCAGTTAGATCACGTCGATGCAGGTTACGAACCCGGAAAACCGATTTTGAAAAATTTGAATTTCAGCATCGATGGCGGCGACCGCATCGCATTGCTGGGCGCGAACGGCAACGGTAAATCGACATTGGTCAAATTATTGTCCGACCGTCTGCCGCCGCTTGCGGGCGATATTGTCAAATCCGGCAAATTGAAAATCGGTTACTTCGCCCAATTCCAAACGGATGAATTGGATGTGAATGAAACCCCTTTTCAAACCATGCAACAAACCATGAAAGAACCGTCCGAAGTAAAAGTGCGCAGCGCATTGTATAAATTCGGTTTCGACAAACAAAAGGCAGACACCAAGGTCGGCGAGCTGTCGGGCGGCGAAAAAGCCAGATTGCTGTTTTGTTTGATGAGCCATCACGCGCCGCATATCATGTTATTGGACGAACCAACAAACCATTTGGATATGGATGCGCGCGAGGCATTGATTCAGGCGTTGAACAGTTATAACGGCGCTATTATTTTGGTCAGTCACGATCCGCATTTGATCGAATGCGTCGCCGACCAATTATGGGTTGTCGCGGACGGCAAATGCAAACCTTTCGACGGCGATTTGGACGAATACCGCCAACATGTCATACGCCAGCGCCGCGGCGAAAAAGAAAACGGAAAAAAAGAAACCAATCCCGCAAAGAAATCGCAGAAAAAATCGTCCGATCCGGCCAAAGAAGCGGCACGTTTAGAAGAACGCATCGCCACATTGACCCAGCAAAAAGATAAAATAGAAGACGACATCGCCGTGTGTTGCAGCAACGGTTCCGATCCAGGCCAGCTGGCGCAATTGAACGCAGCCTATACGAAATTGCAAACCGATATTGCCGCCGCCGAAACCGAATTGGCGTCCGTCATAGAAGAATTATAATTTTATATAACAGGCAGAACGTAATCCATCGTCGCCGCGTCCAGGCCATAATGGCGCTGTACGAACGGACGCATAAAATTATGCACCACATCGTCGGCATGAACATATGAATCCTGGGTCAAATGCGGATAATATCCGCGCCCGTTATTCGATGCGCCGGTTGTCATCTGGCTTTGTTCCCTGCCCACGCGTGCGCCATCGATAATAATGCACGCGCCACCAAATCCATGATCCGTTCCCAAACTGTCGTTTTGCGGCACGCGTCGGCCAAATTCGGATGTAATAACGATCAATGAATCGCGGAATATATCTTGTCTTTGGAATTCATCCGGCGAATTTGGATCGCCGCGCAATGTTGTAATCAGTGCATTTAGCGCGTTGTCCAAATTGGCCAGGCGCGACGCGTTGCGGCCTTGGGTAGTGTGCGAATCGAAACCATCATGCATCAAACCGAACACGCGCGGCGCCGATGTGCCTTCCAATCGCGCCATCAAACCGGCAACGGTTGCATGCGAAATGATCGCGGTATTGGCATACCAATCTTGGGTCAATTGCCCGTTGATCAATCCCATGGTTTGATTGCGCGTTGCAACACCGCGGTCGATCGAATCCACCACCACACTGTCGGATGCGTTCATACGGCGCGCCATATTGGTTACTTCGGCGCTGCTGAGCGGTAAATTGGACGGTACATAGCACGAAACATCGGAACTGCCCCGGAATACCGTTGGCACCATGCTTAGGCTGGATACGGACATCGCCGCGGTGTCGTCATAATCCGCACGGTTATTCATCACGTTTACAAGGCGGCCTAAAAACCCGGTTGCCTGATTATTCATGTTTTCGCCGCGCGATAAATATTCCTGCATTAAAAAATGCGATTGCGAAAAATATCCGGAATGAACGGCCAAATGCGCGCTGACGCCGCCGGCATTGTATAAATCGCGGAAAAACGGCATGGCGGGATTAATGCCGATATAATCGTTTAAAAACGATGCGCCGCTGTTATTGCCGGAAACCGCCCAATTTCCGTCGATAATTTCCTGGCGGCTGATCCACATATTGCCGCGCATTTCTTGCAATCCCGTATTGCCATATGGATTGAAAATACTAAGCGCGTCGCAACCGCCGAATAAATTGATAAAAAATATCCGTTGGCGGGTCGGAATACCGACCGCCAATAATTCCATCGGCCGCATGGCGGCCAAAAATCCGGCGCAGCCTGCGGAATTAACGATAAATTTGCGACGATCCATCATTTTGTTTCTCCATTACCGCTTTAGAATTGCAGGCGACAAAAGCATTGCGGTGATGACATCGCCGACCGCCGTATTGCGTTCCGGGTTCATCATCGTCTCGATTTCCAATCTGGCCGGGTGGCGTATCATATTCAAATAATCGCGCATGCCGGTTTCGTAATACAAAACAGTAGCATCGGGAAATAACGGCGCCAAGGTGTTGACCGCCATGTTGCGCAGCATATCGATACGCGCCAACATGCTGGTGGGCGATATCAACCGTTCCGGCGTATTGAAATATCCTTCGACCGTCGGGGCATTGTTTAAAAAATGCCGCATTTCTATCGCCATGTCTTTCATCGCGCGCAATTTATTGCGCAAATCGGTATCGGTAAACACGTCGCCATTGGGATTGATGACATTGCCCATGCGGTAAACCGATCCGATCAATTCCTCGCCGGTTTTGAATTTAGATCCATGCATCGGGGTATCGACGATCCAACGCACCACTGTTCTGTACAATTCCGCCAAATCGCCGTCGGTACGGTTATAGGTCGCGATCATATCGTCGACGATATTTTGCGGCGGCGTTTGTCCGAAATACCATTTGGCGATACGTGTGCAAATTCCAATCGCCGTTTGCGGGTGCGATGCGACGAAATTTAAAAAACTATCGATCGCTTGATCCGCATCCCAAATTTCATATCTTGGATAATTCCAGGTTCTGGCCAATGCGCCATGGCCCAAGGTAAATTGATGCGGGCCGTTGGTGCGATTGTTAAACATATCGAACCGGTATGTGCCGATGCGGTTATACCGTTCCTGACGTTGTTGTTGGGTCAAACCGGCCAATTGGTAATCGCGCGCGCCAGCACCGTAAACATCCACATAACGCATGCCGGTCAGCAAACGGGCGACAAACGCAACTTCGGCAGGTCCATAAGTATTGGTTCCGGCAGGAACATTGAATGTGTGCAATTCCAACAATTCGCGCGCGTAATTTTCGTTTGGATTGGTATATGTGTTGGTTTCGCCATTTAAAAACATCAACATTTCCGGGCTTTTGGCGACACTGCGCAACAGATCGGAAAATTTACGCAACGAATTCGGCGCGATGACATTATATGTATAATGCGCGCGTTGCGGCAACAACCCTTCGCCAATGACGATTTCGGTATCGGCGAACGATATGGCCATAATATTATTCAGGCACAAAACCCACGACAACAAGGCCGGCTTTGTAGTACTGGCCAAAGCCTTGTAATGTTTTAATTGCTCGTCTTCGACAACGCGGGCATATGTTTCGCGTAAAATCAAAAAATAATCCGGATCTTCGGGTTTTAGGCGGCGTTCTATGAATAAATTATGATAACGCTGCATCATGCCGCCCCAGGTCAGGAAATTCCCGAAATCGCCCGGCGTATAACTGGCTTGGTTCAAAAGCCATGATAAAACTTGCTGTCTTTGATTGCCGTTTTGCGCACTGTTTCTGATGGCGGCTATGTCGTGAATACTGGGACTTAATCCCATTTTATTTGCGGCATAGAATGCATTGCCCAAAACAGATGTATTGGCGCGGCGCAATGCGTCGTACATTTTGCGCGTTCTTCGAACCGTGACTTTATTTTCAATTCGTTTGGCGGCGGCGGCGCCCATGACTTTGCGGGCGGGCGCGCTCTGAGAAAAGACCCTTAATGCTTCGTCTGATGGATTGTACCGCATTATTTCTTCTCCGTTTCCCCGCATCAACTATATCAATAATATCCTAAAAGCTTATGATTTATGTCCGGCATTTGAATTGAAATGCTTTGATGCAAGACAGTCATGTATCTTTATTGTATACGATATTTGATGGTGATTGGGGTCAATTATCAAATTAATGTGATAATTTACGATTACGAAAAAATATATTTAATTCAAATGCATAAAGGGCGTTGCCAATGGCAACGCCCTTGTATCGCAGTATTATTTCAATTCAAGCTAATGAAATAAGTTAACTTCTGGATGAATAACCTTGTGAACGGCTTGGTTTTTGTCCGCGCGGTCTGTCACCGTTCGAAAATCTTTTTTTCGATCCGCCGCCCGATTTAAACCCCCCGGATTTGAAACCACCGGACTTGAAACCGCCTGGTTTCGAACCCGATTTTTTAAATCCGCCCGGTTTACCGTCTTTGCGCGCAAAATCGCCATCGCGTTTGCCGTTATCGCGGCGTTTGGAAAAATTGCCGCGATTATCATCGCCGCCGGATTGTTTTTTCTTGTCCCAAAAATTGCGTTCTTTTGGTTGACCGGCTTTGAAATCGCGGTCTTTGAAATGGCGCGGTTTCGATTCCCCGCCCTTAAAATCACGATCTTTAAAATTGCGATCTTTGAAATTTCTATCTTTAAAATTTCTTTCTTTCGATTCTCCGTCTTGGGAATCGCCGCGTTTTTTGAAACCCCTATCCTTGAAATTTCTGTCTTTGAAATTTCTATCTTCGGAATTTCTGCCCTTGAAATCACGGTCTTTAAAATCACGGCCTTTAAAATTGCGATCTTTGAAATTACGGCCTTTGAATCCGCGGGATTTGCCGGATTTAGATTTTGGCGCGGATTGATCGGGTGTGTATTCTTTGCCTTGAATCAAACGTTGCACAGCGCGCCATTTTGCGCCGTCTTCGGGCGTTAACAAACTAAGCGCCATGCCTTCCGCCCCTGCGCGCGCGGTGCGGCCGATGCGGTGAATATAATCTTCCGGCGATTGCGGCAAATCATAATTGATAACATGTTCGATATGCGGAATATCCAATCCGCGCGCGGCGATGTCGGTTGCAACCAGAATGCGGAATTTCTGATCCCGGAAACTGGAAATAACGCGATCGCGTTTGTTTTGCCGCAAATCCCCGTGAATCGCATCGGCTTTTAACGATGCGCGGTTCAATTTGTCGGCCAAACGGTCGGCGCGGTGTTTTGTTTTGACGAAAATAATTACGGAACCGTTGCGTTTTTCCAATTGCTGAACCAATTGGTCGTATTTTTCCACTTCGGTTGTATGGATCATTTCCTGTTCGATTTTCGCAGCCGGAGTCGATGTCGATCCAACGGCAATCCGAACCGGATTGGTCAAATATTTATTCGACAACCGCACAATGCTTTCGGCCAATGTCGCGGAAAACATCATTGTTTGGCGTTCTTTTGGCAAACGGCGTACAATGGTTTCCAACTGCGCCGTGAACCCCATATCCAACATACGGTCGGTTTCATCCAGCACCAGGAAATTGGTGGATTCCAATTTCAACGTGCCCCGTTGCAAATGATCGTTCACGCGCCCTGGGGTGCCGACAACCAATTTTGGATTCATGCGCAATTGTTTGAATTGTTTGGGCATGACTTCGCCACCGATCAACAACGCGGTTTTCACCGTCTGCACCGGAATCAATTGCTGCAAAGTCGTCAATACCTGCGCCGCCAATTCCCGGGTCGGGGTTAAAATCAATGCCGCGGAATCCGGCGATTCCATCAATTTCGCAATCAATGGGATGCCGAAAGCGGCGGTTTTTCCGGTGCCTGTTTGCGCCGATGCCAAAATGTCTTTGCCGGCCAATGCGACCGGAATCGCTTCGGCCTGAATGGGCGTCGGCGTCAAAAATTGCATCCGCGCAAGCGACTGCAACAACTTTGGCGCAAGGCCAAAGCCAGAAAAATCCTGTGTCATATAATATCCTAAATATCGGCAATGACGTGCGCAAGCCGTTTGCTTTCGCAACGACTACGCACCCGTCTGTTTTGCCTTAATTGTTTGTTAGGCGGCTTCGGCCAACTGCAAATTCGCAGCCGAAGTTTTGCCATTGGTGGTTGCCAATTCATAGCTGACCGCTTGGCCTTCGCGCAATTCGCGCAAACCGGCGCGTTCCAACGCGGTGATGTGAACGAACACATCGGATCCACCTTGATCCGGTTGAATAAAGCCATAACCTTTAACGCTGTTGAACCATTTTACTTTACCTGTAGCCATAGTACTTTCCTTTATTATGAACGTTTGTTTTTGCCGGAATGGCGAAAACTTCCCTTGAGCATAGCGCTAAACCAGCGGATTCTGTCATACGAATCCAGGTCGTAAACTCTTAGGCAAGCGCGGGGGGAAAGGACAGCATAAGCTACTTTCAACGACAATGCGGAAAGGCTTTGTTTAAAGTCCTTATAGGCAAGTATCGGCCGACAAGCGGCACAAGCAAAAGCGTAGAGTTATCTAAACTCGCCCGCAATGTACCCAACAATCCCGTAAATAGCAAGCTTTAAAGGAAAATTACCCTGCCAATCGGCGGTTTGTGGTTATTTGGGCGAATTGGGCACCAATTTGCGCACATAAACCGCGACAATCACGCTGATTGCCGATGTAATCAGAAATATTTGCGGCACGGTAAATTCGTACGCCAACAACCCCGCCATGAACAAAGACGCCAAAACCATAAATACCGCGTTAACCACATTATTTGCGGCGACTATGCGGGCGCGATTGTCCGCCGCGCTGGATGATTGCAAAATGGCGTATAATGGCACGCTGAAAATTCCGCCCGATACCGCCAACATAAACATGGATGCGATAATTGCCCAACTTTTGCCATAGGCCATAAATTCCATAATCGTGTGTATATTTTCACTATGGCTATAACCGGCGCTGAAAAAATAAATTAAAAATCCGAATAACGCCATGCCGAATGCCCCTCCGGGAACATATTTCGCGCTGATTTCCGCGTGCAACAAACGGTGGCACCATAACGAACCAACCGCGATGCCGATCGAAAACGTCGCCATAAACAATGTCGCCAGTTCGCCATCGGCGCGCAAAACATTTTTGACATAATTGGGGAACATCGACAAAAACACCGATCCCACGAACCAAAGCCAGGAAATGCCCAATATCGACCGGTACAGGCGTTTATTCGCGCATGCCACACGGACGATCGGCAAACTGGCGCGCACGATATTGAAATTGATTTCAATATCCGGGCTGGCCGCCGGTAGGGATTGGATTTTATAACTCAGCGCCCATGCGGCGATCGCCAATCCCACCAGCAACGCCGCGACATATTCCGGCCCGTCATTTTGCATCACCAACAATCCGCCGCAAATCGAACCCAGCAAAATCGCAACGAATGTCCCCGCTTCTATGTAACCGTTGGCGGCGATCAATTCATCCTGATGCAACAATTCAGGCAAAAGGCTGAATTTGATCGGCCCGAAAAACGCCGATTGCGCGCCCAATAAGAACAGCATAACCATCATTGCATATGGGTTCGCGGCAATCAGGGAATATCCCGCACCCGCCACGAGAAATATTTCAATTAATTTAATGCGGCGGGTTAAAAACGGCTTTTCATATTTGTCCGCCAATTGCCCGGCTGTCGCTGAAAACAAAAAATACGGCAGAATAAAAATTCCGCCCGCCAGCGAAACCAACATCGCGCTGTCGATTCCGATTTTATCCGATAAAACGAATGTGACATAAATCAACAATGCGTTGCGGTACACATTGTCGGAAAATGCGCCGATAAATTGCACGGCGAATAAAGGCCAAAAACGCGGACTTAGAAACAGGCCATTTTTTTCTTTTGCAACCGATTGTGACATGTATTAACCATAAGAATGCAACAGGCAATAGTCAAACATGATCCCATGTTTTCACATTGAAAATTATGCCCGCCTATGCCATAGGGTTAAATAATTCAGTAAACCGCAGCCCGCAAGGAGATGCCCATGCCCTATGTCGATGGATTTGTATTGTGCGTTCCAAAGAAAAAATTGAAAAATTACCGTCAAATCGCCCTGAAGGCCGGAAAGTTATGGCGCGAGCACGGCGCATTGCAATATTGGGAATGCGCTGGCGACGATTTGAACGTTAAGTTCGGCATCCCGTTTCCAAAATTGGCGAAACCGAAAAACGGCGAAACGGTATTTTTTTCCTGGATTGTTTTTAAATCCCGCGCGCACCGCGACCGCGTCAACAAAGCCGTCATGAAAGACAAACGCATGGCGCAAATGATGGATCCAAAATCCATGCCGTTCGATTGCAACCGGATCAGTTATGGCGGATTCAAACCCATAATAAATTTATAAGAATCATTATTTTAGAAAGAAACGCGAATGGATGACATTATCATCAAAGATTCGAACGGAAACATATTGAAAGAAGGCGATACCGTTCTGGTTATCAAAGATCTAAAAGTAAAAGGATCTTCGTCCGTGGTTAAACGCGGCACCAAGGCCGCGAATATCCGCCTGTGTTCGGATGCGCGGCATATCGAATCCAGCAGCAAAGAAGTCAAAGGATTGATGCTGGACGCCAGTTTTTTAAAGAAAGTTTAAAAAAAGCCCTGCGCGATGCGGGGCTTTTTAATTTTTGCCAGCAACTAATTCCAGCAATTAATTTATGCGGCGCGTTTTGCGGATTCTTTGCCGTTTACTTGCAATGTAACCGGAATATTGCCGCGCGTTGCCTTGGAATACGGGCAAAATTGATGCGCGGCGTGAACCAAACTTTCGGCCGCGGCGTGATCCATTCCGGGAATTTCAACGTTCAAAGTCACCGCCAGCGAAAATCCATCGTCGCCCTGATTCAAACTGACCGACGAATTGATGGTGGCATTGTCAGCCGATTGACCTTGTTGGCGCGCAATATATGCCAATGCGCCGCCGAAACACGCCGCGTAACCGCATGCGAATAATTGTTCGGGATTGGTCGTGCCGGGTTTTGCGTTGGGTGCGCCGGGCGAAGCCAATTGAAAACGCAGCGCGCCATCGGTTGTTTCGGATACGCCGTTGCGTCCGCCGGTCGATTTGGCCTGTGCTGTATATAATGTTTTTGTCATATCAATCTCCGTTGCGTGATTATTGAAAACTGGGTTATCATACCGATTCATCGTATAAATTCATACGATTTTAATATTACAAATTAATGGCTATATGATCGATCAAATTATCATACCCCGCACCCATGACATCGGCAATTTCGAGGTTCGGCGCGCATTGCCGTCGCGGCAAAAACGCATGGTGGGCCCGTTTATATTTTGGGACGAAATGGGGCCAGGGGAATTTTTAACCGGCCAGGGCGTCGATGTGCGCCCCCACCCGCATATCGGGCTTTCGACCCTGACGTATTTATTCGATGGCGAATTAATGCACCGCGACAGTTTGGGTGTCAATCAAACCATACGGCCAGGCGACGTGAATCTAATGACGGCGGGACGAGGTATCGTGCATTCCGAACGCACGGGACAAAACACCCGCAACAACCCGCACCGTCTGCATGGCATACAATCCTGGCTGGCGTTGCCGATTGCATACGAAGACGGCAATCCGGATTTTACCCATATTGCCAAAGACGATTTTCCGATTATTCATGAACGCGAATTCGACATGCGTTTGATCGCCGGCAATTTATTCGGGCGAAAATCGCCGTTCCAATTCCCTCACGATACATTATATGCGGATATGCGGTTACGCGCGGGATGCAAATTTTCCATTCCAACCGATGCCGAAGAATTGGCGGTATATCCGTTATCCGGAAAAATTAAAATCGGCGACAGTATTTATGACCCGATGCAATTGTTGGTATTGCATTCGAAATCGAATACAACAATTCACGCGCAAACCGATTGTCACCTGATGATATTTGGCGGCGCGGTCATGGATGCGCCGCGTCATATTTGGTGGAATTTCGTATCCAGTTCCAAATCGCGATTGGAACAGGCGAAAGACGATTGGAAAAACGGCCGTTTCCCAATTGTGCCGGGAGAAACCGAATTTATCCCCCTGCCCGAATAACAACCACGATCACTAGGAATTAAAATTATGTCCGATGAAACAACCGCCCAAATTTCTGAAAACGGCAACAGTGATTTTGCCGTCACCATTGCCGTGTCCGGCCACACCATTATTGGCGATGAACCCGAATCCAAAGGCGGCAAAGACACAGGGCCTGCCCCGTATGATTTATTAACCGCTGCCTTGGGCGAATGCACCGCCATGACCATCCGTTGGTATGCGAAACAAAAAAATTGGCCGTTGGACAAGGTGGATGTAACTGTTACGCACCGCAAAGACAACAAAACCGATATATTCACCAAATCGATCACGATTCATGGCGATCGATTATCCGATGAACAACGGCAAAAATTGATGGAAATATCCGCGAAATGCCCGGTGCAACGCACATTAGAAGGTACGCCGGTTATTCAAACTGCATAGAGCCGGAGAGTTTATCTGGTTTTCCAACCGCCGGCCGGGGATTCGTACAAAGAACCTGGCGCCAGACCATTGATAATTTGTTCCGCCGCGATGCGGCCAACAACATCGACTGGCTGGCCGTTTTGTTTGGAAATGCGTTCATATTCCTGGCGGCGTTTGGCGTTTACCGATTGAACCAGATCATTCGCATCCGGCGACGATTTTACAACGGCTGTGTAACCGTTTAATTTTTCGCCGATCATTCCGGATTTTCTGGCTTGTTGTAAATCCATGGCAACAGCAGGCATAGCGATCAGCGCCACAAACAATACCGCCATTAAAAACAATTTTTGTTTCATATGATTCCTCTTAGAAGATGTCTTTGTTTTTAGCGATCGATTGTTTAACGTCTTTTTCGATTTCAACCTTAACATGGTGTTCGATATTGACGTTCAAATTGATTTCAATAGGTTTGTCCGGCGCCTGAAGTTGTACTGTCGGCGTACAAGCGCCCAGCAATACAATCGGCAGGCACAAAATCAATTGGTGAATATTATGGCGCATGAATATCCTGTTGCAAAAAATGTTCGGGATTGGACAACGGCATGATGCTGGTCTTGATTAGATCTAGCACATCTCCGGTCAAATTCAAGTTCAGCTTTACTGGCCTGCCATTGTAAACATCATTATTTTTCGCTTCGATCGTCAGCCGTAAAATCGCCTTATTTTGCGCGTCGTTATCGACGTCGATTGCCAGGTGGCTATATTCCAATTTCTGCAATATGGCGCGAACGATTTCAATTTGCGCATTATCGCCTGGAATCAATGATGGATCGACCGATATGGTTCCTGTTTCCCCTGCTTGCAGTCTGCCTTTGGCGATGCGAATCTGGCCGTTTTTTCCAAATATGATCGGCACAGATCCAGACACCGACCCAGTCGCTGCGATTTTCTGCCCCGCCGCAGCGCCCAGCAAATCGCCCAACGAAATATTTTGCAATTCCAAATTGGCCTTCATGTCGCGTTTTTCACCAATTGGGACGGATATATCTTTGGCGAATAATTTTCCGCCCGCAAATGGAAATTGGGCGTATGCAATAATCAATTCCGGCGTTTTTTTGGAATCTATGGGATATTTAATTCGAAACCTGGATTCGTATAATTGATCTTTGCTGAATATCTTGCCCGTGACGGTTATATTGTCCGCTTGCGCGGCAATCGTTCCTGACGCACCAAGCGGCGGGATGTTGTATGGCGCCTTGGTCAATGCGATTTCACGAATGTTCCAATTGCCATTCCATTGATTGTTTGCCGTATCCAACGCCGCATCCAATTTTGCATCCATTACATTCGCGCCATAATTCTGCCAAACGAGAGCGATCAGATCAGCCGTGTAAACTAGATTCGGAACATCCGATATTTTTAAATCGGCGTTCAGCGGCATGTGGATATTCCATTCATCCGCCTTGACAGAAATATTGCTGTCCTTGATGCCGAATGCGCCGAATTTATTAAAATAATCCGCCGTTGTTGGTATCGCAAACTGACTTGGCCGGGATTGATCCGGGATTTTCAACCCGGATATTTGCCACGCCCCGTCTTTCTGCATGATTTCCAACGACAATCCACGCATATTCAATTGTTCAATGCGCCCGTGCCATAAATCCGTTATGGAATATTCTGCCCTAATGTTTTCAAGCGTGATCGCGGGGTCAGATCCAAATGACAATTCGCCAATTTCAATTTCGTGCCAATCGGCGGAAAGAACCGATAATGTTACATCGCCCCACCCTTGGTTTGAAATTATACGTTTCAATTGGGTTTCAATCACCGGCTTCCATGGAAAAAAATACCGCCCCAGCCGCAATTGCGACGGTTATTAATGCCAATATCGTGAATAATTTGCTATATTTCATGCGCGATCAAGGGTATGTGATTCACCACCCATGTACCATAACTTTTCAATATCGAACAGACGAACGATGTCATGCCGAACCACGAAGACACAATCACCAGCCTGCAAAACCCGTTAATCAAACAGGTGGCGGCATTAAAATTGAAAAAACACCGCGACGAGAGCGGTTTTTTCTTGGCAGAGGGATTGCGCGCCGCCATTTTGGCGGTTAATTCCGGCAACCATACCGCCGAATACTTGATTTTAGATCAATCGCAATCGGGCACCGATCCGCAAATTGCGCAGGTAAAAAAAACCGCCCAAACAAAAAAAATACGTACCGTCATTGTCAATCACAATGTAATGAAAAAAATATGCGGCCGCGACAACCCGCCCGCCGCCGCCGCAATCGCGCGCCAGCATTTTACTGATGCTGGGAAAATGTTGCAAAATATGCAAAAATGCGTTGTGGTGTTAGACAATATCCGCGATCCGGGAAATTTGGGAACCGTGATCCGAACTGGCGATGCACTGGCAATTGATGGAATCATTATTCTGAATCCATCTTGCGACCCTTATTCCACTGAATGCGTGCGCGGCACGATGGATTCCATTTTTCATATTCCCATCGCCAAATGCACCGGGGACGAATTCATCGATCTGTGCAAAATTCATAAACGGCGCATTATCGGCACCGCATTGCAAAACGCCGCCGATTTCCGCGATATTCCATATAAACAGCCATTTTGCCTGTTGATGGGCAGCGAGCAAAACGGGCTGCCCAAAAATTTAATCGCGGCGTGCGACCATCTGGCTAAATTGCCGATGACTGGCAAGGCGGAATCGCTAAATCTGGCCGTGGCCGCCGGCATCATGATGTACGCCGCGTTAGAGCCGTGGAAAAAATAACCATGGGCGTAAAATAATATCATGAGTGCGGATTTAATCCTGAGCGTACAAAACGCATCCATCCGGTTCGGCAAAAACATCTTGTTCGAAGATTTGACGTTTCACATCAACCGGCGCGATAAAATATGTCTGGTCGGTAAAAACGGCACCGGCAAGACCACGTTGATGAATATTATCACCAACAGCATCGAATTGGACGGCGGCGAACGTTGGATTTATCAAGGCACCAGCATCGGATACCTGCAACAGGAAATTTTGCCCAAGGCCGGCCAGACAGTAAAAGAATTTTTGTTCGAACAATTGCCCGCCGATCAACAAACGCCTGAAAATAGTTACAAGGTGGAAATGGTCGCCGATAAACTGCAATTGGAAATCGGCGCGAAAGTGGAAAAATTATCCGGCGGTCAAATACGCCGCGCCGCGCTGGCGCGCGCGTTGATCGAAGAACCGGACATATTGCTGCTGGACGAACCGACCAACCATTTGGATTTGGGCGCGATCGAATGGTTGGAACAATATCTTAAAAATTACCGTGGCGCGTTGATATGCGTCAGTCACGATAAGAAATTTCTGGCCAATGTTTCGGATCGCGTATTCTGGCTGGATCGCGGCAAATTGAAATTCAGCCCGCGCGGATTCGAACATTTCGACGAATGGTCGGAAATGTTGTTGGAACAAGAAGAACGCGAATTGGCCAATCGGCAAAAGATATTGGATCAAGAAATCGCCAAGGCTAGCCGCGGGGTGCGCGCGCGGCGCAAACGGAATGTACGGCGTTTGGAATCCATCAAATTGGAACAAGAACGGTTGAAACGCGATAAAAACGCATTGAATCGCATGTTGGCGAAAATAGAATTCGAAGAAATGGAAATCGAAGGAACATCGAAAAATGTCGCGGAGTTTTTTAACGTGCATAAAAAATTCACCGACTCCGACGGTGAAAAAACCATATTGAACAAATTCAGCCTGCGCATTCAACGCGGCGACCGTATCGGAATTTTGGGAAAAAACGGATCCGGCAAAACCACTTTCTTGCAATTGCTGACCGGCGAAATTGCGCCCGACATGGGCAAAGTAAAATTGGCCAAAGACATCGAATTTTCTTACTTTGACCAAAAGCGCCGTGATTTAAATCACCAAGCCACATTATGGGGCACGTTATGCCCCAATGGCGGCGACCACATCAATGTAATGGGAAAACCCCGGCATGTTTATGGATATTTAAAAGATTTCTTGTTCGACCCCGCGATGGCGTTGCAATTGGTCGGCACGTTGTCGGGCGGGCAAAAAAACCGCCTGATGCTGGCCAAAGTTTTGGCAAACCCGAAAAGTTTCCTGATTCTGGATGAGCCCACAAACGATTTAGACATGGACACGTTGGACATGTTGGAAGAAATATTGGCGAATTACCAAGGCACATTGGTGGTTGTCAGCCATGATCGCGATTTTTTGGATCAGACCGTTACCAAGATATTGGCGTTCGAAGGCAATGGGATCGTCGAAGGATATATCGGCGGATACACCGATTATTTGAACAAACGCGCCGAACAAAACATTAAAACCAAACCTGTGCCTGCGGACAAATCAAAATCCCCCGCCCCTGCGAAATCAATTGCGCCGCAACCGGCCGCTCGGCAAAAAATGTCGTATAAATTGATTTATGAATTGCAGCAATTGCCGAAAATTATAGAAAAATTGGAACAAGACATCGTATCGTTGCAAAATCAAATCCAAAATTACGATTCCGCAACCACAAGCCAGCAAGAATTCGCCGATTTAACCAAACGCCTTGGCGACGCGACCCAGCAATTGGAACAAGCCGAAGAACGTTGGGTTGAATTAGAAGATATGCGCGCGGCAAACGAAGCGGTTACCAATTAAGATCCGGTTTGATCGCAACGAACGCGGTGACTTGATTGCCTTGTTCGTTGTATCCCAAATTGTCGAAACTGATCAAATTGGCCAATGCGATGCCGCGGCCATGATGTTCGCCCGCGCGCGATAAACTTAGGCGCAAATGGCTGCGCCAATCGAATCCCGCGCCTTGATCTTTGATGCTGACATAACATCCTTTGGCGGTGCGCTGGAAAATCGCTTGTATGTTCTTCGTTTTGTTTTCAGGCAGATTCAACCTGGCTTGAATTTCATATTGCCAGCGGTCTTCTTGCAACAATTGTTTTTTCCTTTCGTAACCGATTCCTAAATTCCCGTGTTCGATTGCATTGGTCATCAATTCCGTTATCCCGATCAAAACGCGCTGTGGATTTGGAAAAAAACTGGCGATTACGCATGCCACATCCTCGGCTTGTTCCAATGTAGACAATGAAAAACTGCATGTTTCGATCATATCGAAACTGGCGCGCTGGCGGCGCCAGGCTTCGGAAATGTTATTTTGCCGCTGCGCATCTTGCAATACCGTATCGATGACCGTATGCAACAAACCTTGCGCTACCGGCTTGGTCAAATAGTATATAATGCCCGCGTCCATCGCCGATTGAACCTGATTCGCATCGATCATCGCGATAATCGGCGTATATCCGCCCACACCGCCTTTGGATGTTTCCTTGATCCAGCGCAAGGCCGCATCGTCGGCATACGCCCAATTGATAATGATCGCGTCAAACCCACCTTTCATGCCTGAAATTACTTCATCGGCTTCGGCAATATTCGCGGCCGTGGTCGCCGAAAAACCAATAGCGCGTACATAATCCGCCACCTGATTCATGGAACTGGCGTCTTGTTCGACAATCAAAACTTTTGCATGCTGCACCAGACGCAAAGAAGACATTTCATAATTTTGTTTGCGTATAGAATTGGTTTGATTAGACATTGAATTCTCCTGTTTCATCGATTACCGCTCGGTAAAAGCGTTTTTAATCGTCGCCTGGATCGGTTTTAACAAATAGCCGAGGATAGTTTTTTCACCGGTGATAATATCGGCCTCTACCGTCATGCCGGGCAGAATGACATTGTGTCCGGGCACGGATCCCATGTGATTTTTGCTTAATAATACGCGGCCACGGTAAAATTTCTGTCCCTGATCGTCGGTGAATGTTGTCGCGGAAACCAGATCCAATTTCCCATCCAACATGCCATACCGCGCATAATCGAACGAGCTGACCTTGATTTTCACCGGCTGATCTTTGATGACGTGGCCTATATCTTGCGGCTGAATCTTGACTTCCGCCACCAAATCGTTGTCCAACGGCACGATTTCAAGCAATGTTTGCCCCGGTTGCACGACGCCACCGATTGTATTGATATGCAGGCCTTTTACCAACCCGTCGACCGGCGCGCGGACTTCCAATCTTGCGACTTTGTCTTGCAATTTTTTGATCAACTGTTCGTTTTGCGCCATTTGCGATTCGACTGCATCGATTTGTTGATATGCCTGGTCGCGGTATTTTGCATCAAGCGAAGATAAACGCTCTTGATACTCGCTGATGCCTTTTTGCGCTTGCTGCAATTCGCTCTTTAAACTTTGCCATTCACCTTGCGACCGGTTCATATTGCGGTTTTGTTCCATCATTTGCGCCTTTGACAGCAACCCTTCGGCCAGCATTTTTTTATACATCTGATTTTCTTCGCGCATGATGTCGTTGTTCGCGCCGCTCGCCGCGGCTTGGCTGTGCAACATATTGTAACTGTCGCGTTTTTGTTCCAATTGTTTTTGCAAAACTTCTTGCTCGCTCGCGCGCGCCTTGATCATACTAAGATATATATCTTGCTGTTTCGCCACCATGGCCGGGGTATCCGCGAACGGGGCGAAATTCGGATTGCGTCCTTCGACGAATGCGTGCAACCGTTCGTTTTGCAATTCGAACGCGCGTTGTTTCGCGATAGATTCCGCTAAATCCTGTTCGGCGCCGTTGCCGTCAAGCCGCAATAAAACTTGGTTCTTTTTTACCAAATTTCGCTCGCTGACCAATATTTCCCTTACGATGCCGCCTTCTAAATGCTGTACTAACTGACTGAAACCTTTTGGCACGATTTCGCCATATGTGCGCGCGACTTCCCCTACTTTGGCGAATGCCGCCCAAACCGTCAACATTAACAAACAAGCCGCAATAGTCGTCGCGGTCCAGCGGATAATCACCGGATTTTGCGCTTCTTCCAATAAAATGGATTGCGACAAGAATTTCAATTGTTTCTGCCGATTGCGGTATTTGAAATATCCGGCCGGTTTTTCGGTTGGGAATGTTTGTGTGATCATAAATTGTCTCCACTATTTTGCAGTTGCTGTAAAATCGCCGATGGGTTTCCGAACAATGGTATTTTCCCCGCGCGCAAGCCCAAAACCGCATCCGATTGGCGGATAAAATCTTCGCGGTGCGTAACCATAATTATGGTTTTTTGACCGCGATAGGCATGAATCATCTGATGGATTTTTTTTCCGCTGTGGCCGTTTAACAATGCAGTCGGCAATTCATCCATCAACAATATCGGCGTATCTTGCAACAATGCGCGCGCCAGATTCAGTTTGTATGCGAAACTGCCGCCCATATGGCCGATCGACTGGCCGGAAATCGGCGTGTCGATCCCAAGCGGCATCGCCGACATTTCAACGCCTGCATCAACCAAATCCATCACCTGCAGCAAACGGGCGCGTTCGGCCAATGGCGCGACCAGCCGCAAATTATCGGCAATCGTTCCATTGAAAAATTCCGGATGCTGGCTGACATAGGCGATATGGCGATGCAACGCGCCAGGTTCAATTTGCCTTATATCGATTCCATCGATCCGGATCGTGCCCGCCTGTGGGCGATACATGCCGTTGGCCAATTTCAATACCGTGCTTTTGCCCGATCCGTTCGATCCCGCAACGGCCAATATTTGTCCGGGCGCGATTTTAAAAGACAGCCCCGCGAATACCGGATCGCTGCTTTTACTATACCTCAAACCGACATATGAAAATTCAATTTGCCCCTTGATCCTGTGCGCGATTTTTCCTGTGGCATCTTCTTCTTTTTGCGCTGCCATAGTCATCAATCGGTTGACCTGGCCGATTACGTGACGCAATTGTTCTATGCGCGGCAAAGACGTGCACAAAGTCGATATTGGCGACAAAGCGCGCCAGGTTAAAATCATCGTTGCAATCAATGCCCCGGTTGTTATTTCACCCGCAACAACCTTGCCGACGCCCAAATACAACGTCGCCAATCCCGCCAACACGTAAAAACTATATGCGATAGTTTCCAGAACCGTATTGCGGTGTGCATAATCGAATGCGGCGTATGCCGTTCTTCCCGACAAATCGTGAAACCGGCCATGCCATTGGCCGCACAATCCAGTGTATCGCAAGGCTTCGGATTTATCGAATGCTTCCAATGTCGATTGTTGCAATTGCGATCCTGTTTTCGCGGCGTGATAAGCGGAAATTTTCAACGAACCGTAGAAATAATATAAAATCGCCAGATAAAATCCGGCCATTACGATGCTGACCAACGCCAAATTGCCCGCAATCGCCCAAATCGCCAAAACCAGCAACGCGACATACGGCACATCCATTAACGATAAAAACACCGAACCGCCGAAAAAATCGCGGATGGTTTCAAAACTTTTAATCCGCGCCAATTGCGATGCAACCGACGCGCGTTCAATCAATTGCGACGGCAATTGCAGTAAATGTCGGAATATTTCGTTGCCGACCATGTTGTCGATACGGGACCCAAGCCAAGTGAATTGCAATGCGCGCATGTGGCGCAACAATGCCTCGCCGACAATCGCGGCCGCCAATCCGACCGCCATCATCGGCAATGTTGCTATGGATTGCGATCCTATCACTTTGTCGTAAACAATCATCATTAACAACGGCAACATCAATGTAATGACATTGATCAGAAAACTTGTGAAAACCACTTGTTTTATAATCGGTTTCAACCGGCGCAACACGATTCTAAACCAACTTTTTCCGCTGGCTTTTTGATCGGTTGCGATACGTTGCATAACGTCGGATTTAGATTTATGAAAAACATAAGCAGTGCCACGCAATTTGCGCCACGCGGCGAAATTCAAATCCAATGTTTGGGCGCCATCGAAAACTATATTGCGCCCGTCTTTTTCCTGCCAAACCAAGAATATCGCCGCATCGTCATTCGGCACGAACAAGACCGGATACAAACGCGGATCCATAAAATCCATTCTGGTTTTAAATTGCCGGACTTCGTAACCCAAATTGGCCATGGTGTTTTGAATATCCAGAACCGTAAAATTATCCCGGTGGCGTGGCAAGGCATCGCATATATCGGCCAATTCATGGCGATGCGGCAAGACACCGATCAATTTTGTAAAAATTTCCGCCTGAATATTTACGGCATTGCCTAAAAAACCCGCTTGATGCAGTACACGGCTGTCAAACTGGGATTTGGCGAAACCGGCCGATACGACCGTGTCCATAGGTTCTATGGCATTTTCTATTGCGCTCACTATACCATCTCCATTATCGCGAAATTGTTTGCTTTGGCTTGCTTTGGGGTTTCGGGCTCGGCGGAAATACCGTTTTCGTTCAAAACAAATTTTTGTTCCGCAAGGCTTAGAATATTCTGATCTTCGGTTACCAAAACCAATGTCGCCTTGCCTTTTAACCGTCCCATCAAACGATACAGCAAGTTATATCCGTCTTTGTCCAAATCGCGGTCTGCGTTATTGAATAAAATCAATTTCGGTTTGTGCGCTATCGAACGCGCGATTGCGATGCGTTGTTTCAATCCCGGCGGAATGGGATCGGCTACAATATCTTCCAAGACCGTTTCCATTCCGTTCGGCAATTTCGCGATTTCGGTATCGATACCCAGCAATTCCGATATTTCACGCACGGTTTCAGGATCTATCCGTCCAAAATGGCTTAGATTGTCGTAAATTGTTCCTTGGAAAATAACGCCGCGCATCGGCAAATACGCGCAATGGCGGATGCGTTCGTCATGCGGATAATCCCGCACATCCAATCCGTTCAATTTCGCCTGGCCGGCAGAAGGAACCAGCAGACCCGCCATGATCCGCAACAATGACGTTTTAGATTCTTCGTTTTTTCCGGATATGGCGATACATTGGCCGGGGAATAATTGCAAACTGACATGTCGCAAATTGTTCGAAGAACTGTCCGGATCGATATATGCAATGCCGTTCAATTCCAAATGGCCTTCGTTTTGCGGATATGATTGCCTGTACGCGGGCTCTTCGGCAGCATTTTTGAAAAAATCATCCAGTTTTTCCTGGGCTGATTTAAAATCCTGATATCGCAACCACAAACCGAACGATCTTTGAATCGGCTGTAAAATCCGCCCCGCCAACAATATGCAGGCGATCAGACTGCCCATGCTGAAATATTTGGCGACCACCATTGGTGCGCCGAATATTACGATGCAAGCCACCATAATTTGCCCATATACTTGGGCATCGTTGACGGCTTCGGCCGATAATTTGGTTAAATTATAATTGCAGCGGCTGGAATTTGATTGCAAAGCCTCGTATTGACGCACGAATCCAGCCTCCAGCCCAAGCGATTTTGTGGTGTGGATTCCGCCCAAGACATCAATCAGGAAATCGTATTTTTGATCGTCCGCTTGATCCCGTTCTTTTAATGCTTGTTGCGTGTAACGGCCACAAACATAGGCGCGCAGCCCGAAAAAAAATAAAATCGTAATCGGAACCAAAACCAATGATCCGGCAAGATAATAAATCAACCCTAAAAAAACCATGGCAAACGGCAAATCGATCATGCTGGCCAGGGCTTGGCCGGAATAAAATTCGCGCAATTTTCCGATTGCCGTCAATTTCTGCAATTGAGTTCCCAAATTGGCGGCATTTTTTTTGCTGCATCCGCCCGATAAAATATGTTTGACCGCTTTGTTATAAATCCGGTGTTCAATCGCCGCACCAACCCAGCCGGACACATAAGACCTGGCGATTTGAAGCAAAGATTCCATAGCCAAGGCGACAACCACGCCCAAGGCCAGCATGTTTAACGTGCTGATCCCGTTTTTGGCGATGATGCGGTCATAAACTTGCAACGATGCAATCGGCAATGCCAGCGATAAAACATTGATCGCTAAACTTGCCAGAATTACGTAAATCGGGCTGTAATCGATTTTAATGTCCGAAAACCAATGCGATTGATTGGCGGGCGATAAAATCTGCCTGTGGCGGAAACCACGTCCGCCGCCTAATGCGTTGTCAAACATAATTCGCTCCGGAAACTAGATGATTAAAACAGGAACCCTTTGTGTGAATTAGAAGAAGACCCCCCGCCCAGGCCCAACCCGCCAAAGCTGTTCAATACCGCCGGCGCGACGGCGGCTACGGTATTTGAAACTATATTCACAGTATTGGTAACGGCCTGCGTTGTGACATGGGTTGTTTGCGTAACCCAATTGTCGGCCGTATTGCTTGGCGGCGCCGATAACACATCGCCTGCGTATTCCGGCAATGGACTTGCCAAAATGTGATCCAACCCTGATGCCGCATCCATAACCAGATCGGCCGCACCATTCAATATTTGATCCAACGACATACCGCCGCCCATTCCAGAATCGCAATCATCGGTGTCGGTTCCAAAACTGATAAGGTGCAATAATGATTCGCCCGTATCCACGGCATCCATGCAATCATTCGACAATGCATTTTCCGCTGCATCCGCCAACGAATCGATTGCACCCATAGGCAATGCGCAACCCGCCGATTCGATAATGTTTTCAGCCATATTTTGGGTGACATCCGCCGTGTGTGTTGCCAAACCGCCCACGATTTCCGGAACGATTACCAATATATCGCTGACAACGGATCCCGAATTATCCGCCAAGTTTTCAACCGGTTCCGAAACACATTCCACCGTCTGCAATACTGCGCATGGAATATCGGCCACCTGTTCGGCGGTTGTATCCAGTATCGTTGCGGCAATACCGACAACAGGCTCGATAATTTCTTCTGCGATTCCGCCAATTGCGCCGACAACGTCGCAAGGCGATGCGCAATCGTCCGCGCCGCCATTCAACAATCCGGCAATCGATTCCACCTGCAATGGCAATGAACCTATATCAAGGCCAATATTCAATATTTCGCCTTCGGCCAGATTCGTATCAATTTGAATTATTCCGGCGACATCCGCATTAAGGGTTAAATTATCGCCTGCTTGAATATCCAAATCGATCGCGATATTCGGCAATTCGGGCAAAACCGATTCCGGCAGAATCGCATCTATGGCGACTTGCGCCGAAATACCATCTTGTGCATTCATATCAACGGCGATTTCCGCATCAACCGAAACATTGGTGTCGCCCAATACCGGCAATCCCAAATCCGTTGCGATATTTGTGTCAAGATCGACAGCGATTTCCGGTAATTCGCCGTTTTCCGCAACAATTCCGATTTCCGCGTCCACGTCAATTGCGGCCTGCAAATCAACCGGCACAACCGGCAAGTCCGTATCTAAGGCCAACTGAACATCCGCATCCACCGCGATCTGCAATGGTTCACAAAATCCGCCGGTGATGCAAATATCCAAATTTTCTTGTACATCCAGTTGAACAATGTCCGCGATGTTCGCCGCCAATTCCGTGTCAGCGGAAATATCCAAATGAATCGAATCGCAATTCAGATCCAAACAAACATCGACATCCGTTTGAACATCAAGTTCCACCAAAGGCAAACAAATCGCCACGTCTAAATCCAAATCGATATGGATCTCAATACCGCAATCGCCGCCGCCATGACAATCATCGCCGCCACAAGGTGGATCCGTTGGTGGCGGACCGGGAGGCGGATTTGGACCCGGCGGTGGATTTGGACCAGGAGGAAGATTCGGTCCTGGCGGCGGATTTGGGCCCGGTGTTGGATTATTGGGGTTTGTATTGACCGGCGGTTTGTTTGGTTCCGGCGTATCAACAACCGTTTTAACGACGATAGGCGTTATCAAAATAGAATCATCGTGTGAATTGATGGAATCTATTTTCTGTAAATCAGGGCTTTCCGATAATTGCAACGCGGCTGCCGCAGGTTGAACGAATTCTGCCGCTGGCGAAAGGGTTAAATTATTCAAAATTACCGGCATCGGTTTTTCCGTCATAACGTTCGATGCGGTTAAAACAAGATTGTCCACCCCTGATATCGATTGGATTAAAACACCATCGGTATTCAATGGCGAATCTTGGCTGGCGGCTTGGTCATGCTTTTCGTCCCCAGAATCTTTTGAAGGCTGCAACACCTTATAGGCGGCACGCAGGCTGATGATGGACATATCGTCGGCAATCGCGCCTTCATAGGCCTGAAACATATCTTCTTTCAGGTCCTGCTGATAAACATTTTGCAACACCGTCATTTGATCCAGGCTTATTCTTGGCTGGTCGTATGTGACGGTAATGTTTTGCGTTGATTCTGCCATCTGTTGCCCCCGTTTATTATTCGATCTTAGACAGACAAATTTAACAAACTCCTAAATCGCGGCAAATTTGATACAATTTTTGGTTGAAATATTTTAATTCATACAATCATGTGCGGATGCCAATACGATTGTAAGTTATTTTGTGCATAGTCGTATGCGAAATATTTTTATGACAAGGCAAGAAAATGCAAATCTATAAATATATAATAATATTAATTGTAATTATGGCCGCGCCCGCGATTGCCCGCGCCGAATTTATTATCAACAACGCAATCATCGAATTCTTACCCGGAGCGGAGGCGCAACAAGACATAGAATTGGCCAGCAAATCCGACAAAAACGATTATATCGATACAGAGATCAATGAGATTATCAATCCTGGATCGGATCAAGAAACAAGACGTAAATTAAAAAACGCCGCGAATGAATCGATACTGGTCACCCCGAATAAAACAGTTTTGACCGCAGGCAGCCGAAAAATTTTACGATTTATTTTATTGCAACCGCATGGCGACCATGAACGAATTTACCGCGTCGCCGTAAAACCGGTTGTCAATGAACTGGAACACATTGAAAAAGTGGGTTTAAAAATATTGATTGGATATGAAATATTGGTAATCGTCCGCCCGAACGAAATTAAATCGGCGTACAATGCCAAACGCAACGGCAAAATAATTTCAATTCATAATACCGGCAACAGTAGCGTTTTATTTCAAGCCAGCCAGCAATGCATTAAAAAGAACGACTGTAAAATGCCGCCCAGCATCCGGGCATATGCCGGACAACACACCCAAGTCGAACTGCCATTCGACGCGCCCGCCATTTATAACGTCTGGGACGGTGTAAAATCCAGCCAAGTTAATTTTTAATGCCAACCGTAACGCAAGGCAACGGCGAATCATATATCATCACCCCATTGACTAGACGCCCAGTATCCGGCATTTCCACCTGGCATTCCTGTCCACCTGCGCTTTTTGTGGACCCACGCTGTTTTGTTCTAAATTTAATTTTTCCGCGCCTGTTCAGCTCGGCTTGGATATAACCGTCTTCATCCGTCATCGCAGGGGTTTTAATATCCAGCAACTCTGCGCCGGTTAATGGCGCACCAGAATCGTCGATTATTTTACCGGTCATGACATAAAATTTGTCAACTTGCCATTTCAAGTGCGTTACGTTCCCAGGATACAATGTCACTTTTTGTGCGCTTGTATCATAATCGAACAAACCTTTTTTAGACGGCGATATTCTGATTTTATATGTTTGGTATGGGGGCAAATATAATACTTGCGATTTACCAACTTTGACCAAACTGCGTTCCGCATTGCCCACAAATATTTTCATATCCGTGTCCGCATCGCCTTCGGTGTCTATTACCACCGCGCTTTTATCGTTTTGATCGCCACCCAAATAAATGCCGTTTTCCAACATCGCCATATTGATTGCGAAACCGCCGCTGTAATTCAAAATCGATTCCTCGCCACCGAACGATTGTTGCACCGAACCGCGAAACCGCCCGATACGATTACGCCAGTCCGCATCGGCGTTGACGATTTTATTGCTGCGGTCAACCCCAAACCCGGCGCCTACAGACAGCGCCTTGTGGGGCTTTACGTCGTCGTGCCAAACGCGCATGTTTCCTTGAATATCTTGTCTGCCGTCGCGCAAATTCGAACCTATATTTCCTGAAACGCCATATTGTCCGATAGTGTAGGTCAAATTAAACAACAAACTGCCTTCGTAATCGCCGCTTGATTTGGCAAAATCGGCGGTGGCCGAAAAACGGCTTTCTTGTTCTTGCCATATATTCCACTGCGCATATGGGCCTATCGAAAATATTTCCGGCGCGGATGCGGTTTCGGTGTAATTGCCGCGTATGCCGGCGGTTATATCCGCAGTTACCTGATAACTGGTGCTGGCGGTAAATTGGGTCAAATCATCCAATAACTGATCGTACCGTTGCAATTTCTTGCTTCCCGCCCAGATTTTGCGCAGATCGATATTGCCGCTCCACATTTCATCGAAATACAGAATACTTCCTTGCAAACCGAAATCCATTTCGGTCGATACAATATTCGTTGCCCGCAATTGCAAATTCGAATCGATCATAAAAACTGAATTTTCTACCGCCAAACGATCGCCCAGCACCACCGCACCTGAACTCAGCGCAATCTGGTCGTCCATGCGCGAAACGATACCTGCGCGCAATATCATATCTTTGGTAATTTCCGGCAATGCCGAATCGTCCGCCGCCGATTGACGCAAAAATCCCGCTTGTAAGAAATACGATGGATCGTCTGCCGGGGGTATGTCCTGGTTTTTAGCGAAAAAACGGTTTTCCTCGCGCTCTGCCCCGTCCGATTCCTGAATTTTCAAAATAATCGGATACGCGCCTTCGGGTAAATCGGATGTATCGATTTTTTGATTGCCGGCCTCGTATGGGCGCGAAGAATATAACCGTCCTTCACGGTATATCGACACGAATGACCGGCGCGGCAAGTACAATATTATATCGTTTCCTGAAATTTTCCGCGCATCCAGTTTGGTTTTATTCGATATCGCAAAATATATTCCGGCCATATCCTTGTCGCTGGCCAACTGCATCGGCTGGCTTCGAAACAGTCCGCCGCCCATATCAAATCCATTTTTCTCGACACCGAACTGCGCCGCATCGAACCGCAATCCATCGTTCGATACGGTCGATTGGGAAACAAATCGTTTTTCGCCAAATGCATAAACCGCATTGTTGCTAAGTGCAAAATTGGGGTCTTGTTGCGACGATCCCGAAACCGCTCCATTCCAGCCATACACGGATGAAAATTTTTGTTCCGGAAGGGGCAAATATTTTTCCTGCATATTGTCCGAAAGATCCAGATAATCTTTATGAATGAATATTTCCGAGCTTAAATTATTTTCATCGAATACAACATCAACCGATTCAGTATCTATCTTACCGCAATCGTGCACGGCTTGCTGGCGGCATATTTTTGATGCGTTGATGGGCAATGGCTCCTGCATTCTTGCCAATAAAGACGTGGTATTTTTTAGATTCGGTATTTGGCGCAAAATATCTTGCGGATTTTCAAACCGTATATATCCGGGCGTGGAATAAGCCGGGAATTTACCGATTGTGTCGCCGCCATATTGCACACCAACCATCAACAAACGGGGTTGATCCAAATCTTCGAATCCTTTCGGGGTTCCGGGTTTCTCGGTAATTGCGGCAAAACATGGATGCGCGGCCGGGATTACAGCCAGCATTACTATAATGCATGACCGCGCCATGGCGGATTTACAGCGTGATCCAATAATAGAAAACATAAATTAAGGACTAAAACGTAGGTTTATTGACTGAACTAAGAAACGATTAGGAAGGGGTTAGCAATAATGTGATTGTGCCGGTATAGGTTCCCGATAATGCGGATTCCATACTGGATTGAGTGATAGACAAATTTAAACGCGCATTCGGACCAAGCAGGGTGCAAGAATTATCAAGGATGTTGCCGCGCAACTGTCCGGTCAGCGTCACGCCATTGGTCAATGGCGATCCTGGTTCGGAACCAAGATTTCCAGCTCCGGAATCGTCCCATCTGAGCGAATATGGAATATTGCCGCTGCCGTTTGTCAGGAAAAAACCGCCTGGGCTGCTGATATTGATTGCATACCCGCCCAAGGGCGCGAGGTTGTTTGTGTATATGCAAATATCCATAGACGCCGACACATTCGATTGCCCCATGCTCCATGTCGGTAAATTAAAATCGCTTATATTACTGATTCGCATCGCAAACAAAGCATGCGCCCTGCCAGCAGGCAGAACGCACAAACACATCGCAATCAGGACAATGCAAATTCTTTGCATCTCAATTCCTAAAACGGCGTAATTAACATAGTCAAAGTCCCCGTGTATGGCGTGGAACTGGATGCGGCGGAATTCATATTCCCGGATGTGATGCCTACAATCACGCGCGCGGTATCGTTGCCCGATCCGCCGCCGGAACATGTGGCGCTGGTGGTGCTGGCGTTGGAAAACGATGCCGATTGAATATTGGTTGTCAGCGCAGTGCCGGTATTGGCCAAATTACCCGCGCCGCCGGAATTCCATGTTACTGTGTAAGCAATCAAATTAAGTCCGCTGGCAATAGTGAACGCATTCACAAGCCCGCTGCCGGTCGCAGTGACTTTGTAACTGCCGGTCGATGAATAAACGCAAACGTTGCTGTACAATGTAACGTCGCCGTCGCCCACACTCCAATTCGCTAATGTCATATCGCTGATATCGCTTATTTGAGCCTGAACGGATTTTGTGATGCTGATATTCGCGCTGCCGGTCGATGTCGCGCCCAACGATCCTTGGGTTGCCGCATTTGCGCCTGTTGTAACAAGAATGATCATCGCTACAACCATCGGAAAACGAATTGATGCAACTAAATGCTGAAACATGTGTCACCTGCCAGTTGACATAAATATAAAAATACAACCATAAGGTGCATGATAAATAATCACCGTTAAATATGTGTTACTTGCAAAATCGGTATGCCGCCATACGATACGATGCATCGATTCGCGTTTTGCAAACAATCCAATTATTTATGATTGACGGGATTGCGCCGGTATGTTCGCAATTGATTTATTTTTTTCCGCGATTTATATTATCGTATGCAAAATAATCGTTACGATCGGCAAATTGTGCTGCCTGAATTGGGTCAATCCGGTCAGGATTTATTGAATCAATCTTCTGTTTTGTGCGTTGGCGCCGGCGGATTGGGATCCCCTGCTCTTTTGTATTTGGCGTCTTGCGGAACCGGTACAATCGGCATCATCGACGACGACACGGTCGATCTAAGCAATCTGCAAAGGCAGATTTTATTTTCGCAAACGGATGTGGGCAAACCGAAATCGCTGCAAGCGGCGGAAAATTTGCGCGCGCTGAACGGCGATGTAAAAATTATTCCCCATAATGAACGATTGACTGCAAAAAATGCCATGGCCATTTTTGCAAATTATAACGTCATAATCGATGGCAGCGATAATTTCGAAACCAAATTTCTAATCAACGACGCCGCGTATAAATTATCGAAACCTGCTGTATTCGCGTCCGTTCTTGGGTTTACCGGGCAAATTTCAACATTCCACCCAAACACCGGCGGCGCATGTTACCGTTGCCTATATCAATCGCCACCGGGAAATTATGTTCCGAATTGCGCCGAAGCAGGCGTGATCGGCGCAGTCGCCGGAATGATGGGCAGCATTCAGGCATTGGAAGCGATTAAATTATCCTTGGGCCAGGATTTTTGCCGATCGCAGGGGCTTGCGGTGTTGGATAAAAAATTATTGCTGATCGATGCCAAATCGATGGCAATCCGCACCGTGACCACCGCCAAAGACGCCAATTGCCCGATTTGTTCGCAATCGCCCAGCATAATTGAATTGCATGATGCCCCATCGCCGGTTTGCGCCCCCGTTGCCAAAGGCGCGGCATTTATCGATGTGCGCGAACAACCGGAATGGGATGCGGGACATATAGACGGCGCGATTCATATTCCGTTGTCCGAAATCCAATCCAATCCTGCGATATTGTCCGGATTGGACAAACAGACACCTTATGTCTTGTATTGCCAAGGTGGCCGGCGCAGCAAAACAGCGTTAATTGCATTCCAGCAATCCGGATTCACCGACGTCACGGATATTCCGGGCGGTTATGCAGCATACCGCAAACAATCGGCCTGAACCGGGTATTTGCGCGCATTTTCATAAATTCCCGCACTGTTAGCGAAAAAGAAACGATTTCATGATAGCTTGGTAAGACTGGGGCACGTATGCCCCATGGACTTGCATGGCACAGGAGGTGCAAAGCTATGTTGGATCGGGGATTGTCCAACTTTTCATATATTTATCAATATTTTGGCAAATTTCTGCCACTATCGGTGCTTGCGGCTGCGATATTGATTTTATCGCAAAGCCCGGTGTTTGCACAGGCGCCGATTGCGCAAAAACTTGACTCCCCTATTTTTGCCGAAGTGTTTCATGAAATCGTCGAATATCATGTCAATCCGCCCAGCGGCAAACAGCTATTTTATTACGCCGTCAGCATCATTCAAAAACAAGACCCATATATCCAAACACGCGAACAAGGCCATTTGGTGATTTATTACAATCACAAACCATTATTCGCATTTCGCATCGCCCCGGAAAACGATGCGGCAAAATGGGGCGCAATCAGCCAATCTTTGATTGAACAAATTTATCCATATTCGGCGGCGTTGCAAAAACAGCCTTTGGATGTAACGGCGCAGAATATTTTGAAAACATTGGTGCAGGTTTTGGATAAATATTCGCATGTCACCGTTTACGGCGCCAAGTCGAGCGGCGAAAATTTCGCAGAAATCGAAGATCCAAAGGCCAGCATCGGCGTTACCATTACAACCGACGGCCACCGCGCGGTTATCAGTAAAATTATACCGCACAGCCCGGCCGCATCGTATTTGAATGTCGGAGATATAATCGAATCGGTCGATGGCCGCGACGTTTCCGCATTAAAAGCAAAACAAATCGTAGGATTGTTTCGCGGCGCGCCAGACAGCATCGTTGAAATCGGCGTCGATCAAGACGGCAAAAAAAAGCAATTATCGATTAAACGAGTCATGCTAAGCCCCGACAGTTTCGAAACATATTTGAAAAAAGATATTTTGTTTGTGAACATTAAAAAATTCACCCCTGGCATGGCGCAAAAAATGATCGCCAATTTGCGCCCCATTCAAACCAAGATCGCCGGGGTCGTCCTGGATCTACGGGGGAACCGGGGTGGCGTGCTTTCCGAAGCAACCGCGATAGCCGATATGTTCTTGGCCTCTGGGTCGATGACAATCGGCATGCGCGGGCGCCACCCCGACAGTGTTTCGGTGTTTGAATCAACAAATCACGATATTCGCATCGACAGCCCGATTGTCATCCTGGTCGATGGTCAAACCGCATCGTCGGCCGAGGTTTTGGCCGCAGCTTTGCAAAGCAATAAACGCGCCGTTGTAGTTGGCACTCAATCTTATGGCAAAGGCATGGTTCAACGCGCCACGTATATCGAAGGATTGGGACAATTGGCTATAACATGGGCGGAATTGTACAAACCCGGAACCCAAGGCGCATCGTTGGATCAAAACGGGGTTTTGCCGAATATTTGCCTTGCCAGCGCGAATTTGAATACAACACCGTTGCAACAAACGCCTGAACCGGACAAATTTGTCATGTGGTTCCGCCGTGCGCCGCAAGTCACCTGGGACAGCAAAATTTGCCCAAAATCGGTGCGCAAGGATAAAACCGAAGACGCGAGCTTTGCAGCGTCTTTATTGTCCAATCCAGAATTATACCGCAAAGCATTGAATAACAAGCAAATATAGGGAACAACACCCCTGTCCAATCCAGTCGCCCGCAATGGCAAAATCGCTTGACTTATTCCCGTTATTTTATATATTCGCTGTTCTTCGTTTACGAAGCCTCGGGTTAGAGGGCAGGAAAAACAATAACTAAACACAAACAATTCAGGTTGTTATTATGGCTAAATCGAACGTTACATTGATCAAATTGCTCAGCACCGCTGGCACCGGTTTCTTTTACACCAAGAAAAAGAACGCCCGCGCCAAACCGGAAAAAATGCGTTTGTGGAAATACGATCCCATCGCCGGTGAGCATGTGGAATTCGAAGAAGCCAAGTTGAAATAACAATCTTTGCAAGTTTGCAAAACCCCGCCAGAGGAATACCTCGGCGGGGTTTTTGATTTGTAATCCCCCGCCGCCTTGTATATTGCATTGCCGGATAATAATGGCGCCGAACCCGCTTTTATGATGGCAGATGGACACGATGTGCGATAGGCTTTGGCAATCGTGATTTCCCAAATCAAAATATTCAAATGACCAAACATAAAAAGAAAATATTGATGCTTGGCTTTGGCGGCACATTGACCATGGCGCCGAATAAAACCGGCGCGCTGGCGCCAACCAAATCCATTCAAGATATTTTAAAACTGGTTCCGTCATTGCAAAAAATGGCGCGCATCCACGCGGTCGAAGTCGAAAATTTAGACAGCACCAATGTAAACCCGTCGCATTGGACGAAATTGATTCACATTATCGCGAAACATCACGACAAATATGACGGCATCATCATAACCCACGGTACCGACACCATGGCTTATACCGCAAGCGCGGTTACGCTGGGTTTAGGCGCTGGGTTAAAAATACCGATCGTTTTCACCGGCGCGCAAAAATCGTTGTTCGAATCGGGCAGCGATGCACGGTTCAATTTGGAAAATTCGATCAAAACAGTCGTCGCCGCATCGAATCAAAAAATAGCCGAAGTAATGATCGTATTTGGCGAACGTGTCATGCGCGCCTGCCGAGCAATCAAAACCAGCGAAGCGCGATTTCCCGCGTTCGATTCGCCGGCGTTTCAACATCTGGCGTCGATTACCGCCAACGGCATCGATTTCGTTCCAAACGTCCGCAAGAAATCGCACAGCAGAACGTCGTTGAAAATAAAACCCGAATTCGAACGCGGCATCGTGCCGATCGATTTGGTTCCGGGATTGGAACCGCAAATATTGCTGGATTTTCTGAAAGTCAGCCGTTGCCGCGGCATATTGTTAAAATCGATGGGATCCGGCAACGTCCCCAACCGCGACGAATATTCTTTGATACCCAGCATACGAACCATCGTCAATCAATTCGGCATTCCGGTTTTGGTATCGACCAAATTTGTCGGCGGCCACACGCACATGGACATGTATGAGCCGGGCAAAGAAGCATTGGACGCAGGCGCGATACCCACCGGTGATATGACCGACGTCATGGCGCAAATCAAATTCATGTGGGCGTTGGCCCAAGGGTATAACAGCCCTAAATCGCTGCGCAAAATCATGCAAACGAATTTGGTCGGCGAAATCACCGCATCCAAATCCAAAAATTTTTCTAAAACGAAAAACTAAGCAGCGGAATTTTCGCTGGCAATGACCTTGTTTCTGCCTTGGTTTTTGGCTTTGTACAATGCATCGTCGGCGCGTTTCAACAATTCTTCGTGACTGACAGGATCGGATTTCAAGTCAATAACCGACAATCCCGCGCTGATGGTGACTGGAATGGATTCATTGCCATGCGTAAAAATATTTTCAGACGCAATCGCAACCCGCAATCGTTCCGCCACCATAAATCCGATTTCTGCGCCGGTATCGGGCATGACCACCACGAATTCTTCGCCGCCCAACCGCGCGACCAGATCCAGATTGCGCAAATTATGCGACAGACGTCGTGAAATTTCTTTCAACACCGCATCGCCCGCAGCATGGCCGTATGTGTCGTTGATTTTTTTAAAATTGTCTATATCGATCGCCAGCATAGTCAACGGTTTATCGGTTTTATACGCCCTATCCAGCAATTGCTGCACATGGGTTTCGAAATACCGGCGGTTATAAAGCCCGGTCAATGTATCGGTCAGCGCCATGGTTAAACTGGCTTCGAAATTGCTGCGCAACAATTGCTGATACCGGCTTCGGCGCACTTGGATTCTGGTGCGCGCCAACAACTCGTCTTTGTCGGCGGGGGTAACGATAAAATCGTTTACGCCCAAATCCAACGCCTGCGCCAGGCGGTCTTTGTTGTCGTTATCGGACAACAGCAAAATCGGGGTATGCCGGGTTTTTTCCTGGGTTCTTATTTTCGAACACAGGCGCAATGTGGATTCTTCGTGCCCGCTGGTCGAAATCATAATCAGATCGAATCCGCGTTGTTGCGCCAATATAAAACCTTCGTCCGGGTTGATCGCGCCCAAAATTTCATGATCGTCCCCTGCCAACGCTTCGACCACGTTGGCGGCGTCGATTGGGTTATGTTCGATCAACAGCAGCAAGCCGCGGCGGCCATCGTCTTCGACTTCGGCGTTTTGAATCACGCCGAAATGTTTGGCCGTGCGGTCGCGGGCGCGCCATTCTTCGATCATCATGCGCAAACGCAACAACGACCGCACCCGCGCGAACAATGAAACATCCTGCACCGGCTTTGTCAAAAAATCGTCCGCGCCGGATTTCAAACCTTCGACGCGGTCTTTGGTGTCCGACAAAGCCGTTACCAAAACAACCGGAATAGCCCTTGTTTCAGGATTGGATTTCAACCGTCTTGTAACTTCGAATCCATCCATTTCCGGCATCATGACGTCCAGCAAAATAATATCCGGGGATTCGGTTTTCGCGATTTCAAGCGCGGTTGCGCCATCGGGCGCGGTCAAAACTTCGTAAAATTCGTTGACCAGCTTGGCTTCTAGCAAGCGGACATTGGCGGGCACATCATCGACGACAAGAACGCGGCCTGGCATATCAGTTTATGAACCTGGAAATGGTTTCCATGAATGTTACGATTGAAATTGGTTTGGCAATATACGCCTCGCATCCGCCTTCGCGGATTTTTTCCTCATCGCCCTTCATCGCAAACGCGGTGACGGCAATAACGGGAATATGTTTTAAATCATTGTCTTGTTTTAACCAGCGTGTGACGTCCAACCCCGACACCTCGGGCAATTGAATATCCATCAAAATCAAATCCGGTTTGTGTTCGCGCGCCATTTTCATCGCCTCGTAACCGTCTCTGGTTTGAATGACTGCGTATCCATGCGCTTCGAGAAGATCGTTAAAGAGCTTCATATTCAGCTCGTTATCCTCCACGATCATTATTTTTTTGCTGGCTTTGGAATTCATGATTTTTCGATTATGACACAATGAGAAGATTAGTTTCTATCAAAAGCATTAATAAGATATTGAAATTTCAGCGCATAGTGCGGCAAACCGCAAAAAAGAACCATTTTGCCTAGTCTTTTGCCCGCCGCGTATCCAACAAGGCAGTTTTTACCGCGATAACTCTGCTACTAATCCATTCAAGTAATTGATAATAAACATTTTTATATGGCATGGTTTGTGCATATCCTAAATCAAGACGGATGATTTGGAGGGGAGAATAAAACCATGAGTCCATCAGCTTTTATACAAGAATTTGAAAAATCGTTTCCTAACTTGCCGCTGGATTTCAACAGCTTTGCAAGAAAATTGGAAAAAGTGAATTTGGATTTAAACGAAGACAGCGAAGCCGCGCGCGAAGCGTTATTACGCACCGCCCTGATCGCCGTCCGCGCCGCCGAACGCGAAATCGCCAAACAAAAAGCCCGCATCAATAAATTGGAAAGCCTTAGCATGACCGACGAAGCCACCGGTTTATTGAATCGCCGTGGTTTTTACAAAGAAGTCACCCGCGCCCTATCCGGCGCGCGCCGCCGCGATAAAAAAGGCGTTTTGGTTATTTGCGATATGGACGGATTCAAAGCGATCAACGACACATACGGCCACGCCGCAGGCGACGAAGTATTGGTGCAAATCGCAGAATTGTTGAATCAATATGTCCGCAAATCCGATGCAGTGGCCCGTTTGGGCGGCGATGAATTCGCGATATTGATGGTCGATGCAACCGAAGAAAAAGCCGCCGAACGCGCCCGCGATCTAAGCACATTGATCAACGGATATTTAGTCCGCTGGCAAGGCGAAACCATTCCCGTTTGCGCCAGTTTCGGCATTACGACATTAGACCCAAGCGTTGAACCGGCCGAATTGTACAAAGCCGCAGACATGGCCATGTACGAACACAAACGGCAAAAAGCCAAAATTTCAGCGTAATTACGCCGGTTTTATTGTTCTCTGATTGACCGGCGCGCATTCACAATCAGCAATGTGAATGGATGTTTGGCTGGAACATCATGCGTATGGCCGAAATATGCGTGTATCGCCGTTATCGCAAAACCTTCGACATGACTAATCACACTGTTTATTGCCTGCGCCCCGTAAACGGTTTTTGAACCTGTTTTTTGATGGCCGTTATAAATGGAAACCACCGTATTGATATTGCCCAAATTTTCGATTCTGTGATCGATCGGCACAATCAACGTACCCGCATCGCGCAACCATGTGCGCACGGTTTCAACCGTTCCTTTGGATATTTTGTCGAATTCGTTTTTCAGGAATGATACAGGCACAACACACGCGTCGAACTTGGCGCCTTTTTCAACGCCGCGCACGATATTAAAATTTGCGCCTGCGCTCGACGATTGCAATTGCGCGCAAAGACGTTCATTTTCTTCGCCGGTCGCAAAAAACGTGGTTTGGACATTTGGCAAAATATCCGCAATACCCCGATTCACATGCCCATTGCCGGAATCGACGACCAATATGCGGTTTAAATCATGATGCGGCGCCAATCTGGCCGCGATTTGCGTGCCCAAAAAATGCTCGGCGGTTACTTGTGTTTGTGTCATTTAAAACCTCTTTAAATTGGCTGCGAATTTAAACTATGTGTAAATAAAAGCAAATTATTATTGATTAAAGATACAAAATATTAAACCTTTTGCAGTTATAGTTTTAAAAGAGCCTTAGGGAACAATTTTGTGGGTCATAGCCTGCTAATGCTTTACGTTAACGAAAAGAAACATTAGTTTTAAACCATGCAACAAATTAAATTTTTCCGGATAATCGATTCCGATAACCCCGATATTGAATCGACCGCCAAAGACAAGGAATTGGCGATTCCAGGCACATTTTTATATTCCAAGCTCGACCCCGACCAATCAGGCGATACCGAAAAAGTCCGCAGCCTGTGGTTCGGCACGGAAACCGAAGGATTTGGCCGCATGGCCGAGGTGTCGATTGTAACCGCCAATGAATTTCAGCGCATGATCAATCGTTTGGCGCATTATTTGGTTGAACATAACTATGCGGCCGATTTAGGAACTGCGTTTGAATTGGCGCAAGACGAAGCCGATCACACACGCAAATTGGCCGATCGCGATGTCGGCACCGTGATGGTTATCGACCGGCAGATGAATAAATTCGGTGTCAGCGAAGCGTTTAAAACCGTTCCAAGATCCTAAAGACTAGTTTCAGCCATCTTGACTTTTGTATCTTTCAAAGATACATTTTTGTCATGCCTCGATTATCAAAACTGGATCAAGCCCGCCTCGCGTTATTTGCGCGGATTCCGCATTGCGCCCCGGATTATTTGGAACAGCCGTGGAATAAATTCGTTAAACGTTTTTTGCGGCAAGATTCTCCGAGTACATTGACGATGAATAATTGTTTTTCTTATGCGGTCAATGACCCGGAAATATACCGCGATCCATTGCCGGATCAAAGACTGCCCGCTTGGCCAGAACCCAACCTTGAAAATCCATGGCCTATTTTTAGTTTGCCCATTAGCCACAAAATACTGCGCCAAGCATTACAGGCCGATGGACTGATATTCGCCGGTCGAAAATTGCCGGAATTGTTGCCAGGCGTATTTCCAATAGCCGCGTTTACAAGCAAATCGGTATTTACAACTTCGCACCGTGTGCGGCGCGATTATCATTTTTACCGCCAAGACCGCAACGGATTTTGGTCGCACAAACGCGGACAGGAAATACCGTCAGATAAAAACGAAGGCGGAAAACCGATCCAAAGCCCGCGTCAAGATTATAAGACACTACCCGGTATCAAAGATCCTCAGTTCGCCGGATATTTTTATGTACCCAATTCCGGCCTTGCCATCGGCCGCCGTAACCGGATTTTACAAAATCCCACTTCGTTGGAAACGCGGCGAACGACCTCTTTTAATCGCGCAGACGTAATCCGCATGTGCCGGACACGATAGGAGCACCGGACAAAGCCGCGTTGGTGTTACGCCGCCTCGCCCGCTTTTTTAACAGGCGGCAGATTCAATTTGATGTGCAATTCTTTTAACCGCGCCGGATCGACTTCGGCCGGGGCGTTCATCAATAAATCCTCGGCGCGTTGGTTCATCGGGAATGCGACCACTTCGCGGATATTTGGCGTGTCGGCCAACAACATCACCATGCGGTCGATGCCTGGCGCGGATCCGCCGTGCGGCGGCGCGCCGTATTTAAATGCGTTCAACAAACCGCTGAATTTTTCTTCGACGACTTCTTTGCCATATCCGGCGATTTCAAATGCCTTATACATAACTTCGGGCAAATGGTTGCGGATCGCGCCGGACGATAATTCGATACCGTTGCACACAATGTCATATTGAAACGCCTTGATGGTCAATGGATCTTTGTTGATCAACGCGTCCATTCCGCCTTGTGGCATGGAAAACGGGTTGTGCGAAAAATCGACCTTTTTCAAATCTTCGTTCCATTCGAACATCGGGAAATCGACGACCCAACAGAAACGGAATGCGTTTTCTTCGATCAATTTCAAATCCTCGCCCATTTTCTTGATCGCGCCGGCGACCAATTTGCATGCGGGATCTTTTTTATCGCAAACGAAAAACACCGCATCGCCTTCGGCGGCTTTGGTGATTTGTTTCAATTGCGCCAAACGCGGTTCATCGATGAATTTGGCAATCGGGCCTTTCGCCTGGCCGTCGGCCAATGTGATATAACCTAAACCCGGCGCGCCCTGTTCCTTGGCCCAATCGTTCAATTTGTCAAAGAAACTGCGCGGTTGCGCGGCAACGCCGGCAACACGGATACCGCGTACAATAGCGCCTTTTTCAATCGCGCCCGCGAATGCCTGGAACGTCGATCCACGAAATACATCGGTGATGTCTTCGGCGGTCAATGGATTGCGCAAATCCGGCTTATCGCAACCATAATGCAACATCGCATCGTCATACGCGATCATCGGAAACGGCAAATCGGTGATTTTGCGGCCTTTTCCGAATTCGGAAAATACGCCATGCAAAATCGGTGAAATGGTATTGAAAATGTCTTCTTGGGTTACAAAGCTCATTTCAAAATCGAGCTGGTAAAACTCGCCCGGCGATCTGTCGGCGCGCGCGTCTTCGTCCCTGAAACACGGGGCGATTTGGAAATAACGGTCAAATCCCGCGACCATCAGCAATTGTTTGAACATTTGCGGCGCCTGAGGCAACGCGTAAAATTTTCCCGGATGAACGCGGGATGGAACCAAATAATCGCGCGCGCCTTCTGGGGACGATGCGGTCAAAATCGGGGTTTGGAATTCGGTGAATCCCGATTCAATCATGCGGCGGCGCAAGGACGATATGACCTGGCTGCGCAAAACGATGTTGTTATGAATAACCTCGCGGCGCAAATCCAAAAACCGGTAACGCAGGCGGGTTTCTTCGGGAAATTCCAAATCGCTGTTGACCTGCAATGGCAAAACATCGGATACGGAATTGACCGCCAGATCCTGGATAGAAAATTCGATTTCGCCGGTTGGAACCTTCGAATTCACGGTTTCAGGGGTACGGGCGATGATTTTACCGGTAACTGTAATCACGCTTTCGTTGCGCAAATCGGCGGCTTTTTTGAAAAGCGGGCTGTCGGAGTTAATAACGCACTGGGTAATCCCATAATGATCGCGCAAATCGATAAACAACAATTGGCCGTGATCGCGCATACGGTGAACCCAGCCCGATAATTTAGCCGTTTGTCCAACGTGGGTTTTCCGCAATTCGCCACATGTATGGGTGCGATACTGATGCATAACTTATTCTCCGCTTTATATTTGTGTACTAAACCGCTATAGATACTATGTTTTTACGATGTTTCCAACCCCCTTTGCAAAGGGGCCCAAATATAGATAGTTTTAAATAATGATTATCACCACAACCGCTGAACTGGCCAAATATTGCGCGCAATGGGCCAAAGAACCATACATTACCGTCGATACGGAATTCATGCGGGAAAAAACCTATTGGCCCATATTGTGCCTGATTCAGGTTGGATCCAGCCAGGGTGCCATTGCCATCGATCCCATGGCGGCTGGATTGGATTTACAGCCATTTTGGGAAATATTGCAAAATCAGTCGGTCACAAAGGTATTTCACGCCGCCCGCCAGGACGTAGAAATTTTTGTCAAATTATCCGGCCATGTGCCGAAACCGATGGTGGATACCCAAGTTGCGGCGATGGTAACGGGATACGGCGAACAAGCCAGTTATGAATCGCTGGTGCAAAAATTGTGCGGCAAGGATATTGATAAATCCATGCGTTTCACCGATTGGTCGCAACGCCCATTGACCGAAGCGCACATCAATTACGCGCTTGGCGACGTTACCCATTTGCGCACCGTTTATGAAAAAATTTACGAACGCGCGCAAAAATTGGGGCGCGTCGATTGGATGATGGAAGAAATGGATACATTGTCCAACCCGCAAACATATATCGTGGAACCATACAGCCAATGGGAACGGATCCGGTCGCGCACGCAAAAACCCAAATTTTTGGCGTATTTGCGGGAATTGGCGGCGTGGCGTGAAACCGCGGCGCAAACACGCAACGTGCCGCGCGGACGCATTTGCAAAGACGATGCGTTGCTTGAAATCGTCGCGCACCCGCCGCAAGACATCGCCGATTTCGAACGGTACCGCCATGCGCGCGGCATGATCAGCAACCGCGACAAACCGGAAATTATCGCCGCAAGCAAACGGGCGGCGCAATTGCCGTCCGATCAATGGCCGCAGGTGGAAACCCCTCGCCCACTAAGCCAGCATCAGGCCGCATTATCGGAATTGTTACGTGTTTTATTGCGCATCAAATCGGATGAAAACGGCGTTGCCGCAAAATTGATCGCCACATCCGACGACATCGAGCAAATCGTGCGCGGCCAGGACGAGCAATGCACCGCGTTGCGCGGATGGCGCATGGACGTATT
>CAYWJR010000003.1:0-67863 GCA_964458615.1 uncultured Alphaproteobacteria bacterium
GGTTTTGTCGCACGGAAAATCGATCACGGCATTATTTTGGAATCGCGCAAAAAAAGCGACGCAAAGAAAAAATCCAAACAAACCAAAACCGAAATAAATTCGCCGTTTGCGGTATTGAAAAACTAAGCCCGCCCGCGTTGCCGGCTGGTCATAGCCTGGGATGTGATAGGATTGAATTGGGATACAGATTTGGTTTTAGCCGGTTTTTGCGGTTCAGCCACGCGGGACGGTGTTGGTTGCGTGTCGGATTTAGAAGAAAACGCAGATCCAAACCCCACAACAACGCCAATAATTGCGAAAACTACAGCAGATGTGACCAGGGCTTCGCGCATAATATTTGGTTCGCGCACGGCGCCACGACCGAATGTTGGATTTCCTAAACTGACTGTTGGGTGTACTTTCATAATTGGCTTCCTCTCTTGTTCATAAAATTGTTTTTTCATCGAAACTATGCAATTTAACTGCGTGACGGTCAATTAAATTTGCCGAAAATACCGCGATGCAAAAACGAATTTTCCGTTGGTATTTCCGTTGGTATTTCCGTGGGTATTCTCGTGGGCTTTCGATGGGATTGACTCGGGTAAAAGATAACGCTAACTAATCATTTCAAACCAATTAAAAAATATTTTTGGAATCATAATGACCTACGCCGTCACCGAAGCCTGCATCAGATGCAAATACATGGATTGTATCGAAGTTTGCCCTGTCGATTGTTTTTACGTCGGCGATAACATGCTGGTGATTCATCCCGACCAATGTATCGATTGCGGCGTGTGCGAGCCGGAATGCCCGGCCGAAGCGATCATACCGGATACAAAAGACGGTGCGGAAAAATGGGTCGAATTGAACCGGGAATATGCCGATAAATGGCCGAACATCACCCGCAAGGGCACGCCGCCCGCCGATGCCGATGAATGGAAAGATAAACCCGATAAAATGCAGTTTTTTAACGCCGATCCCGGCAAACCATAGGGATTGCGGGACTATCCCCCGGTTTATTGGATCATTCTAAATACACATTGAAATTCACCGATTTTTCTGGTATACATTACTTGCTCGCAACGGAATGCGCGCAATAATATTCTATATGAATATGAAAGGTTGGAATTAAAGATCATGCCTAAAGCAAAATCTACAAAAAAAGCAACTATAGCAAAGAAAAAAACTTCTTCTGCTAAGAAAGTTACCGCTCCGGCGGCTGGTATTAAAAAGAATACCCCCAAAATTTCTGTGACCAAAACGGTCATGAATAAAACAGCAATTAAAAAGCCGAGCAACACGAACACCGCGCCCGCAACGGCCATTAAAACCGCCAAACCCGGCACCGCGCCGATGGCTGGCATTAAAATGATCGATACAAAATCGATCATGGCGAAATCCAAATTAAAGGCTGCGGAAACCGCGAAAATGGCGGAACCGAATTTTGCCGCCAACGATTTCGTGGTTTATCCAACCCATGGCGTCGGTTTGGTAAAAGGCGTTGAAATTCAAGAAATCGCCGGACACAAATTGAAATTGTTCGTTATTGAAATCGAAGGCGCCAAGATGACCATCAAAGTGCCGGTGAACAAGGCGAATAACGTTGGTTTGCGCCGTTTGTCGTCGCGCAAGGAAATGGGCGTCGCTTTGGAAAAATTGAAAATCAAAGCCCGTGTCCGCCGCACCATGTGGTCGCGCCGCGCTGCGGAATATGAAACAAAAATCAATTCCGGCGATCCGATTCAAATCGCCGAAGTCGTGCGCGAATTGTACCGCAGTTCGACCCAGCCGGATCAATCGTATTCGGAACGCCAAATTTATCAAAACGCCCTGGAACGCCTGTCGCGCGAAGTCGCCGCAGTCGATCGCATTAATGAAATCCAAGCGGTTGAGAAAATCGAAAACATCATGAAAGCTGCCTAGTTTTTATATGATGTGTCTCTGACAAGGGGGGTTAGCCTTATGGTTAACCCCCTAAGTTTTTGATATGTAATAAATAATTATACCCCCTTGATATCCACAAGTCTGGTGCTTATGTCTTTTGTTGAGTAATGTAGTCAACAATTGATCGACAACTTATAATCAAACCAGCACCATAATCGCAATCTCAATGGAGAAGGAACATGGGTAGCCCGTATATCAATAAATCCAACGATGCCGACCGGCAATTTATTCGCACATCGATGCGGATCGGATTGTTGAGCAAGGAAGAGGAATTAAAACTGGCGACTGCCTGGCAAAAAAAACGCGACCAGGTCAGTTTGCACAAATTGGTCAGCGCCTATATGCGGCTTGTGGTTGCGGTTGCGCATAAATTCAAAATTTATGGCTTGCCGATCAGCGATTTGATTCAAGAAGGCAATGTCGGATTGATGCAAGCGGCGATGCGGTTCGACGTCGCGCGCAATGTCCGGTTTTCAACCTATGCGTCGTGGTGGATCCGCGCGCAAATCCAGGATTATATTTTGCGCAACTGGTCGATTGTGCGTACCGGCACGACGGCCGCGCACAAATCGTTGTTTTTCAATTTCAACCGTTTGCGCGCCCGTATCGATGGGACGGCATCGCGCGGTTTGAACGATGGCGACCGTAGCCGTATAGCGCGGGAATTGGGCGTCGCCGACAGCGATGTGCGCCATATGGAACAACGTCTTTCCGGCGGCGATTATTCTTTGTCTTATCAAATTGGCGAAGATTCCGAATCCACCGCGCAGGATTTTTTGGCCGATACGCGCCCGACGCCGGAACAATATGTGACATCCAAACACGACAGCATCACGCGGTCGCATTGGTTGAACGATGCGTTGGCGTCGTTGACCGAACGCGAACGTTTTATCATCACCCGCCGCCGGTTGCAGGATGATGGCGACACGCTGGAGGTTTTGGGCGAAAAAATGGGCGTCAGCAAGGAACGTGTCCGTCAAATCGAAACGCGCGCGATGCAAAAATTGGAAAATCATCTGCGCAAATCGGTTCCATCGCCGCAAGATTTATTCGGCGACTAGATCGTCTTCGTCGCTTTCAACAGGCGCCATATCTTCGGGTTTGGCGTCTTGTTTTTCCGCCTTCTTGGCGCGTTTTTTGCGTTTTGGGGCATCCGGCGGTTTTGCGCCCGGCGCATAAGATAACAATTCCAATTGCTGTGCGTGCGACAATTCAATGCTGGGTCCGTTTTTCGATTCCACCCAGCCGCGAACCCGCACCACCGCGCCGGTCAATTCCTTCGGCTTTATTTTATCCGCAGTAAATGCGGCGCGCGCCGAAATCGGTATCACGGCGGTGAAATCGTCGCGCCAATTATCGCCGAAATTCAAATATATGGTTTTTTTAACCTCTGCCACCTCGCGCACGCGGCCTTCGACCAATTGATACGTATCGATGAATTTTTTATCTAAAACCGATTGCGGATTTTGAATCGCGTAATAAGGATGATTCCATATGCCGCGTTTTTGCGTCCGTGCCGCCGATTCCAATTTCAATAATTCCGCCGTCATGGATTTGTTATCCGGGAAACTGTAAACCCTGGCCATGCCGGATGAAATCATTTCCGCTTGCACCCATTTGCCGCCGGGTAAAAAAAGATGCGCCAGAATCCGGCCATGACGGTCTTGGTGCGTGCCGTCATATTTCAATTGTAAAATCTGTGCGCCGATCAAATTTTGCAAAAAAGATTTGGCGTCTTGCGACATCGGCCAATCGGTCATATGGGCGCGGCCCAATGATAATTTTGGCGCCTGAATCCCAACCAGCCGTATTTGCCGCCCATCCGGCAGCCGGACGGTATCGCCGTCGATGACCGATTCGATAGGGGTGGATTCGCCGTCCGTTAACATTTGACCGCTCGCCGCGATTGCGCCAGTTGGCGCGGAAAATATCAATAAACACAATAATAGCGGTAAAAATATCTGTGACATAGGCCGATATTAACGAATTTCGGTGTTATGTCCAGGCCGCGTTCGGGTGCATTGCGGAATGAAATATCTGCTGCGCCCGATGCAAAACCTTGCGAAATCAGGATTCAAAATGCTATAGATACAATCGTCTTTAATTCCCAGTCAGAAAGTTTTTCGAATGCGTTTTGTAATTGCGATTGCAGTTTTTTTAATTTGCCCGTTGGTTTTTGCGAATCATGCCGTTGCCGCAGACGGTAAAAAAACCGGCACCCCGGATTTGATCAGTTTTGCCGTTGGCCAATATGATGTATTCGACAACGAAGAAGCGGCGGAATTCGTTTTGGAATACCGCGCGAAATCATGGAATTGGAATACATTGTCCCCATTGGCGGGCGTAATGGCGACAACCGACGGCGCGGTTTATGGATTCGGTGGGATCGGATTCGATTGGGCGATCGACAATAAATGGATTATCAATCCGAATTTCGCCGTGGGCGCGTACCATAATGGCGCAGGCAAGGATTTGGGGCATGGGTTGGAATTCCGGTCGGGTTTGGAATTGAATTATGTGACCGACGATTTGTCGCGTTTGGGCGTGGCATTCAATCATATTTCCAACGCCAGTTTGGGCGATGAAAATCCAGGCACGGAATCGTTGTTGTTTACGTATTCGATTCCTGTCGGCTGGTAAAAGAATATAAACGGATGGAATGAAAAAAACCGCCCAGTGGGCGGTTTTTTGTTTCAAGATTATTTGAAAAAAATGGCGTCCCCGAGATGATTCGAACATCCGACACCCGGTTTAGGAAACCGGTGCTCTATCCAGCTGAGCTACGGGGACAATAAAATTATTTTATCATTTGGCACTTAATTTTCAATTTTTATAAAATGGGTTGTAAATCAAATGCTTTATAAAGATAAAAAACCCGGCGAATTACTTCGCCGGGTTTTTTTTGTTCGAATGAATTTTAAATCAGGCCACTGATTTTTTCGATCCGCTCTTTTTTTCAAACTTTGTCAAACGGTCGATTAAATCCTGCGCGTACCCGGCGCCATACCGCATTTCCAGGAATTTATACAACTCCAGATTGCTGTGATCGTTGCCGATTGGGTCGGTGGATACGGGATCGGTGTTGGAATTGGCCGGCGGGGTTTTTGTGCTGTGGGATTGTTTTGGTATCATAATGGCTCCGTAACTAATCATATTTTGTTGATTTTTTGTCTTAACTATTGTTAACAAACTAACGCGGAATGGTTAACGAACGGTTAAGATGGGTTTAAAACCAACTTATGGAGCAAAAAAATTATGACGTGGAATGTTCCTTGTGGGTAACTGGCTGGCTGATTGCGAAAATTGCCGATACAACCATAAATACGCCAATATATTGCATCAAAGTCAGACTTTCGGATAACAGCCATACCGCGCCAAGGATCGATACAACCGGTTCCAGCTTCATTACCAAACTGACACGCAGGGCGGATATGCTTTTGATAGCGACAAAGAACGAAATTTGACCCACCAGCGATAATATTAAAGATGTTGCGATCAATGCCCATCCCGATGCGTCATCGGCAGCGGGCAGGGCGATGCCGTGCGATAACGACAATCCCGCAAATGCCAATGTTGGAATCAAACTGAGTTGTACGGTAAAAACATACGCATCGCGGTCGGCGATTACCTTGTTGCTTAGATAAAGGTAACTGGCGATCAATATGCTTGCGCCAAATGCCATGGCGCCGCCAGCGATATTGAAATCGCTGTGAATCATTCGGTCTGGATTTATCACCAACGCCAATCCAACAAGAGCGGTTGCCAGCGACAAAAGAAACACCCGCGTCAATTTTGTTTTGTCGAAATAAAAATGCAGCGCTGCCAAAATCAATGGGTAAAGAAAAACCAGCATGGTGACGGATGCAATATCCAAATATTCAATCGAGCTGTAATGCAGCCAGCTGAATAAAAGGAAAATAACGCTGATTGCCGCAACCGGCGCGTAATTTTTAACGCCCGACCATAATTGTTTGCCCATTAAATACAGCACAAAGCCGACGCCAAAACATTGCGCCATGCGGTTGGCCGCCATATAGGAATAAACATCCATGCCATGGCATAAACGGCCTTGGCGATCGGAACCTGGATGCCGAAACAAAACGCGGACACAACCGCCAATGCGCATCCGATCCAAAATTCTTTTTTTTGTTGGGACATTATCGTCCTTCCCTGCGCCAAGCCATCAGCAATAACAAAATCCCCAAAAGCAAATATACAATCGATGGCATTAACGGCGTTTGTTTAATGCCGCTAATGGTGTAATTGTTATTTTTTCTAACGCCAATCCAATTCCGGCCGGACATGGAACGGTTGGCGTCGACATGCCGTATTCCGGGCTGGCCGTCTTCGGCGATCCAACGGATCGATCCGTTGCTGGCATCGGCCAACGGCGATAATTTTTCTTTGCTGGATGCCAAATCGGAGTATTCCAACGGATTTAATCCGCCAACTCCGGCCATGATCGATTGGCGGCCATTGCTGATTCTGTAAATTCCTGTTTTGGCGACCTGGATTTTTGCGCGTGAAAATCCGGGCATTTCTTCGGTCAGCGAGATGGTTTCGATTTCGCCGCCCGGTTTGGTCACGGTGACCGAATTGTTGCTTTGCGCCAGGCTCCGTTGAGTTATTGTGACAGTACGGCCTTGGACTTCGGCGCGCAAATCGTCTTCTTCCAATTGGGGTTCTTTCATCAACCAATGCGACAGGCGGCGCAACAGTTCGGAATGCGGTCCGCCGCCTTGATGTCCGCGCGCCCAAAGCCAGATTTGATCGGAAAATAATTGCGCCACGCGTCCTTGGCCAATTCGGTCCAGAATCAATAATGGCCGTTCATCCGCGCCGGACATCAATATATTGCCATGCCGGACTTTGGAATCGATTTGCCGCAACCATGGCCCCCATTTGCTTGGTTTTCCGGGTTTTCCCGCGCCCGGCAAATCCGATGTCACCGGATGGCGCGCGCCGTCGGATGTCAGTGCCGGAACAAATTCCGATTCGATAATTTTCTGGGTTGGAATTGCGGGCAGAATATTGCCGACTGGGGTGTCGAATAAACTTAAGGATGCGTCCGGCAACGGGCCTTCGGCATCCAATACCGCGCCGCCTTTTTCCACGAATTCGACGATATGATTCATGTATTCGTTCGGCAAAACGCTTAGGCGGCGGTAACGGTCGAAAATAATCAGGTTGAAATCGTATAATTTTTCTTCGAACAATTCTTTGGTGGGAAAGGCGATCAACGACAATTCTTCGGTTGGAATGGAATCTTGTTTTTCAGGCGGACGCAAAATGGTGAAATGCACCAAATCCACCGACGGGTCGGATTTTAGAAAATTTCTCCATACCCTGGTGCCGGGGTGCGGATCGCCGGAAATCAACAAAACCCGCAACCGGTCACGCACGCCGTTTACGGTCAGCACGGCATGGTTGTTTTCATCCGACAATTCGGCCGCGCCTTTTGGAATGGACAGCTCGAAAATATTCGCGCCGGCGTGGCGGATATTGACGGGAATTTCCACGTCTTGTCCAACCGGGATCGATTGGGTTTGAACCTTGTCGGCGTCGGTGCGCAAGGAAATGTCGACATTTCCGCCTTCGTCGGTGCCGTCTTCGACATGCACGGTAATGGTTTGGTTCTGGCCGACGATGCCGAATCCGGGGCTGCGCACGATTTTCAGCCTGCGGTCGCGTTCGCCCGGCGCGCCGGTCAATAATATTTGAAACGGCGCTTGGCCAATATCCGCCAATGACACCGGCACGTCATGCACTTGCCCGTCGGTGATTAAAATAACCGCCCCGATATGCGATTTTGGAATATCGCCGCTGCCGCGAGAAATCGCGGAAAACAACATCGTGCCGCCCGCATCGTCCGGGTTGTCGCCCACGGCGATGGTGCGGAAATTTATGTTTTCCATACCGGCCAGTTCGGATTCGATTGCGCGCCGCGCGGCATCCGTTTGCGCGGATCTTTGATTAATTTGATTGCTGGTGGATTCGTCGATCACGACCAAAACGGTGTCGGGTTTTATTTCACGTATTTCTTCGACCAGCGATGGATTGCACAGCATCAATAAAAACAAAGCCAAGGCGGATATGCGCCAAGGCCAGCCGCGGGCGCGTTTCGATATGGCGTATACCGCCAGCGCAGCGGCGATAACGGCCAATACCACAATCGCCCAAAATGGCAGGGATGGGAAAAAACGGATGAATAATTCGGGATTGTTATTCATGTCCCAACCGTTCCAAAATCGCAGGTACGTGCACCTGGTCGGATTTATAATTGCCGGTCAAGGCGTACATCACCAGATTAATGCCAAAACGGCGCGCTGTTTCGCGTTGTTTTTCTCCGCCAGGAACGGCGGGATATAATGGTTTTCCAGATTTATCGACCGCCCATGCCGCCGCCCAATCCTGGGTGCCGATGATGATCGATGCCACGCCGTCGAAATTGTTGGAATCGTGATCGGAAATCCATAATGTCTTATCGCTCCACCGGCCCGGCCATTCTTTTAGTAAATAAAAACTGCGCAACAAAACATGTTCCGGGCGGATCGGATTCAAAACCGGAACGTCGATATTTTGAAAATAATCGGCCAGTAAATTTTCCGATATGCTGCTGCCGTCGCCATCGCGCGTGTCGATTATAATCATGCCGCCGTTGCGTATGTATGAATTGATACGCATCGAAGCCGCCTGCGATAACGGCGTTGCATGATCCGGCATCGGCCAATACAGAATCGGATAAAACGCCAAATCGTCGTTTTCGATATCGACGCCTTTTGGGTCGGCCGCTTCGACCGATGTTCGCGTGCGTAATACATGCGTCAAACCGGTCAATCCCGCGGCACTGATCCGGTCGATGTCCGCATTGTATGTTTTAATATACCCCAGCCGCGGATGCTTGGCGGCTTGAATGTTGTCTGGGCTTGCGGCGGCGGATGGCGCAGTCATCAATATCCCGATTGCGATCATAGCGGCGGGCATGGAACGGCGCAGTGTTGGAATAAACGATGCCAAATTCAAACTGATAATCATATCCGCCAACGCCAACAACAAAGCGGCCAGATACAAAAATGGGCGTATGTCTTTTTCCCGGCTTTTTAGGTCGTCCATGATTTTTATGCCATTCGGCAAATCGACGATCGGATCCATCGCCGCCACATGATCGCTTAGATTGAACGCTTTTTTATCGGTTTCGCTGCCATAATATCCGGGCGGGTAATAAGGGCCGGCGCGGTGCGTTTGCAAATCTTCGTAGGTCGCGTTTTTAACGTATGTCGGCGGTGTTTGCAGTTGGCCGAAACCGTTCAACATTTCATACAAACTGAAACCTTCTTGGGCGTTTGCGGCTATGACGCCTTGGCTGCTCCAAATCAAGCGTTGCAACATTTCAACGAACAGCCCAGATAAAATCAAATTCGACCATTGGTGGTTGGCGGCGATATGGAATAAAATCACCTGGCCATTGCCCAATTTCGTTCCGGTGACAAGCGGCGTGCCGTCTTGCAAGGCTGCCCAGGTTTTTTGCGCCAGATCGGGTGTTGGGGTTGTCAGCAATTGACGGTTGATTTTAATATCGGGTGGCACGGTTAAACCGTAAAACGGGCCGTTATCCGGCATGGCCGCAAGCCCGATCGGTTCCGACCACGACAAATTTCCGGTCATGCTGCGCGGTTTATCATGTACCGGAACCGGCAATAACGAATCGGGGGTTTTTACCAAATTATCGCCGGCAAACCGGATCAATGTGCCGCCTTTTTCGACCCAGCGGCGCAATTCATCGTTTTCCAGTTTGTTCGGATTATTGGCGTCGGTTAAAATCATGACGGCAATATTTGATTTCAACAATTCATCGATGTTACCGTGAAAAACTTCTGCGAATGGCGCTGCGGCGCGTTCGATAAAATACAAATCGTCCAATAACGGCTTGCTGGAATCCATCGCTTGCGTGGTTACGATACCCAACGGATGCTGCCGCCCTGTTTCATCGATCAAATAAGTCGTTCCGGCATTGATTTGTTCGGATACAATCAGCCGGCTGACTTTGTTTTTTACGTCCAATGGCAGTTCCAATTTGCTTTTGGCGACGGTTTTGCCGCTTTCAAACGTGGCGGCGATTTGACCCAATGCCTTGCCGTCTTGGGAAAATGCCTGCACCGTGACGGATGCGGGCGGCATAGGCCGGTTTAACGGCAATGTGCGGCGAACCACCAAATCGATTCCGCCCGCTTGCGAAGCGTCGGCGGACAAAAGTAAATTATGTTGATCCTGGCGCAGGATAAAAAATAATTGTCCTTTGCTAGACAAACCATTCAGCAAATCGTAAAAACCGTCGTCTTTTAAACCGTCGCTGAACCAAAAAATATCCGGATTCGGCACCAATTTTTTTTCCGAAAATTCCTTGGCCGCCAAATCGTAACGCGCCGGCCATGGCAGCGGTCGCAAGCCCTTTATAATTTGCGCCGCTTCGGCAGGGGTCAAATAATCGGATACAAAATCGAATGTGCTGTCCGGATTCGGGGCGGTGGTTATAATTTGCACCGTTTTATTTTCCCGCATGGCGACGTCGATGATTTGCCCGGCTTGCTGCGATACCGAAGCCCAGTTTTTCGCCGAATTCCATCCATTGTCGATGGCCAGAATAATCGAATTGCGGGTTGCCAATTGCTGTTCCGGGTTCAAAATCGGGTGCGCCGCGCCGATGATAATCAACACAATCAATCCAATGCGCAAAGCAAGCAACCACCACGGCGCGCGCCGGGGTGTTTCTTCTTTTTGTTTCAGGAATTTTAACAATTTGATCGCCGGAAATTCGATGCGGCGCGGCGATGGCGGCGTGAAGCGGACGATTTGCCACAATACCGGCAATATCATCAATGCCAAAAGGCACCAGGGAGACAAGAATCCGATAAATCCCAGCGACAGCATTACACCACCCGCCGTTGCGATAAATCACGGTACAATTCCATCAACGCCAATTCAGGCGGTTTATCGGTGCGGTGAAAACTGTATGTCCAGCCCGCTTGTTTGCAAACCGATTCCACCGCCAATCGGTGCGATTCCGCCCGCCGCGCATAGGCGGCGCGAATATCGTCGGCGCGTTTTATTTCAACTTTGCCGTCATCGCTTTCCAGTCCTTCGAAAATAACGCGGCCACGGAACGGCAGATCGATTTCGGCGGGATCGAATATTTGCACGATGTGCCCTTTGACGCTGATGGATGCATAGGATTGAATCAATTTGCGTATATCGCGAATAGGATTTAAAAAATCGCCGATAAAAACCACTTGGGAATGGCGCGGTAAAATGTAATATGGCGGCAAGCTGGGCGTGCGGCGTTTTTCGTCGATCATGAATTCGGTTGCGCGGTACAAGCCGTGTTTTCCGGTCATTGGCGGCAAACCGCTGGCCAATATGGTGAATTTTTCGCCCCCCCCCGCGCCAAAAGCGCGATAATGGCCAGCAACAATAACGCGCCGCGCCGCACCTTGGATGGGAATTTCTTTTTTGAACGATACACCATCGACATCGACGTGTCCGCCCACAACCATAATGTTTGCGGCGCTTCCCATTCTTTTTGCCGGACGAATAATTGTTCGGCGCGCGCAGAACGGCGCCAGTCGATAATGCCTGCGGGATCGCCGCTTAGATATGGGCGGTATTGCCAAAAATTGTCGCCTTGCCCGGCGCGGCGCAATCCATGTAAACCTTGGGCCACGGTCTTTGCGATCTTTTCCGCCTCGAGCAGCAATGGCGGCAACCGCGAAGCCAATGCTTCGGCGCGGTTTTGGATTTTGATCGGATTGACCGGCATGATTACCGCAAAGGTTCCAATAACCGGTTGATAATGCCGTCGATGGTGATGCCTTCGGCGCGGGCGGCGAAATTCAACGCCATGCGGTGCCGCAAAACCGGATGCGCCAGGGAAATAATATCGTCGATCGATGGCGCAAGACGGCCTTGCAACATGGCGCGCGCGCGGCACGCCATCATCAATGCCTGGCTGGCGCGGGGGCCGGGGCCCCATGCGACATAAGACGTTACATCGTCGTATTCTGTATCGCTGGGCCGCCCGCCGCGAACCAATGTTAAAATCGCATTGACGAAATTTTCACCCACCGGCATGCGGCGTAAAATATTTTGTCCTTGAACCAGTTCTTGGGGCGTGATGATGGCGGTCGGTTTGTATTCTTCGTTGCCGGTTGTGGTTAGCAACATTTTATATTCCGAATCCCGATCCGGATACCCCACGTCGATTTGCAGCAAAAAACGATCCAATTGCGCTTCGGGCAATGGGTATGTGCCTTCTTGTTCCAGCGGGTTTTGCGTGGCCAGAACGTGAAACGGCGTTGGCAATTCGTAATCTTGTCCCGCAACCGATACGCGCCGTTCTTGCATCGCTTGCAATAATGCGGATTGCGTGCGCGGGCTGGCGCGGTTGATTTCGTCGGCCATCAATAATTCGCAAAATACCGGGCCTTTGATGAAACGGAAAAAACGTTCGCCGGTTTGCGATTCTTCTAAAACTTCGGAACCGATAATGTCGGCGGGCATTAAATCGGGCGTACATTGCACGCGTTTATCGGCCAATCCCGTAACGCGGGCGATGGTGTCGACCAATTTGGTTTTCGCAAGCCCCGGAACGCCGATCAGCAATCCGTGACCGCCCGCCAATAACGTGATCAAGGTTTGTTCAATCACTTCGTTTTGTCCGAATATGACCTTGGAAACCGCGGATCGCAGATTGGAAAATTTTTTGCCTAAATTTTCAATTTCGCGGATTGTTTGCTGGACATCATGGCTTGGGTTTAATGGCGGCAGATCGGTCACGGGGTGACTCCATAACGGTTGGGGAAATAATAATTGGATTCGATACCTTATATTATGGGCTTTGCAGCCAAAAAAAACCATCAATCCATGAATTTGTCATAAAAAAATAACATTACTATGGCATCTATGCGGTCGTAAAAACGAAAGAAATAAAATATGGCGACAGCGATTAAGAAATCAATCGATACGGGCGATGCAAGAGCTTTGGCAGGCAGATGCCGCGCTTTGGTCAAGCACCTAAAAAAACCGGATTTAAATCCTGAAATTCTATATTGGATGATTCGCGGACGGCATGATGGCGATGTCGCGCAAATTTTAGGTTTGCAGCCAAGCGATGTTGAACGCCATCAAGAATTATGGATGGATGCCATATATGGGCAAAATGCGCGCCCGAATCATGCGGATTTAAGGCCGATATTGTTCAAATACATTGGAAAATTCGGATATAGTGGCGGCACATGGTTGAATCCAAATTTACTGGAATTCGATTCGTCATGGGAAAATTCGCCATTTGTTGAAAAGCCACCCAAAGAAAATAAAAAAGAAAAACCAGCAATAAAGACCGAGAAAAAACCGCGCCGAACATCGCTGTTGACGTCTGCGGCGCCAGTTACATCGGGTATCGTTCCGGTGAATCCGCCGCATGAAACGATAACGTCAATACAGTCCCCGACATCTGGGGCGGCTATACAATCTGTTTCTGTATCTGTTCCTGCCAAACCGCGCAGGTCAGTTGTACGGCCGGATGTTAAGATTGATGATAAACAATTTCAATTTTTTATGATGTTGGCCTTTGCGGATCATGGATTCACCTCGCAGGATTATGATTCTATGTTGGCCAGAGAACCTTTGCCGGCAGATCGCCTGATGCATATCGTGAATAAATTCGATTTGGCGGAACCCGCCGATAAGACAGAAATTTTGTACCATGTATGGGATTTATCGCGGTCGCAGATCGATGTTGCACGCATTGTTGATGATCTGGATTATCCAGGTGCGGTGCGTAAAATAGGCAATTTTTTAGGCGTGAAATCGAAAGATATTGATGCATTCTTGCAAGTCGTTTCGCCAACAGGCGTTCCGATTTTTGACCGCGTGCAAGAGGCATTGCCGTTCGCGACCGCATTGAACCAAAGATTGAAAATCGTCGATCAAGATTTTCCCCCTGTGCAAGTAGCAATTATCGGCGGCGGAATCCGGCGCCGGTTGAATGGATTGAAATCGACAGCGACGACGCCAAAATCGAACGGTACCGATTCAAGTCATCTGCGAATTCAAACGGCATTGACGGATTTGCGGCGTCAGATGCAGGATAGAGTTGCCGCAAAAGCATAATACGTGCTATTTTCCGGCATGGAATCCAAATCAGCGATCAACCTGCCGCCGCAACTTTGTGGCGCGAAAACAAACCGTATATTCGCCGCGCTGGGCAGCGATTCGGCGCGTTTTGTCGGCGGTTGCGTGCGCGATGCGATTCTTGGCCGTCCGTTCAAGGATGTGGATATTGCCACATCGCATTCGCCGCCGGAAATTATGCGGTTGCTGCAATCGGGTGGGATCAAATGCATTCCAACCGGCATCGACCATGGCACCGTAACGGCGGTTGTGGATGGCGCGTCTTTTGAAATCACTGCATTGCGCCGCGATGTCGCAACCGATGGGCGGCATGCCGTGGTTGAATTCACGGATGATTGGCAATTGGATGCGTTGCGCCGCGATTTTACCATGAACGCGATTTATTGCGGCATGGACGGTGAAATTTTCGATCCAACCGGGGGCAGGGCGGATGCGATTGCCGGAAATGTGCGGTTTGTCGGCGATCCTGATGCACGTATTTGTGAAGATTATTTGCGCATTTTGCGGTATTTCCGGTTTTACGCGCATTATGGAAAAATACCGATGGATTCAAGTGCGGTGGCGGCGTGCCGCCGTCATGCCGCGATGATTGAAACATTGTCGATGGAACGCGTGCGCGATGAATTTTTAAAATTGCTGGCTGCTAAAAACTGCGTTGATGTATTGCAATCCATGAGCGGCGAGATTATGCGCCATGTGATTGCAGCGGATAAATTCGATTTATTGCAAAATCTTGTGAATATGGAAAAGACGCCGGATCCGGTACGGCGGTTGGGCGCAATCATTTTGCAAAACCGAATCGATTCCGATCAAATCGCGCATCGTTGGAAATTGTCGAATGAACAGAAAAACCGTCTGATAAATATGGCGAAAAACAGCGATTTATATTCATCGATTGCGGATGAAAAAAATGCGCGTGCGATAATTTATAAAATTTGCGCGCGGGATTTTATCGATGTTTGTCATGTCATTGCCGCAAAAGGCATTATGAATCAAAATCAGTTAAACGATTTTGTGCAATATGCGGAAACATGCCATATCCCATCTCTGCCGATAAATGGCGGCGATGTCATGGCGATTGGAATCGGCCAAGGATCGCGCGTGGGCGAATTGTTGGCGCAAATCGAAAATTGGTGGATTGCGGGCGATTTCACGGCGACGCGCGATGAGTGCCTATCGCGATTGCGGCAATTGGCCGGTTTGGCGCAATGATTCCGTTAAAACAATCGATCCTGCAATCGCCACGTTCAACGAACGGCCTTGGGATTGCGGTATATATATAGTCGCGTCGCACTGCGTATAAATTTCCGGTGGTGTTCCCGCGCTTTCCCTGCCCAGAATCAATATATCGTCCGGTTGAAATGCGAATTGGTGATAAGGCCGTGTTCCATCGGTTTCCACCAATATCAACCGGCCAGATTTTTTGGTTACGAAATCGTTCCACGAAGAATGCCGCGCAACTACCGCCAAATCGATGTAATCCATGCCCGCGCGCCGCAATTTTGAATCCGAAAAGGGAAAGCCGCAAGGTTCAATAACATCCAACCCCACCCCCATACAGGCGCAAAGCCGGATCAAAGTGCCGGTATTTTGTGGAATATCAGGTTGATATAATGCCAAACGCATGGCGGGCATAATAATCCGCGGAATCGGGGTTGTCCAAACCGATTCATACACAATTGCTGAAAATTTCCCCTAAAAACCGGATTTTTTTTGTGCCTTTTGACGCGCAAATAGGCTAGAAACCATGTGTTAATCCGTCAAATAATCCAAGTAAATCAAAGACGATACAAATACATTAGGAACCAATCATGGGTGCTCATTCTGCTAATAACAATCAATCCCGGCGCGAATTTTTATATTTAACCACAGCTGCCGTGGCTGGCGCCGGCGTTATCGGTACGGCGTGGAATCTTGTCGATTATATGAATCCTTCTGCCGACGTATTGGCTGTTTCGACAACCGAAGTCGATTTATCGCCAATCAAAGAAGGCCAATCGATAACCGTGATGTGGCGTGGCAAACCGGTGTTTATCCGCCGCCGTACGCCAGATGAAATCAAATCGGCCGAAACCGACGACAAGGCTGCTTTACCAGACCCGCAAGCAGACGAAAAACGCGTGCAGAAACCGGAATGGTTGGTTGTATTGGGCGTTTGTACGCATTTGGGTTGCGTTCCGCTGGGTCAAAAAATCACCGACAGCCGCGGCGAATATGGCGGCTGGTTTTGTCCGTGTCATGGATCGCATTACGATACATCCGGCCGTATTCGCAAAGGTCCGGCGCCGCGCAATTTAGAAGTTCCAACATATTCATTTTTGACCGACACCAAAGTGCGCATCGGTTAATCGCGCGCGGTTTATTAAAAAGGTTTTTAGGAGTTCCAATATTATGGCCAATAACAATCCCGCCAATTTTAACAATCCGGTTGTCAAATGGATCGACAGCCGGTTGCCGATTTTCAGCCTGATGAGCAAGGAATACGGCGTTTTCCCAACGCCGCGTAATTTCAATTACTTTTGGAATTTCGGCGCGATCGCCATGTTCATGCTGGTGACCATGATCGTGACTGGAATTTTCTTGGCGATGAATTATCAGCCGTCGACCATGCACGCATTCGATTCGGTCGAACGGATTATGCGCGATGTAAATCACGGCTGGTTGTTGCGGTATGTGCACGCGAACGGCGCATCGTTTTTCTTTATCGCCGTTTATATCCATATTTTCCGTGGCCTGTATTACGGGTCTTATAAAAATCCGCGTGAATTATTGTGGATTTTAGGCGTCGTCATTTTGTTGTTGATGATGGCGACCGCGTTTATGGGTTACGTATTGCCTTGGGGGCAAATGTCTTTTTGGGGCGCGACGGTAATTACCAATTTGTTTTCGGCGATACCCGGCATCGGCCATGACATCGTCACATTGTTATGGGGTGGTTTTTCGGTCGATAACCCGACATTGAACCGTTTCTTTGCGTTGCATTATTTATTGCCGTTCGTGTTGGTGGCGGTGGTGTTTTTGCATGTTTGGGCGTTGCATGTGACAGGATCGAACAATCCTCTCGGTATCGACGTTAAAACGCCGCAAGACACATTGCCGTTTCATCCATATTACACAGTCAAAGACATGTTCGGTCTTTCGGTGTTTTTGATCATTTATTTCGGGTTCGTTTTCTTTGCGCCTAATTATTTGGGCCACCCGGACAATTATATCCCGGCCGATCCGATGGTAACGCCGGCGCACATCGTGCCGGAATGGTATTTCTTGCCGTTTTACGCGATCTTGCGTTCGGTGCCGGATAAATTGATGGGCGTTATCGCCATGTTCGGCGCCATCGCGGTGTTGTTTGTGGTGCCGTGGTTGGATACATCCAAGGTGCGCAGCGCGCGTTTCCGCCCGATTTACAAATGGTTTTTCTGGATCTTGGCGATCGTTTGCGTTGCCTTGGGATGGGCCGGGCAAAAACCGCCCGAAGGAATTCCACTCCTGGTCGCACGTTTGGGAACCGTTTATTATTTCGCGCATTTTTTGATCATTCTGCCTTTGCTTGGCAGAATTGAAAAACCTTTGCCGTTGCCGAAATCGATTGCCGAATCGGTATTGAAAAAAGGCGCGGTTGCGGTAATCGCGGCGATGTTCTTGTTCGCCGCCACCCCGTCGCATGCGTCTGAATCCAACATCGTTTTACCGAAAAATAATTGGTCTTTCGATGGCCCGTTCGGCACCTATGACCGCGCCGCCGCGCAACGCGGATTCCAAGTATACAAAGAAGTATGCGCCGCATGCCATTCCCTAAGCCTGGTGGCATACCGCAACTTGGCCGATTTGGGTTATAACGAGGCGGAAATAAAGGCGATTGCCGCGCAAGCAACCGTAAAAGACGGCCCGAACGACGAAGGCGACATGTTCGAACGTCCCGGCCGCCCGTCGGATAAATTTGTATCCCCTTATGCGAATAAACAATCGGCGCGCGCCGCGAATAATGGCGCCGCACCGCCGGATTTATCCTTGATCACCAAATCGCGCGTTGGCGGCGCCGATTATTTGCATGCTTTGCTGATCGGATATGAACCTGCTCCGGCGGATTTTAAATTGTCGCCTGGCATGCATTACAATAAATATTTTGCCGGGCATCAAATCGCCATGCCTGCGCCGCTTAGCGAAGGTCAGGTGACTTATGCCGACGGCACCAAGGCAAGCGTCGATCAAATGTCGCAAGATGTCGCAACATTTTTGACATGGGCGGCGGAACCGGAAATGGAACATCGCAAACGCACCGGCGTGCGGGTATTGGCGTTTCTTGCGGTGTTGGCCGGATTGTTTTACATGAGCAAACGCAAATTATGGAGCGCGGTGAAGTAGTCTTTCCTGCGCTATCTTCTATTTAAACGCCCGCAATCTATTGATATTGCGGGCGTTTTTATTTTTTAAAAATTTAAACAAATATTGTCGGTTTTATAGCAAAATATGCGTTCGAGCGTTTTTTATAAGCCGGTTCAGTGCTTAAATTATATTTCGATTGCTGTGTCCCAATTCAGTATGCGCGGTCATTTACAGGCCGCGGATTCGATGTTGCATTCGCAAAAGAAAAAATTCCCGATCCGCAGGTTGCGATAGATTGTGTTGAAGGAAATGGGGTTCTGGTTACCGCGAATGCAAAAGATTTTTTGAATATTTATTCGCAATTTCCACAAAATCCAGGTCTTGCAATCACCCCAAATCTTGGTCGTGGTTACCGGATGAATCATGCTGTAGACACGATGGACAGGTTTGCCGAATTTTTATCAATCAGGAAACCGGATTTGCAAAATAAATTGATCGTTGTCGGGCGTCACAAAGACCCAGATATATTTCAGTACACAGCACGCGGAGTTCAGGGGCCGGATATAAAAGATCTTTGTGACCCCGGTCTTATCAGGCGCAATAGCCAACAGGGCGCCTATTTAACCGCGCTGCGTAGCTTGCAGGCGGAAAAATCAAAATAGATTTTTAGACATTAAACCGGAAATGCATCACATCGCCGTCGGCGACGATGTATTCCTTGCCTTCCAGGCGCATTTTTCCGGTTTCTTTCGCGCCGGCCTCGCCATTCCCGCTAATATAATCAGGGTATGCGATGGTTTCCGCGCAAATAAAACCTTTTTCAAAATCGGTATGAATCACGCCCGCCGCGCCAGGCGCCTTGGTGTTTTTGATGATGGTCCAGGCGCGCGCTTCTTTCGGGCCGATGGTGAAATAAGTAATCAGATCCAGCAATGCGTATCCCGCGCGAATGACGCGGTTTAAACCGGGTTCCGATAAATTCATGGTTCGCAGAAATTCCAATTTATCGGCTTCGTTATCCATCACCGAAATTTCCGATTCGATTTTCGCGGAAATCACCACGCTTTGCGAATTTTCCGCTTTGGCGTGCGCGGCGACTTTGGCGGACAGGGCATTGCCTTTGTCGGCTTCGTTTTCTTCGACATTGCAAATGTATAAAACAGGTTTGGATGTCATCAATTGCAATAATCGCACCAGTGGTTTTTGTTCTTTGGTGAAATTGACGCTGCGTGCCGGTTTTCCATCGCGCAAGGCGGCCAGTATCGGGTCGACGATTTCCAATAACTCTTTGGATTCTTTGTCGCCTTGTTTGGCTTTTTTGGCCAGATTGTCGTACCGTTTTTCCAGCGATTCCATGTCCGCCAGCATCAATTCCGTGTCGATGATTTCAATATCGCGGATGGGATCGACCGATCCTTCGACATGGGTAATATCGCCGCCGTCGAAACAACGCACCACATGCAAAATCGCATCGACTTCGCGGATGTTGGCCAGGAACTGGTTGCCCAATCCTTCGCCCTTGCTGGCGCCTTTGACGATTCCGGCAATGTCGACAAATTCAATAAAAGTCGGGATAATTTTAGCCGAAGATGCGATTTTCGCCAATTTATCCAACCGGTCGTCGGGAACCGCGACGCGGCCAACGTTCGGTTCAATGGTGCAAAACGGATAATTGGCCGCCGCGGCAGCAGCCGATGCAGTCAGCGCGTTGAACAAAGTGGATTTGCCGACGTTTGGCAAACCGACGATACCGCAATTGAATCCCATAATTATCTCCGTTTTTTCGTATGTGTGGTTATTTCGTTATTTTGAAATGGAATTTAAAAATTCGCTGTCTTTGCCGTCCAAAATCAGGGCAAAGTTTTTTGCAATCGACCATATCGCCGGATCGACCAGTTCTTTTTCTTCTTTTGCGAAATCGTGCAAAACAAAAGAAGAAACCAAATCCTTGCGCCCCGGATGGCCGATTCCAAACCGCAGGCGTTTATATTCCACGCCGGCATTGGCGTCAATCGACCGCAGGCCGTTATGCCCCGCGTTGCCGCCGCCGGTTTTTATTTTCAATTGCGCGGGATCCAAATCCAGTTCGTCGTGTATGACGACGACGTTTCCGATCGGGATTTTATAAAACGCAATCGCTTGTTGCACGGCAACGCCGGATACGTTCATGTATGTTTGCGGTTTCAAAACCAGCACTTTGTGGTCGCCGATCGTTCCATCGAACGCTTCGGATTCGAATTTTTTCTTAGGCCCCGACAAACCAAACCGCGAAATCAGTTCATCGGCAACCATGAATCCCACATTGTGGCGGTTGTTCCGGTATTCCGATCCGGGATTGCCAAGTCCGACGATTAAAAACATGGGAATCGGGAATTGGGAATTGGGAATAAGATGAACATATTATGCGGCCAAATTTTTACGCAGGCGGTTTAACATTTGCCGAATAGACATAATTTCCGCCAGCAATTGATCTAATTCAGCGGCAGGGACATAGTTTAAATCGCCAGCCAAGATCAATAATGTTTCCAGTTCGGCGGACGATCCGGCAGATATTGAAATAAAATGGGCATATTCTTTGCGAGAAGACCGCGCATTGCCTTCGGCAATATTGGAGGGAATGGAAACAACGGCGCGTTGCAGTTGAGAAGATAAGCCGAATTTCTCGGTGGGCGGGAAATGGGAGGTCAATTCATAAACCGATTTTACCAATGCTCTGGATTTCTTGAAAACATCCAGATCTCGATAATCTCGGATTAATGGAACGACCGATTCCCCATTCCCCATTCCCGATTCCCTTCTACTTCTTCGCCGGAGCCGCAGGTTTCGCAGCGTCTTTGCCAGCAGCAGCCGCAGGAGCGGCAGCAGCAGCGCCTTCGGCCGGAGCAGCGGCAGCGTCTGTCGCAGCGGCGGCAGTCGCCGGTGCGTCGTCTTTAACGACTGTCGGCGGATTGATCGCCAATACGGTAAAGTCGCGGTCGCGTTGTACCGGTTGCACGGTCGACGGCAATTTCATTTGGCTGATATGGACGGATGTATTGATTTCCAAACCTTCTAGGTCGATTTCAAAATATTCCGGAATATCGGCGGCCAAACATGTTACTTCGATTTCATGTTGTACCAAGTTCAATACGCCGCCTTGTTTCAAGCCAGGGCATTTCGCTTCGTTTTTCACATGGATCGGCACGTTGACGCGGATGCGGGTTTTATCCGACACGCGCAAGAAATCGACGTGAATAACATGATCCGTTACCGGATGGGTTTGCACATCGCGGGGCAGGGTGCGGATTTTCGCGCCGCCCATTTCAATGTCCACCAATTTGGTGAAAAAGTTTCCGGCCATGTATAATTTGCCCAGTTCCAATGGGTTGAGCATGATGATCTGCGGATCTTTTTTGTCGCCGTAAATTACGGCAGGAATTTTATTGTCGCGGCGTGTCGCGCGGGCGGCCCCTTTACCAGCTCCCGGGCGAGATTCGGCAGACAATTTCAGTACTTGTGTCATAACGAGCCTCTTCGTTTGGTTGCTATTCCACGCGGCCTCCAGGGGTGCCGTCGCGGCCTTGTTGCCAAGGAACGCGGTTTATACGCGATTTTATTGCAAAAACCAAGCTTTCTAAGTCGGTTAATGCAATAAATGACGTATTTACAATTGGTCAAACACATATTGTATTGCTTTAAGATACGATTTTTAATAAGATTTGGGAGGTAGGATCAATAATGACGGAAAAATCATCTCAATTCGGCGGCTGCGGCGAACAGGACAGGTTGGTAACAAATTACCAATTGCGCCTTGGGGAATTGATGGACGCCAAATTGGATTGTTGTCCCAATCAAAAATCGGCCGAGGCGGTTTTGGGAATGATAACACGTGCTTGTTTTCAAAATGTACGTGAAGGCGGCAAATACGTGGCCGGCAGCATAAAATTATTGGTTGGCGATTATATTCGCGGCAACCAAGGCGGAAAATCGATCAGTGCAGAAAATGTGATTGTTGCTGCTGGTTTAAGATTGCCGGATACGCCAGGCAGGAATACCGATCCGAAACCGGCGCGCGGCAAATCACGCAGGTTGGGCAGCGGCGAATTGCGCCTTCATACATCCCGGCAACGCCGTCGGCCATAAATGACGATGCGCATTCCGATTAGTGTTTAATATATTTGTTGCGGATTTTCCATGCGGTCGATCCAATTCCGATCATCGCCATTCCCATGGCAATCAACGTAATCGGCCATCCGATCGTATCGGCGAAATTTTCCGCGCTGAAATATCCCAAATACCCGATCAATGCGATGGTGCCGTTGAATAATAACGCGGTGCTGCGAACATAGGTGCTTAGGTAAATAACACCCGCGCAAATTCCCAAATACAATATTTCGGCCGGTGTGCGGTCGACCAGGCTGAAACCGGCGAATAATGCAAATGCGCTGCCGGTGAAATACCAGAACGGGCATAAAACACGGTGGATCGTGCCTTGTAAATGATAGGCGATCAATCCAATCGAAACGCCGATTGTGGCGAATGTCCAATCGCCGTCAATGCCGATGCGGTTGGCATAGGTTAAAACCCACGCGAATCCCAAAAACATCATCAAGAAAACCAACGATGTCCGGTGTATCGCGGTGAATAATAAAACCTGAACCAAAAATAAAGATCCGGATGCGATCAAAAACGCCAATTCCGCATCGCCGCCATGCGGCCAGATTTCCGCCATCGTGACCAAAATACCGGTCAATTGCAATCCGGCCGCGACCACGAGCAGCGGCGCGACCGCTTTTTGATAGCGAGTGTCCTTGTGGCATAAGATTCCCATCACCAATGCGACGGTGCCGGATCCCAAAGTTGCGATGATGCGCGCGGCGGAATTCATATCGTCCCACCGCATGGCGATGAATACGCCGATGCCGCATAAAATGAAAATCCCGCCAAGATAAGACAATACCGATGGCAATAAGGCGGATTTTGAATCGTTGTGTTTCGATTTGCCGATTGCGGCGATTTCAGCCGGCGATATTTGAAATTGCTGAATCAATGCGGCGATATATTCAATTGCTTGATCGCGGGTGCGGATTTCCATCGGTTAATCCTTTCTGATCCAGCCAAGGAATTTCGTATTGGCGTAATCGTAACGGTATCTTTGTTCGGGATTGGCGATGGAATATGACCGCCCGTTCTTGACGATACGGAAATCGGAATTGCCCCGGCTGTTGTAAAATATTTCGCTGAACAGGCTGCGGTTGCGGTATCCACCATATTCCGTACCATATCCATCGGGGGCGACCGTGCCTTTGTACAGGCGGACATTCTGCAATTCCGGCAATTGGATTGTTACATAATCGTTGCCTTTTGCGCCCGATTCTCTGTTCGGGCAATCGCCCTTTGGTGTGGATGGGACAATGGCTGGCGGATTCGTTTGCGCCGGATCGATTGGCGCGGATGGTTTTACGCAACTGAAATATTCCTTGGGAACTTGTTTTTCCAACGCATCGGCAAATGGAATTTCAATAGACCGGCCGGTTTTTGCGTCAAAACGGTAAATTTTCGGATTGTTGTAACGGTTGTAATTGTCGTCCGACCAACGCGCCGCCGCGCGAACCCGCACCTGATCGCCGGATGTATCTACGGTGATGGCAAGATCGCCATGATTGTCGTTATTGTAATTTTGCGCGGTGTATAAAAAATCATATTGCGGCGCATCGACAAACAATGACGGCAAATAAGTAGCCAGCCAGAAAAAAACGACCAGCAATAAAGGCAAGCAAATCCCAGCCGCCAGAACAAAGTTTTCGCGGAAAAATTTTTTCATGGATTATCCTATGGTTTGGAATTAATCGAACAGGCTGGAAACGGATTTTTCTTCGGCGATCCGGCAAATCGCTTCGCCCAGCAATGGAGCGATATCTATTTGGCGGATATTGTGCGCGACGCGCACCGCCTCGGTCGCTTGGATCGAATTTGTGGTAATCATCCCGCTGATCGGCGACGATGTGATGCGCGCAACCGCGCCGCCCGAAAACACGCCATGGGTGACATAGGCCTTGACCGATTTTGCGCCTGCCTCCATCAATGCGACGGCGGCGTTGCACAATGTTCCGGCCGAATCGACAATATCGTCCACCAAAACGCAATCGCGGCCACGGACATCGCCGATGATATTCATAACTTCGGATACGCCGGCGCGTTCGCGGCGTTTATCGATAATCGCCAAATCCGCATCGACCTTGCGGGCAAAGGCGCGGGTGCGGCCCACGCCGCCGACATCCGGCGATACAAATAATAAATTCCCCGCGTCGGGGAATTGGTCTTTGATGTCTTTGACAAAAACTGGGAATGCAATCAGATTGTCGGTTGGAATGTCAAAGAAACCTTGGATTTGCGAGGCATGCAGGTCCAGGGTCAATACCCGGTCCGCGCCTGCGGTTGTGATCAAATTCGCCATCAATTTGGCGGAAATCGGCGTGCGCGGGGACGATTTGCGATCCTGGCGGGCATATCCATAATACGGCACCACGGCGGTAATGCGCTTGGCCGAACTCCGGCGCAAGGCATCGATCATGACCAACAATTCCATAACGTGATCGTTGGCGGGATAAGATGTCGATTGAATAACGAAAACGTCTTCGCCGCGAACATTTTCGTGGATTTCGACGAATACTTCCATGTCGGCGAATCTTTTGACGCTGGCATTGGTCGCGCCGATATTCAGGTATGCGCCGATACTTTCCGCAAGTGGACGGTTGCTGTTTCCTGCTACTATTTTCATGCAACTATTTTCATGGCGATTTTCATGTAGCGGTACCCTACCGGTAATGGTTTGCCGTAATTTCGCCGGAATCTATCAGGGCTGCCAAAATCTGTAAAGTGAAATGTTAAAAATCAAGGTTTTAACGATATCGCCGATACTTGTCTGGCATAGTCGGGTTCGGCGTTTAACGTGGCGCGCCGGTGGCTGAAAAAAACGCCGCTGTTGGCGCAGGTATCGCCCGGCACGTGCCCGACATATCCCAATTTCGACCGCAGCAATCGGCCAATCACATATCCAGCCAAATCGAATTGGTAATGGCCCGGTTTCGGATCCTTGCCGAAATAAACCGAATTGCCATGATCCAGATTGATGAAATTTTGATAATATTCCGAACCTACTTGATAGGATGTTTGCCCGATACACGGCCCGACCGAAGCCATAATGTCGCTGCGGCGCGATCCCAATTTTTCCATCGCCAAGATAGTGGATTCTAAAATTCCGTTCACCGCGCCGCGCCACCCTGCGTGCGCCGCGCCGATAATTTTTGCGTTGGGATCGTAAAATAAAACCGGGGCGCAATCGGCGGTCAATACACCGATCGGAAAATTTCTGACATTGGTTACGATCGCGTCCATTTTCGCCTGATCCCACGCAGGCACAGCGGCCTTATCGGTGATGGTCAGGCATTGGTTGCTGTGAATTTGATATAATGTGGTCAGTTCCGTGCCATGCAACGCCGATGCGACGCGTTTGCGGTTTTCGGCGACCGCATCGCCGTTATCTTTGGTGCCAAGCCCGCAATTCAACGACGCATAAATTCCCTGGCTGATTCCGCCATTGCGCGTGAAAAAACCATGCGCCACCGATGCGGTGTGCGCAGCAAATTCGGAGTCGGTTAGAAATTCGGCAGTCATAATAAAAATCTATGGTTTAACGGCTGACAATCAATACCTTGAACAGCCTGCCCATTTGATCCGGCAAAGTCAATCTGTCCGCGCCCTGGCGCAATGTTTGTTGTTGTTCCGGCGTTGCCGATTTCATCAATTGCGACAACCGCAATTCGATGCCATAGGATTTCAAAAACGCGCCTTGCGTTCCTAAAAACCGTGTGCGCAATCCGCATTCCCCGGCAATCAACGAAAGGGCGTTAAAATCGACATGGGTGGTCATATCGGCCAGTCCGGGATGATCCCGCGCATCGACTTTTTGGTGTTTTAACAATGCCTGAATCGTATCGCCGTAGCCCGGTTCGGTGTGGCCATAATCGATTATGATCGCCATGCCGCCATGGCGTTGCAAATGCGCGGCCATATTGCGGAATATGGCGTGGCTTGCGGCGCTGTATTCGAAAACATCGCCGCGCCGCGCGGCCGTTTTGGGCATAAATTTTTGTATCGCGGCAATACCCGCATCGCCATGACAATCCCAAACCAATTTGTCCGCGGGATCCAATTTTAAACCCCTTGTCATCCACCGGTCGCCCAAAATTATTTGATCGGTTGGTAACGTGTCGAAAAATTCGTTGGCGATGAACAATAACGGCTGATCGGGCAATTGCGATAAATCGTCGATCCAATTCGTGTTGCAGGATGCCAATTTTTTTGCCTGTTGTTGCCGCAAATTCGGGTTGGCTTCCAGTAGGAAAATATCGTCTGGTACGGTTTTGGCGGCTTGGGCGATTGCGCGCACCGCGTCTTGCATCAATGTGCCGCGTCCGGGGCCGAATTCGCACAAGCGCAAATTGTGGCCTTGCCATTCTTTTTGCCAGGCCTCGATGCCCCACAGGCCGATAATTTCGCCGAACAATTGCGATATTTCGGGCGCGGTGATGAAATCGCCGTGCGTGCCCAACGGGTCGCGGTCGGCGCGGTAATATCCATGTTCGCCGATCAGGCATTCATGAATGAATCGCGCTGTGGTGATAAATCCGTTTTGGCGGATATATTCAACGATTAAATCAAGACAGGGATTTTTTGCGGGCATAGGCCACCAGCGCGATTCCAAATGCCATCATCGGCACACACAACCATTGCCCCATCGTCAATCCCAGTTGCAATAACCCCAAGAAACTGTCCGGTTCACGGAATATTTCGACGAACATGCGCGATGCGGCATAAAATATTAAAAACAAACCGGATGCCAATCCCGGCGATTGCAACATCGATGTGCGGCGTTGCAGGATAAAAAACGCAATCAGCATGGCGACGCCTTCCAATCCGGCTTCGTACAGCTGGCTGGGATGGCGGGGCAGATCGCCGCCGTTTGGAAAAACCATGCCCCACGGCGCATCGGTTGGCCGGCCGTATAATTCGCCGTTGATAAAATTGGCGACTCTTCCTAAAAACAATCCAATTGGCGTTACGCACGCGCCGACATCCAAAATATTCCATTTGTTCAATCCGCGTTTTTTCGCGAATAAAACCGCGGCGATCAGAACGCCTAAAAATCCGCCGTGGAACGACATGCCGCCTTGCCACAACATAAAAATTTGCGCGGGATGTTCCAAATAAAACACCGGTTTGTAAAAAATCACATATCCCAACCGTCCGCCCAAAACCACGCCCATGGTCGCCCAGAAAATAACGTCGTCCCATATTTCGCGCGTTAAATGCGGCAGGTGTTTTTGCGATAAATAAACGGCATAACGCCAACCCAAAAATATTCCAAAGAAATAGGCCAGCGCGTACCAATGCACCGCCAACGGGCCGATTTGAACGGCGATTGGGTCAATCGATGGAAATTGCAAGGACATTAATTGTACGGATCGACTTTGGTCAAATAATCTTGGACATAGGCGCGGACGCCGTCTTCGAGCGACGTGAATTCCTTGGAATATCCGGCTGCGCGCAGCCGATCCATTTTCGCTTCGGTGAAATATTGGTATTTTTCACGGATGTTTTCGGGCGTATCGACAAATTTAATGTCTGGTTTTTTGTCAAGCGCCGCATAAACCGCATGCGCCAGATCCAAGAAACTGCGTGCCTTGCCGGTGCCCAAATTGAATACGCCGTTTACCTTGTGATTGTCATAAAGCCATAACATCACATCCACGCAATCTTGCACCCAAACGAAATCGCGCAATTGCCCGCCATCTGGGTATTTGGGGTTGTGCGAGCGGAATAACGTTGCCGATTCGCCGCGCGCGATCTTGTCGTGAATTTGCGATACAACGCTGCGTTGGCCGCCTTTGTGGTATTCGTTGGGGCCATAAACGTTGAAAAATTTCAATCCAACCCACTGCGGTGGGCGCACGCGGCCTGTTCTGACGACGCGCGCGACCCAACGGTCGAATGCGTGCTTGCTCCACCCATAGGCGTTCAATGGGCGGTATGTTTCAAGAACATCAGATGAAAAATCATCGTCGAACCCGGATGCGCCATCGCCATAAGTTGCCGCCGAAGACGCGTATACGAACCGCGTGCCGTGACGGCAGCACCAGCGCCATAAATTAACCGGCAGTTGAAAATTACTTTGCACGATTAGGTCGGCATTGGTTTCCGTTGTCGCCGAAACACCGCCCAAATGATAAATCATGCTGATTTCACTGGCGTGGTCATTCAAAAACTCGAACAAATCGTTCGACATGATGAATTCGGCCATTTCGCGTTTGGCGACATTGCGCCATTTTTCGTCATGACCAAGCGTGTCGCAAATAATGATGTCGTTGTGTCCGCGCTTTTCAAGGCCGGCAACCAAATTCGATCCGATAAAACCCGCCCCGCCAGTGACAATAATCATTTTGGAATCCCGCTTAAATCAAGGTTGCATTTATAATATGTATGTGTAAACCGAACGGTTATAGATGTAAATAGGGGCGGCGTGCGCCGCCATCAATCCTGCAAATAGGTGTGGATATGAGCGAATGGAAGTTGTTATTGGACGATTTGGCCAAAATGGCGGTGTCTACATTCGGTTTGGCCGATGGTGTGCGCCGGGATGGCGCGGATAAAATCCGGCTGCGGTTTGAAAAACTGGCCAAGAAAATGGATTTGGTCAGCCGCCAGGAATTCGAAGTGGTCAAGGCCATGGCCGCGCGCGCACGCGCCGAGCATGAACATTTAAAAGCGCGTTTGGATAAATTGGAAAAATCGGGCAAGCTGTCTAAAACATCGGCGGGAAAAAAAACCGGATCGGCCAAGCGCGCGAAAAAATCCAAATAATTTTTTGGGATTTAAATCGGGTTCAGGAATCTGTTATCCCCAAGCGCTGTATTTTAGAAGCATCATTTTTATAAAAATATATTGCGCGGCGCTTTGACTATTGTCACTATGGATTATGGATGGCAATCTAAAGGTCAGGTAACAAACCTACCCATAACAACTGGTTGGGGCTTGTACGAGAGACAGGGTGTGATGCCCACCGCCAGCGGGAATAATTTGCCAATCCTTAACCGACAGGAGTTGCAAAATATGGCCGCTTTGTCCGAAGATTTTCAAATCACCGAAAACCCGATCGATTTAGTCGAAGAATTCGTCGCCGCGAATTCCTGGCAATTCAACCGTTTTGACCCGGATGAAATGATGGCCGACGTCAAAGGCAAATGGTGCCAGTACAAATTGCATTTTTTATGGCGCGAAGATCTGAACGCGCTGTATTTTTCCGCCGCGCTTGACGATGCGATTCCGGAAAACCGCCGGGCGGCCGTTTATGAATTGCTGGCCCATATGAATGAAAAAATGTGGATGGGGCATTTTGAAATTTGCCACGAAGAAATGGCCATCGCTTTTCGTCAAACATGTCTGATGCGCGGGCAATTCGCCGCCAGTTTCGAACAAATCGAGGATTTGGTCGACATTGCGCTTGCGGAATGCGACCGGTTTTTCCCTGCGATCCAGCATGTGATCCAAGGCGGCAAGCATGCCGAAGAAGCATTGTTGATGTCGTTGGTTGATGTTGCGGGAATGGCGTAACCGTTCTATCATAGGCCATGGCAAATAATATCGTACTTTTGGGCTGTGGCCGCATGGGTCGCGCGATGTTGCGCGGATGGATGTCAAATGCGGCGTTGGCAAGCCACCGTTTTTTCGTCGTCGATCCAAAATCCACGCAATTGCGCGACGATCCCGAATTTTCCGGTTTGTCCGGCAGTGCTCCAAAATTCGTGTCAGACGCATTCGGATTGCCGGATCAGATCGATATTATTGTCGTTGCGCTGAAACCCCAAAAAATTCCAGGCATTTTGCCGTTGTACCAATCTAAAATCGGTGCAGGCACATTGATATTGTCGATTGCGGCGGGCACAAGAATTGACACGTTGCAACGCGCCGCAGGACGGGGCGATTGCATGATTGTGCGCGCGATGCCCAATCTTCCGGCATCGATTGGGCGGGGCATTACCGTTTGTTTCGCCAAGCCGGATATAACCAAAACCCAAAAACAATCGGTGCAAACGTTGTTGGAATCGTTGGGGCAGGCGGTGTGGATCGATCAAGAATCGTATATGGATGCGGTAACGGCGGTATCGGGCAGCGGGCCCGCGTATGTTTTCCGTTTGTGCGAGGCGATGGCGGATGCTGGAATTAAATCCGGCCTGCCGGCCGATCTTGCCATGCAATTGGCGCGGCAAACAATTATTGGCAGCGGATTTATTATGGATGCAACCGAACAATCCGCGTCCGAATTGCGCCAAAATGTTACAAGCCCGGGCGGCACCACCCAGGCCGCGCTGGATGTCATGAACGGTGGCGGCGCATTCGATGCGATTGTAACCAAGGCGGTTGCGGCGGCGGTAAAGCGCGGCAAGGAATTGGCGGAATCGTAATTTATGGCCAAGGTTAAAAAAACAATTCCCAAAAAATCGGGCAAGTTAAAAAAAGCGGCGCGACCCGGCCATGCGAAAATGCCGAAACGCGCGGTGAAATCAGGCGGCAAAAAAGAGGCGGAAATTTTACGCATTATCGCAAAAATTCAAACGCCGGATGCGTGGAAAAAATACCCAGACAAGCATAAATTGCTGCATGATTTTTTTTCCTATATTGGCTCTGTTGCGGCGGAAACGCGGCAAGATAAAAAGCCGGTTTTTGTGTCCCGCGACCAAATGTTCGATTTTGTCTTTTCGCATATAGATGCAATGGCAACGCATAAAAAATTTATAAGCGCGGTATTGGCGGATCCGGCGTATGTGCCGCAATTTTCGGTTGCAATTTTCCGTATTATGCCTGTTTGGACGGGTGAATGGAAAATAAAAAATGCGCCGGTTCCTGGGTTTGTCATATCCACCGTATCCAGTATTATATATGGTTATGCATTGTGGCGTTGGCGATCGGATCCATCGGCCGATGGTGCGCAGACAATGGCAGGACTGGATCGGTTGTTGCAGCAAATTGAAATCGTGCTGGCGCGCGCGGTGCGGTAAAATCCGCCATTTCAAGTATATTAAAAATTCGCATAATAATGCTGTGGATATAATATTTTGCTATTTATGCGGGATGTGGTATAGTTGCGCTTGCAACCATGGGTAATGCAATTTATCTGTGTGTTGTTCACGATAATATTAAAAATAACAATCCAAAAAAATATTTCAAACAAACTTATCAAGGCCAGCGCGTTGTTGGCATAACAATCGGTTCTGTAAGGCGGACGCAAATGACCAAAGCCAGAGGATCTTTTGACCATAATTGGATCGCTTCTTTGTTCCAATTTTCTCCAAACTTTAACTATTCAGGTGTTGATATGAATAAATTGTTGAATTTGTACAAACGTAATTTTGAAATCATGTCGCAAGTAAGCCAAGTTGGCGTCGATTGCGTGCAGGCCGTCGCCCGTTGCCAAACCGAGGCGTTGCAGCAAAGTTTGAATGCCGTTGTAGGCACATTGGATTGCGTAACATCCCAAGGCGCCAGCAGCCAGCAAAAAGTCCGCAAAAGCAGCGAAATTTTGCAAGACGCATGGCAAAATTCCAGCGCGAACGTAAAGGAATTGACCGAAATTTTAACCCGCAGCAACCGCGAAGTTTTCGAAATGTTGAGCGGCGGCATGCGCGAATCGGTTTCCGAATTGCAGGACATTATCCCAACCGAAACACGCCGCAAAACCGGCAGCAAATAAACGCCGTTTCGACCGGATATTTTAAATCGGTAAGAACAGGGTGGCCGCAAGGCCGCCCTGTTTTGCTTTTGCCAATGTAATATCGCCGCCATGATTGCGGGCGATGTCCCGCGCAATGCTTAGGCCAAGACCGACGCCGCCGGTTTCTGAATTGCGCGAATCATCCAGGCGACGAAAAGGTTTGAATACTTCTTCGTGCATGGATTCTGGAATGCCGTGGCCGTCGTCCGACACAATAATGCGGATCCCGCGCGTGCCCACATCCGTATCCAGCCAGATATTTTTACCCCATCTGGCGGCGTTGCCGATCAGATTGCCGACACAGCGTTTGATCGCGTTGCGGCGCGCCACGATGGCGGGCAGGGGTTTGGGCGTAAAATCGATCTTGTGCCCGTCGCGCGCGAAATCCCGCACGATTTCATCCAACAAATCCGTGATAACGATCGACTGCGATTCTTCTTCGGCATCGCCGCGAGCAAAATTCAGATAACTTTCGACCATCTGCCGCATTTCGTCGACGTCGCTTTGCATCGCGGCAATATCATCCGATTTCGGCAATAACGCCAATTCCAATTTCAATCGCGTCAATGGGGTGCGCAAATCGTGCGAAATGCCTGATAACATGTCGGTGCGTTGCTGTATCTGGCGGCGGATTCTGTCGCGCATGATACCGAACGAAGCTGTGGCCTGGCGAATTTCCATGGCGCCGGTCGGTTTCAAATCGTCGCAATCCTGTCCTTTGCCCAATTTTTCGGCGGCGATGGCCAGTTTACGGATGGGCCGGATTTGGTTGCGTAAAAATATGGTTGCAATGCCGAACAACAATATCGAGCTGCCGACCATCCAGGCGATAACAAGTTGCGTTGTATAAGAAAACAGGCGCTTTTTATTGGCATAGACAAGTAAAAAATTATCATCCAATTGTACGATTACTTTGACCCGGTCTGGGTCGGCGTTCATCGTGGCATAAAATTTGTTATCCAGCCTGCGATCCAATTCTTCGTACAGCAATTGATCGACCAAACTGTCGAATTTGGGTTCCGCCGGCAATTCCATGGATTCAAGCGGCATAACAGCGAATTCAAGATGCAAATCGCGCATCGCCGCATCGATAATGGCGTCTTGTTTTTCGGTAGGCGCATCGGCCAGCGCCCGCGCGACATAGGCGATTTCGCCGCCCAGACTGCTGGTTAAACGGCGCGCCAATGTTTCCCAATGCCGGTCATAGAATACATAAGTCGTAACGACTTGCACCAAAACGGTCGGAATGAATAAAATAAGCAGCGTGCGGGTGAATAACGATTTGGGCAAGAACCGTTTCATGATTCACCGTTCATCAATATTTTTTCCGGTTTCAATACATATCCTTTGCCGCGCACGGTCTGCAAATAACGCGGAAATCCGGGATCGATTTCAACCTTGCGCCGCAATCGTGTGACCTGAACGTCGATGGCCCTCTCGCCGCCTTCAATGCCGCACAGCCTGACCAAATCCTCGCGGTTGCATGGGGAATGCGAATTTTCCGCCAATATGCGCAATAACGACGATTCGGCGGTGGTTAAGTATACCGCCTCGCCGTCGGATTTTTTCAATTCCGAACGCGCGATATCGAAACGGTATCCGCCAAAATCCACAATGGCCGGAATGGCCGAAGGTTGTTGTATTCCCGGTTGCTGCGCGCGGCGCAAAATAGATTGAATGCGCAACACCAACTCGCGCGGTTCGAACGGTTTGGTTACATAATCGTCCGCGCCGGTTTCAAATCCCGTTATGCGGTCGGCGGTGGTGTCTTTTGCGGTCAAAAGTAAAACCGGCACGGCATTTTTTTTGGCGCGCAATTTTTGCGTCAATTCGAAACCGGTGATGCCGGGCATCATAACGTCCAGGACGATCAAATCGAATTCCATGCTGCCAAGAACTTTTTCCGCTTCGGCCGCGTTTTCAACCGCAGTAACCAGAAAATCATTCTGCGACAAATATCTTTTCAATAAATCGCGCAGGCGGCGGTCGTCATCGACCACTAAAATATGCCTGCTTTCCGTCATGCGGCTGAATCTTCGCACATGGTTTGCGCAAATGCGCGGAAATAATTCCAAGCGGTAATAACGGATAAAATAGCGGCCACCCATAACGCCATGTCCGCCAATTCGGTAAACGGTTCCAATAACGGCAAGGCATCGATTGACAATAGCGCGATCAATGCGCCCATTTGAAATCCGGTTTTCCATTTGGCCAAATGCGATACCGGTATGGTCACCGATTTTTTCGATTCGCCTAAAAATTCGCGCAAGCCGGATATTAAAATTTCACGCCCGATAATCAAATAGGCCGCGATGACATCGACCCCGGAAATCCGTTGTGTCATAATCAGCAGGATAATGACCGCCGCGACCGACAATTTATCGGCGATTGGATCCAAAAAACGGCCCAGCGGTGATACCATATTGTATCGGCGCGCGACCCAGCCATCGAAATAATCGGTGATAGCGCCAAGTGCGAATAAGCCCAACGCCGCCCATTTGGCGCATTCCGCCCATTCTTGCGGCGCGTAATAGCAAGCGATGATCAGCGGGACAAAGGCGATGCGGACAAGCGTTAAAAGATTGGGCAGTTGCAGCATGATTTTGACGTTTGAGTATATAAAGTTGAATATGCGCCAATATGCCCTAATCCGCCCCGGAATGGAAGTAGTTGAATACGCGCTTGGCTGTTGATTTGTTGATGCCTTTAACCATTTCAAGATCGGCCAATGATGCTTTTTTGATCCCCACAACGGACCCGAAATGATTCAATAACGCGCGTTTGCGGTTGCTGCCGATGCCGGATATGCCATCCAATTCCGACCGCCCCATTTCCGAAATGCGTTTTTTGCGGTGCCCGCCAATGGCGAAACGGTGCGCTTCGTCCCGCAGGCGTTGCAGAAAATGCAAGGCCGGATCGTTCGGCGGCAATTGAAACGGTTCGCGGCCTTGGATAAAAAAACGTTCCCGACCGGCGTTGCGATCTGGGCCTTTGGCGATGCCGACAACCGGAATTTCCGCCCATCCCGATTCCGCCAAAACCTGCAATGCGGTATTCAACTGGCCAAGCCCTCCATCGATCAAAAGCAACCCAGGTTTGGTATGGCTTGTATCTTCGGTTGCGGCATTGCCGGCGTTCGACAGGCGCGCAAACCGTCTTTGCAATACTTGGCGCAACATGCCGTAATCATCGCCGCCATGGCGCGGTTGTTGTTGTAATTCGTCTGCGCGGATAGTGAATTTGCGGTATGATTTTTTTTGAAATCCTTCTTGGGTCGCGACGATCATCGCGCCAATGGCGTTTCTGCCTTGAATGTGGCTGTTATCGTAAACTTCGATGCGATGCGGCGTTTCCGGCAAATGCAGCTTTTCCGTGATTTGACGGAATAATTCTTCTTGGGCGGTGCGTTCGGCCAATGCGCGTTCCAGCGCGTTTTCCGCGTTTTTCAGGGCATGTAAAACCGCCTGGCGTTTTTTGCCGCGATTGGCGGCGGATATGTGAACGCTGTGCCCGGATTGTATGGTCAATGCCTGAGCGACCAAATCTTGTTCGGGCAATTTATGGCTTACCAGAATGTTTTTCGGAATCGGTTTGCCTTGGTAAAATTGTACGGCGAACGCGGATAATATTTCGCCCAAACTTTCTTCATCGCCCGTTTTCGGGAAATAGGCGTGATTGCCCAAATAACAATCGTCGCGATAGGTGAATAATTGCACGCATGTTTTGCCGGCCTGTTGCGCGATGGCTACGACATCGGTATCGCCCAGCCCGTCGATATGCACGCGTTGTTTCGCCTGGATCAATGTCAACGCGCGGATACGGTCGCGGTATTGCGCGGCTGTTTCGTAATCCATGTTTTGGCTGGCTTGGTGCATGGTTTGGGCAAATTGTTCTTGGATCTGGCCGTGTTTTCCGCGCAAGAAATCTTTGACGTGGCGCACGCTTTGTCCGTATTCGTCTTGGGAAATATAATTGACGCATGGCGCGGAACAACGTTTGATATGATATTGCAAACATGGGCGTTTGCGGCCCGAAAAATAAGAATCGGAGCAATTGCGGATCAAAAAAGCGCGTTGCAGCGTGGCGATGGTTTGGTCGACTGCGCCGCCGCTGCTTAGGAACGGGCCGAAATAATCGCCCTTGTCCACGCGCGCGCCGCGATGTTTGGATATGCGCGGAAATTCATGATCGCCGGAAATATAAATAAAAGGGAACGATTTGTCGTCGCGCAACAATATATTGTATCGCGGCAAATGTTCTTTGATTAAAACCGATTCCAACAACAATGCCTCGGCTTCGGATTGCGTTGTGGTGAATTCCATTTTGACCGTTTCGGCGATCATGCGTTGCAAACGGATCGGCAATTGCGCTGGACGGGTATATGACGCGACGCGCGCGTGCAAATTGCGCGCCTTGCCGACGTATAAAACATCGCCTTTCGCGCTGATCATACGGTAAACGCCGGGGCCTTGCGCCAGATGTTTTTGAAACGACCTAATCGCATCGACGCCTTGCGCCAATCGCGTGGCCATTGTGGGTTTTGATTGTATGGATTTTGATTTGGGTGCGTTCATAAAATATATTCTTGAATAATCATATATTTTGGGTTCGGATTATTTCCACTCCGACCGATTCGCAATCCGCGAAAACATCCAATTTTTCGACCCGTACGGTTGCGGTGCGCACACGTTTATCGCCAAGGCATATCGCGGCGATTTCTTCGGCGGCGGTTTCGGCCAAATGCGTGTGGGATCCGCCAAGGCGGTTTATGATGCCGCTGCGTACTTTGTCGTAACAGACCGTGTCGCCGATGGCGTCATCGCCGATTCTGGATTTTTCATGCAATTCCATAACGCAATTGATGCGGATGCGTTGCGGCGATTTCTTTTCATGATCGTGAATTCCAATCAGAGTGGAGAAAATAAGATCTTTGATGATGATTTTCGTGCTCATGACGGTTGTTTTCCGGACAGAATCGGATGCGGGGTTAAATGGCGGCCGGAATCCAGCGGAATCAACTGGCCGTTGATGGACGGATGTTCGATCACGTACAGGCAGGCGGATACAATGTCTTGAACCGATTCGTCGTGCGGCAAAGGCGATGGTGAGTAATCGCGCCGCCAATCGGGGTTCTGCGCGGTGTTATTGGGTTCTGCGGGGGGCAAGACAATGCCCGGCGCAATCGCGTTTACCCGGAATTTCGGCGCGAATTGTGCGGATGCCGATTGCGTTGCCGCCCACAACGCCGATTTGCTGATCGCATAGGATGTGTATCCGCGAGGCGATTTTAAAATCGCGTGATCCAGAATATTGACGACCGATCCGCCATCAATATCTTGCGCGAAAAAATGATGCATCAACATGGCCGGCGCGATCGTGTTGACTTGCAAATGGTTGTGCATTTGCATCGGCGTGATGTTTTGCCACGTGTCCCGTACGAACAACGCGGCGTTATTGATCAAAACGCCGATAGGGCCAAATATTTTTGTAGCAGCGGAAAATAATTCGCTGGCGCCGTTTGGATTCGATAAATCGGCGCCGATTGCGGCGGCGCGTCCGCCAGCCCGGTTTATTTCCGCAACCAAATTTTCTGCATCAGCACGCGAATTGTTGTAATGCGCGGCAACCGAATATCCGCGTTGCGCGATTGCGCGCGCAAGATCGCATCCAATTCGTTTGGCGGATCCGGTGATCAAAACGGTGCGAGGTCGATTCATAAATAAATTGTTGTAATTAATAAATTCTTGTAATTCAGAGCATTTTCCCGCTAAATGATTATATACCATTAACGTCTGTGCCGCGCCACGGCCAATCTGTTCAATATATAAAGCAATTTATGGATCATAATCTCGATTTAACCATTCCAATTATCATGCTGGCCGCCGCCGTTTTGGTCAGCCTGGTTATGCAACGTTTGCGATTCAGCCCTATTATCGGATATTTGCTGGCGGGATTGTTGATCGGGCCGTCGGGATTCGGATTTATTCAAAATATCGCCGCCAGCCAATTATTGGCCGATTTGGGCGTGGTATTCCTGTTATTCGCCATCGGTTTGGAATTGCCCTTGGAACGATTGCGGATTATGCGGCATTTGGTATTCGGATTTGGCGGCGCCAGCATGCTGATATTGATGGGGGTTTTCGGCGGAATTGTAATTTACAGCCGCGGCAGCCTGGCCGAGGCGATTATTATCGCCGGCGCGCTGGCGTTTTCATCGACGGCGATGTTGGTGCAATTATTATCGGAACGCGGCGAATTTTCAACCCGTCATGGCCGCGCCAGTTTTTCGGCCGCATTGTTTCAAGATTTGGCGGTCGTGCCGTTGTTGGTGGTTATTCCTCTGCTGGGTCAAAAGGGCGCCGTAATTGTCGGCAGTTTGGTGTGGGCGGGAATAAAAGCGGTTGCGGCGTTGATCGTGATTATGTATGCGGGTCAGAAAATTTTACGCCCGATTTACCGCGTGGTTGTGGCGCAAAAAAACCATGAATTATTTACCGCGATGACTTTGCTTGTGATTCTTAGCATCGGATTCGCGACTTATCATTTTGGCCTCAGCATGGCTTTGGGCGCTTTTTTGGCGGGGGTTATGCTGTCGGAAACGGAATTCCGTCACCAAATCGCCGCCGATATTGAACCGTTCCGCGGTTTGTTGCTTGGGTTGTTTTTTATGACCGTCGGGATGATGATCGATTCTTCGTTGGTTGCCGCGAATTTCGCGTTGATTCTGAAATTGCTGGCTGCATTGGTGTTTGTAAAACTGGCGGTGTTTTACACCGTCGGACTTTATTTCGGCCTTTCCAAACAAAAATCCCTGAAAACCGCGATTTTATTGGCGCAAGGCGGTGAATTCGCATTCGTGTTATTCGGCGTTGCGCGGCAATCCGGTTTGATGCCCGAAGGCCATATGAATATTTTATCGATGGCGGTTATTCTAAGCATGGTGATCACGCCAATTTTGTTGCGCCTGACATGGCCGCATTTGACCCAGGAAATGCCAAAGAATTCCGAAGATTTAGCGGCCGCCGACGTATTCAAGGATAAACAAAATCACATCGTGATTTGCGGTTTCGGCAGGGTGGGCGAGGTTATCGCCGGCATGTGCGAGGCGCAAAAAATACCGTACATCGTCATCGACGACGATCATAACCGCACCACCCAAGCCAGGGTACAGGATTTGCCGGTATTTTATGGCGACGCGACCAAGGCGCATGTGTTGCGGTCGGTCGGTATCGATGCGGCGCGCGCCGTTGTCGTGGCCGCCAGCGAATCGAAAATTGCCACCAAAATGGTTCACGTGATCCGCGAAAATTGGCCGCATGTTCCCGTATTCGGACGCGCGCGCGACAGCGAACATGCAAAACAATTGATCGAGGCGGGCGTTACCGCGACCGTTCCGATTACATTGAATGCCAGCCTGGAATTGGGCAAAACATTATTGCAAAATTTGGGTCTGGATAACGATGAGATCGACGTCACCGCCAATTTGGTGCGTTTCAATCAGCAAGGTTTTTAATTTTCAGGGTATATTTATTGCGGCGGTTGTTTGCGGTATTCGATAAAATTCCGTGGCGACGCATCGACCAGCAACTTCATATTTTTTTGCAATTTTTCAAAGGCTTTTTCTTCGATCTGGCGGATGCGTTCACGGCTGACGCCGAATTCCTGGCTTAGATCGTCCAATGTTTTCGGCGTATCCAGCAGGCGTCTGGCGGTGATGATCGCGCGTTCGCGGTCGTTCAAACTGCTCATCGCCTGTTGCAACAATTTCTTGCGCTGCGTTTCTTCTTGCCTGTCGGACAACGATTCTTCTTGGTTGACTGTTTGATCGACCAGCCAATCTTGCCATTCCGTACTGCCTTCGTCGTATCCGCGCGTCGGCGCGTTTAACGATTGGTCGCCGAACGCCAGGCGGCGGTTCATGTCCACGACGTCTTTTTCCGGCACATCCAGTTTGGTCGCGATTGCGGCGACTTGTTCGGGATTCAAATCGCCGTCGTCGATCGCTTGCATCTGGCTTTTCAGTTTTCGCAAATTGAAAAACAACCGTTTTTGCGCTGCCGATGTGCCGATTTTAACCAACGACCAGGATCGCAAAACATATTCTTGAATCGACGCGCGGATCCACCACATCGCGTATGTCGCCAGGCGGAAACCGCGGTCTGGATCGAATTTTTTTACCGCCTGCATCATGCCGATATTGCCTTCGGAAATCAGTTCGGCCAAAGGCAGGCCATATCCGCGGTATCCCATCGCGATTTTCGCGACAAGGCGCAAATGGCTTGTGATCAGCATGTGCGCTGCGTCGCGGTCGCCATGTTCCTGCCAGCGTTTGGCCAGCATATATTCTTGTTCTTTTTCCAGCATCGGAATTTTCCGGATTTCGGAAAGATACCGGGAAAGATTGCTATCTGGGCTTAGGGCTGGAACGTAACGCATTCTTCAATCTAGCCTATGTGGGATAATTTTTCATCCAGTATCTGCAAATCGTCCGGCAGATCCGATTGAAAATCCAGCCATTTCAGGCTGATGGGATGGGTGAAAGCCAAGCTTTTGGCGTGCAAAGCCTGTCGTGGAAATTGATATAGGTAATCTTGTAGGTCCATTTCAAGCCCTCGGATTTTTCGCGGTTTGCCGTATGTTTGATCGCCGATCAAGGGATGGCCAGCGTGGGTCATATGCGCGCGGATTTGGTGGGTGCGTCCGGTTTCCAGGCGGCATTCGATCAAGCTTGCGATGTGTCCGAAACTTTTTATGACGTGGTAATGGGTGGTGGCGCGTTTGCCGCCCGACCGCATGACGGCCATTTTTTTCCGGTTTTGCTGGCTGCGTCCGATATTGCCGTGAATGGTGGATTTGGACGGATTCGGCATGCCCCAAACAAACGCGTGGTAACGCCGTTCGATTGTATGGTCGGCGAATTGTTTGGATAGGTGGTGATGCGCTGTGTCGTGCTTGGCGATGACCAAAACGCCGCTTGTGTCTTTGTCGATGCGGTGGACAATGCCGGGGCGCTTTTCGCCGCCGATGCCGGACAATGAATCGCCGCAATGCGCCAAAAGCGCGTTGACCAATGTGCGGTCGGCATTTCCGGCGGCGGGATGAATCACCAATCCCGGCGGTTTGTTTAAAACCAAAATATCGTTGTCTTCGTATATGATGTTCAACGGGATGTTTTGCGCGGCAATGGATACCGGCGCAGCGGCCGGTATTGTCAAATCGAATGTCTGTCCCGATTTTATTTTAAAAGAATTTTCGGCAATCGGTTTTGACGCCGATGCAACATGCCCCGTGCCAATTAAATCCTGGATTCTGGCGCGCGACAAATCCGGCGCGCAATGCGCCAAAAATTTATCCAGCCGCCAGCCGGCAACCGAATCATCGGCGGTAAAAGAAAGTTTTTTTTGAGACATTTTTTGTTTTGCAATCACGGCGCGGCGTTAAATGCGGCGCCCGTTAAAATCCAAAGCCCGTAAACCAGCAAACAGCTGAGAATCATAAAACTGATCCAACGTAATAATTTCATGCGGTCATTTTACCGGACTTGGCCATAATATGCCAAGCCAGAAAAGGCAAAAAAAGGCCGACCCGTAGGCCGACCTTTTCAAGAGCACACCCCAAAAAAACCTTATTTCTTAGCCCGTCACCCCAACATCCCCCGCCAAAGCGCGGAATCCGGGCAATGGGCGCCTATCGAAACTTTATGGAATATTTTCCTTGCAATCCCAACCCACATCGCCGACCGGTTCACAGTCCAATGTTTGGTTTTCATTGCTACCGCCGCTTCCGCCGTCTTCTCCGCCTTCGTCGCCGTCAAAGGCCATTTGCATAGGCAGACGCCAATCCGCCTGAACGGGTGCCGAAAACGCGGTAAATGATAAAATAACCGCTAATATCAATAGCTTGGAATGCATAATTCGCCCCTTGGGTTACGCTTTAATATTGCCTAAAACTGTCCGATACAAAACCATTATGACAAACAAAACCTAAATAACGGTTGAGAATGGTTAAAATTTTATTCGTTTTCTTGTGGGGGGGCAGGATGGGTGATTTAACTGGCGGCCATGACATGGGATACAAATTCCCGCAAACGCGGTGTTTTTGGATTTTCCAGGATGCTGGCGTTGCCGTGTTCGATCACGCGGCCTTGATCCAGGCACAATATTTGATTGGCGGCGCGTTTGGCAAAATTCAAATGGTGGGTAATTAAAATTATGCCGCAACCCCGGTCGCGCACCATCAATAGAAATTCTAAAATTTTTGCCGTTTGTTCGACATCCAATGCGGATGTAATTTCGTCCAGCAATAAATATTTTGGCTGCAACACAATCGCCCGCGCCAACGCCAGCCGTTGTTTTTGCCCGCCCGAAGATTGGCTTGGGTAACGGTCGATGAATTCTTCCATCGCGAAATAATCGATGATTTCCTCAATCAACGATTCCCGTTCCGGCGTCATGCAATCTTCGACCGGAAGCAGCAAGTTTTGCCGCAACGTCAAATGCGGCCATAAAAACAATTGTTGGAACACAACGGTCATTTCCGGCCACGGTTCCGGCGCCGGCGCATCGGGTTTTTGCGGGAAATGGAAATTTTTTCCGTCGATCGATATGGATCCCGAATCGGGCGATTCAATCATCGATAACGACCGCAATAATGTGGTTTTTCCGCCGCCGCTGGGCCCGATGATGGCGGTAATCGTGCCGGGATTCACGGTCAATTCGACATCCCGTACAATCGGGCGGCCTTGCAGGGATTTGGAAATATTTTTTGCGATAAACATCAACGATCCGATAAATTGCGCGTGTATTTGTTTTTAATCCATATGGCGACGCCGTTGATCGGCAAACAAACCGCCAGGAAAAACAATCCCAATGCGGTGTAAATTTCAACGGGTTTGTATATTTGCGCGTTAATGCGCTGCGCGACGCGGAAAATTTCTTCGACCGAAATCAGGCTTGCGAATAATGTGACATGCAACATGGTCACTTGTAAAATCAGCAATCCGGGCAAAATATGCCGCAACAATATCGGCAATTGGATTTTGAATATGGTTTTCTTGCGCGATAATCCGCACACGCGCGCGGCCGATAAATACTGTTCGGGGAAATCTTCTAATGCGAACCGAACCAAATCCGACACGCCGAAAATATTGATAATTGTGAATGTGAACGCGGCGGTATAAAATGGATCGATTACGACCTGGAACATCGCCTGTACCGGATAATGCAGCCAGAATAAAAATACCAGAATTGGAATTCCCGCCAACACAAAAGAAATCATCCGGGAAACTTTGCCGATAGAATAAGGATGCTGCCACCCCAAAAACCCAAGCGCGGAACCCAATATGATTCCCAAGGACCATATGATTCCGCATAATTGCAATGTCACCACAAGCCCGGATAAAAAACCGGTATGATATTGAATTAAAATGTCGAAAACGGTTGAAATCATGAATTTATGATATTGTTTTTGCGGATCGCTGTATAGTTATTTTTGCATCCGCCAAATATTATTCCCGGTACGGCTTCGCCAGCCGGTAAAAGCTGCCGGGGTATTTTTCATGCTTGTTCAATATATCGCTCATTTCGCCGTTATTGATTATATCGGTCAACGCGGCGTCGATCATCGATTTAAACGCCGTATCGCCCTGAGGCAGCGCGATTACATTTGGAAACACCGCAACCGGTTTGTCATCGGCGCATAATTTTTTGTCCGTATTTTTGGCGTTCCAATCGAAAATTTGAAACGGTTCGACAAATGCCATGTCCGCCTTTGCGGTTGCGACATTCATCAACAATTGCGTTACATCGGCGGAATTCGGCAATGTCAATGACTGTGCCTTTGGAAACCGCGCCGCAGCCAGGCGCGATGCCACCGAACCGTCGACCATCGCGATTTTAAATGCCGGATCGTTCCAATCGGCTTGATTTTTTTGTTTTTCGCATTGTTGCGCGCCCACCATGCCGCTGTAATAAAACGGCACTGAAAATCCGACGAATTTGCCTTCGTTCGGATTCATCCAATAAGTAATACATACGGCGTCATACCGTCCGGTTTGCAATCCTTGGACATTTGTCGCGAAACTGACTTCTTCGGTCCAATCGATTTTTAATCCCAGCCGTTCACCGATTTTTTGCATGATGTCGACGGCGATGCCCGAAAATTCACCGGTATTGGGATCTTTGATAACCGCGGGCGGGAACAATATATACCCGCAACGCAATGTGCGGGTTTTCATTACCTTGGCATAAACCGATTCTGGCGCATTGGCGCCTGGCGGCGATTTAATTTCCCGCACCAAATGCGTTAACGCGATAATAACCACCCATAACGCGACTGCGCCAAGGACGATACGGTGTATCAGGGGATGTTTTTGCATGGGGCTAGTTTTAATCTTTTGACAGTATGGATATGATATACTAATCGGTATGGCGGAAATGACAAAATGCTGATGCGTATCGTTTTATTCTTTATCCTGTGTGCTTTGCCGATGTGGCCGTTTGATTCGGCGTATTCGGCTCAATTGGACATGAAGGCCGCGAAATCGGGCAATATGACCCAATTTTCCTATAAGTTCGAAGATTTTTCCGGGCGTCCCGTTTCATTGTCGTTCATGTTGAATACCCGCCAATTGAACGCAGGCGCCGGGCAATTTCAGGCATTCGATCAAGTGCAAATGGAAAATTACACGATGGAGTATTTGCATTACTATGCGGCGCAAACGCCGGGGGTGCAAGTATCGGTCGATAAAATCGGCGATACGATCAGTTTTCACGTTATGGGGCCAAGCGACGAAGTCGTTCAACAAACCCTGGCGCAAATGAAGCGCCGCAACGAAGAAGCGCAAGACCGGTATTTACAATCCAAATATTTTATCAAGGATACGACCGGAAAATACATTATGCCGGATCACATCCGCATCGCCGAGAATTATATCGCATCCATGCGCCCGGTGGCCAAGGCGATCGCCGCGCAATCCGCCGACAAAAGCCAGCGCGGCGTATTGAACGCCAGTTTGAATTTTTTACAATCCATACCCTATGACACATTGCAAAACCGGGCGACGTCGAACGGATCCGGATTCACGACGCCTTATGGCATGTTATTGATGAATCGCGGCGATTGCGACACAAAAAGCGTGGCGTTGATCGCGATGATGCGGTCGTTATATCCCAACATGCCGATTGCCATGATTTATACCAATAATCATGCTTTTGTCGGATTTCAGGTGCAGGCATTGTCGGGCGACAGGATATTGACAGTCGAACGCAAGGTGTTCGTTTTAACCGAACCCGCGGGGCCAGGGCAATTCCCGGTCGGGCGTATCGGCCATGTATCCAGCGCCGATCTAGACCGCGATTATTTTTCATATGTGATGATGCCGTAATTCGAATGCCGGATCGCAAATAAAAAACCCGGCATTTTTCAATGCCGGGTTTTTCAAATATTTTACGATTAAATGATTTCGATGGATTCGGCTTCTTGGCCTTTGCCGCCGCTGACGACGCGCATGCGAACGGCCTGGCCTTCGTCCAGGTTTTGCAATCCCGAACGGCGCAAGGTGGACATGTGAACGAACACATCGCGGCTGCCGTCATCTGGCATCACGAACCCGAATCCTTTGTTGCTGTTGTACCATTTTACGGTGCCGTTTACTTCGTGGGCAGGTCCGGTCGGGGCGCGGCGCTCGCCGTGTCCGGAATTCCGATCGCCAAAACCGCCACGGTCGCCATATTTGCTGCGTCCGCCGCCGCCACCGCCGCCGCCAAAATTGTTGCGGCGGAAACCGCCACCGCCGCCGCCAAAATCACGATCGCCGCGCGGGCGTTCTTGGGCTGTGCTGGTATCGACGGAAATAATTTGTTTTACTTCTTGGCCTTTTTGGCCGGTGCCGACAATGCATGTAATCGTGGTGCCGTCCGGCAATTCATCATGCCCGGAATTGGTAACAGCCGACATATGAATGAACACATCCCGATCCTGGCCGGGGATGTTGGCGAAACCAAAACCTTTTCTAGAGGAAAACCATTTGACAGTTAATGTAACAGGAGAACCGTTAGAATCCGAAGCGCCAAAATTATTCATATCAATCACACTCTTAATATATATTAAAAATCAAAGACCAGTGGTTCCATAATAAAACAAAAAGCGGATTTAGCAACTATTTTGTATGGCGGGTTTCATGGTCTTTAGCCACTATATCGGCATAGGGTAAATTTTACTTTAACAAAAACAAAAATCAATCCGTTTGACGCAAAATTTTCTTTGCGGATTTTTTATATTGCTATGCAAAATGCCTTATAATACTGTGTTTATTCAATTTCATGGCAAAGGGTTGATATGCTGCAAAACAAAAAAGTTCTGGTCACCGGGTCGGCGCGCGGCATTGGGCTTGCGATTGTAACCGAATTCGCGAAAAACGGCGCGTCGGTCGTTATTCATGGATTGTGCGAAGACCATTATTTGCAATCTGTTGCCACGGATATAACGGCAAAATATAAAAATAATGTTTTGATTTCAAATGCCGATCTGGCCGATCCGGCCGGCATTACGGATTTGGCCGATATGGTGATGGGCCAATGGGGTGGCGTGGATGTATTGGTCAATAACGCAGGCATGCAATATGTCAGCCCGATTGAAACATTTCCGCGCGATCAGTGGGATCGCGTTCTGGCGGTGAATTTATCGGCGGCTTTTTTACTGGCGCAGCGATTTATTCCCGCCATGAAAAAAACCGGGTGGGGGCGTATTATCAATATTGCGTCGGCGCATGGCATGGTCGCGTCGATTCACAAATCCGCTTATGTGGCAAGCAAACATGGGCTTTTGGGATTGACCAAGGTTATGGCGCTGGAATTGGCTAACGACAATATCACCAGCAACGCGATTTGCCCCGGGTGGGTGCAAACCGACATCGTCGATAAACAAGTCGCGGCGCGTGCGAACGCCACAAATATTCCAATTCAACAAGCGGCAGTCGATTTAATATCGGAAAAAATGCCGTACCACCAATTCGTACAGGCCGCGGATATTGCGTCCCTGGCGGTTTTTTTATGCGGCGACGCCGCGCGCGCAATCACCGGCGCCAGTTTGCCAATTGATGGCGGGTGGACAGCGCAGTAATATAATACAATTAATGGTTGTATTATAATTTCTGTCATGCATTTGTCACAGCGGTGGGATAAGTATGCGGATTTTGTTTTTTCATTCCATAATCCGATAAGCAAGTTTCATTCAATTATAATTTAATTGTTATTTATCACTATTAGTCAAAATTAAATTGACTAAAATAGATGTTTTTCGTATTAAAACTCCAATTACAAAAAATAACAGGACATACGAAGATGAACCAAACGAAACATAATTGCTGATCCGGTTTGATCGGCAGTTAACCAGAATCCGGCAAAATTCGGCGGCACGATTTTAAAGTGGAATTGCATATTCTACCAATGGTTGTGTTTTGCCGTTTTGCCGGAACCACGGATTACACCACAATTATAACATCAACCATAACAGCGAGGGAATCATGGCACTTACGGCATTAAAACAAAAATGGTCGGCCGCCACGCAAAGCGTGCGGTCGGCTTTTGATTCGGCCAAGTACGAAACCGATACAAAGCGAGACAATATCCACAAAATGATGGCTGCTTGGAATATCAAATCTTTTGGCGAGGCGGCAATCGATCTTGCCAGGCTTGCGGATGAAATGGGCACGCGGGCGCAACGCGAGGAAGGCGTTCCGGAACAAATGCGAATGCGTGTTTTTACGGCATTGTATCATTTGGCGTTACCGCAATTGCGATATGACATTGCCGGTTATTGGAATAAGCCCGGCGATGAATTGGAACAAGGGCCCGATGGCAAAATGAAAGAAAAAGATTGCAGCCGGTTTTTGGCAGGCGTACCCGTCGTGACGAGCGAGGGACGCCCGAGCCAGGCCAATTATGCGATCAAAACCAGTTGGCGGGACGACAGCGCGCCATTCCGCGAAGCGTTGTTTAAAATTGTCGATCCGCATACTCCGCCAACGCCGGGTAAAAAACACGCGATTTTCCATCAAATGTTCGATGCGGTCGCGTGGTATGACGGGTTTTGCGCCGTATCCGGCAATCCCGTAACGACAGTCCGGTTGGCCAATATTTTATCCCAAGCGGCGGAATTCAGGGCGCGGGCGTATTTCGGCGCGCCGCCTTTGGAAAAAGACCTTGCTGCGCAATCGGGCGAAACGATACCTCAACGGTGGTCGCGCGCGGAACAATACGATCAATTTCAGCGTGTTTACGTTATTCGCAGCAATGTGCGGATGCCCGCGACGGTTGAAATTTTATCGGTCGGCCAGGGTACGGCGGTCGATAAATTGATGCGAAAGGCTATGCGGGGCTGGGCAGAAGATCGCGCTGCCGCAAGATCCGTAGCCGGCGAGAAGACCAGGGAGAAAGTCCAAGCCAGATAAATTCCGTCCGATCGGAAAATGGAATTTATATAAAATGGCGCAAAAAAATGGCCGGAACATTCATTCCGGCCATTGTTATTTTACCAAGAATTTTAGTTGGATTTCGCCTTGGATTTGGTTTTTGGTTTTTCCACGACATCCGCTGCAACATGCATTTCCAGAATTTTGTCTGGATCTTCCACTTTGCCGTTTCTGGAACGATCGCCTTTTTTCAAGGAATCGACATGTTCCATGCCTTCGGCAACGCGGCCCCAAACGGTGTACTGGCCGTCCAAATACGATGCCGGTGCAAAACAGATGAAAAATTGGCTATCCGCGCTGTTCGGATCGGCGGTGCGCGCCATCGAAACCGTGCCGCGCACGTGTTTTTCGCTGCTAAATTCGGCTGGCAATTTCGTGCCCGATCCGCCGGTTCCATCACCCTTTGGATCGCCTGTTTGCGCCATGAATCCATCGATGACGCGATGGAACACCAAACCGTCATAATATTTTTGGCGAACCAATTCTTTGATCCGGGCGACATGTTTCGGCGCCAAATCCGGGCGCAATTCGATCACGACCCGGCCGGATTTCAATTCCATATATAAAGTATTTTCTAAATCAGCAGCATTCACAGAAGTCACCATAATTAAAGTTAGAAAAAGAGTAAGAAGAAAACGCATAGAATTCTCCGTTGCGGTTTAAATTAAGAAGAAGGGGACGATTTTTTGCCAAAAGGCTTTTTGAACGCATCTGCGATCGCGCGCAAATTATTGCCGTGACCCGGGCTTTGCGCCGCTTTGTTAACCGGCTGCCCCGGCGCAGGTTTCAAACTGTTGGCGGACAACGGGTCTTGGCCGCCGATGGTTTTTTCCAGATGGCTGACCATGTTGGCGAATGCCGAACCGTCGATGCCTTGCGCAGATTCGTTCGCCGCGCCTTTGTTTTCCATACGATGCGCCACGCGTTGCACATGCGCCATGGTAATTGATTCGCGGAAATTGGCGAACAGGCCGTCTTCCAATAACGGATCATCGGCGCACCGCGCCAGCAACATTTGACAGGCCTTGGTGCGGTTGCCGGTGGATTTGATCAAAGCTTCTTCGATACAGGCGTCGACGTAATTTTTGCTCATGATTTTTTACTCGGTTGGGAACAAACTGGATGCGCTCGAAAAAGTCTAGCATGAAAGGGGCAAAAGAAAAATTAAAAATAGCCCCCGCCACGATAAAGCCATCAAAAGAACAAGAAAATGGGCGATCCGATAACGGCGTAAATGCATGCGCCGATGCCGCAACTTATGGCTATCGGTTTGTAAGAAAACGGCAAATCGCCGGGCAGGGCGTGTTGCGATTGCGGTTTTGCGGTTAACGACCGGATTGATTGTAAAAATCCCGCCAGCGCCATAATCATCGCACCCACCCAAATCCATAAAACCAGCGGGTGATAGGACAAACGGATAATCGCATAGGATTTATCCGGCGCAACTTCGGCCAGTGCGGTGTAAACATCGCCCAAAAGATCCGGGTCGCGCGCCGCTTCGGTTGTGACGGCGCCTTGGGACGGGTACAGGCGTTTTTCGGGAAATAAATAAAACGCGGATTGTCCGGTTTCTTCGACCAATAATTTCGCGCGCACATAGGCGTAATTATTTTCCGATCCTTCGTCGATGGATTGCAGTTCAAAACGATAATCGCCCAATTGGTATTTTTGGCCGACGGACATTTTTTGAATATCTTCGGTCAAATACGCGGTCGATGCGATCATGCCGATCATGCAAATTCCAAGCCCCGCATGGCCAAGCGCCAATGTATGCGCGCCGAAATTCATTTGCCGCAACCGTGGCCACAACGCCAATTGTTTCGGCGCGGATTTAAACGCGCGCCGCCAATATATCAAACTGCCGGCGATAATCCCGCATGCGATCCACATCATCGCGGCTGGGAAAAATTGAAAATGATTTTGCAAAATCAACGCCGCGGACAAAATCGCGCCCAATATCGCGCTTTGCGCCAACGGGCGCCATAAATTCGATGCGGGCGTGGCGCGATACGTCAAAAAAGGCGCGCAGATCATCAACAAAAGCAACGGGACGGATATGGGCACGAAAGTCATGGTGAAATACGGCGTGCCGACCGATAATTTTCCGCCATTATATAATTCCACAAACAACGGATATAGCGTGCCCAAAAAGACCGTAAAGCATAACACCGATAAAATCATATTGTTCAATGCAATCCCGGTTTCCCGCGACAGAAATCCGTAATCCTGTTTTGCAGGTATTGTTGCAATCCGGCGCGCATACAAAATAAACGCCCCGCCCATGATGGCGGCGATCCCAAATAATAAAAACAGCCCGCGCCGTGGATCGTCCGCGAATGCGTGCACCGACGTTAAAATTCCCGAACGAACCAGAAATGTGCCAATCAGACTTAGGCCGAATGTGCATAAGGAAAGCAATATTGTCGCATGCGCCAATGCCTGGCGTTTGGCGATCATCACGCTGTGCAATAACGCGGTGCATAATATCCATGGCATCAACGACGCATTTTCAACCGGATCCCAAAACCACCAACCGCCCCAACCCAATTCATAATACGCCCAATAACTGCCCAGCGCGATGCCCAGGGTTAAAAACGACCAAACCATCGCCGCCCATCCGCGCATGGCGTGTAAAATTTCGGCGGATTTTTCCGGCTGCATCAACGCGGCGACGGCAAAACCGAACATCATCGCCGATCCGACATATCCCAGATACAAAAGCGGCGGATGGAATGCCAATCCCGGATCCTGCAAAAGCGGATTTAAATCCCGCCCGTCTTGTTCATACGGTATTTGGCGTAAAAACGGGTTGGATGCGGCAATCAGATACGCCAGAAAACAAATTGCCACGATCATCAATGCGGTCATGACAATAAACCGGCTGCGGTGATCCAGGTTTTTTTCCAGATAACTGAACGCAAAACCGTACAACGATAAAATCCAGGACCAGAACAACACCGATCCTTCGTGATTTCCCCAGGCGCCCGCCAATTTATAAAGCCATGGTTTCATGGTATGGGAATTGGCGGCGACGTTGACGACCGTGAAATCCGATTGCAAATAAGCCAGGATCAAACTTAGCATCGACAAGCTAAGCAACAGGAAATTGACACGCGTAAAATAAACGATCAGCCGGTAACGCGAAAGATTTTGGGCGTATAATGGCTTCGCAGCGCAGATTATTCCGGCGGCGCAGAAAATAAACGCCAAGATGGCGGCAAAATGACCAATTTCGACGATCATGCCGGAATTGATAATCCAGCTTTCGATTTATGGCAAATGAATTAGCGGTTATTTGGGCTGAAATCCGTCTGGAAACTTGGTTCCATCGGTTTTTGCGCCTTCAAACCGGGCGTTGTGCAAATTGCTGCCGCGCAAATCCGCGCCGCTAAGATCCGATTGCGACAAATTGGCGTCCGCCAGATTCGCGCCGGACAAATTCGCGCCCACCATGCTGACTTTGAATAAATTCGCGCCGACCATATTGGTCGGCCAGGTGCGCCCGGTATGAATTCCATCGGGGCCTTTCAAATCGACCGGGCCCAATTGCGCGCCGTCCAAATTTGCCTGTTGTAAATCGGCGTTGGCCAGATTCACGCCTTCCATCACGGCTTTTTGCATGTTGGCTTGGCGCAAAAAGCTGTTGGAAAAATTGGTCATTACTAGGATCGAATTTTCCATATTTACATTTTGCATCACGCATTTGTCCAAATCCGCGCCGGATAAATTGGTGCCGGACAAATCCAGGCTGCTTAAATCCTCGCCGGTCAAGTTGGCGCGCGATCCTTTGGCTCCGGATTCCTTGATCCATAAAAAATGATCGTTCAATATTTGCTGGATCGACGGTTTGGCTTGTAAATTCGGGCGGGGCAGGTTGGCGCCGGTAATGTCGGCTTGCAATAAATCCAGGCCGGTCAAATTCGCTTCGTTTAAATCGGCGTGTTTAAAACATGTGTCTTTGATTTGCGCGCCTTGCAAGTTGACTTTTATCAGCGATGCGCGGGTCAAATTCGCGCCGGATAAATTCGATCCCGATAAATTCGCGTTTTCCAAATCCGCTTCGGACAAATCGGCTTCGGACAAATTGGTTCCCGCCAATTGCGCGCCAATCAAAATAGTTTTCAGGAATTTGGCGTTTTTCAAATTGACTTCGGCGTTCGCGCCCTTGCCGCCTTTTTTTTCATTGTCCGCCTGATACAAATCGGCGGTGGAAACATCTTCGTCCGATTTCGCCTTGCCGCTGATCAGCCGGCCGCTGCGCATATCGGCTTCGGTCATGTTGGCTTTGGTGAAATCGGCGTCCTGCAACGATGCGCCGCGCATATCGGTGCGGCATAAAATCGCCTTGGTTAAATTCGCGCCGGTCATGTTCGCGCCGTAAAAATCCGCCTCGCTTAGGTCGGATCCGGTGAAATTGCAATACCGCAAATCCGCGCCGGTGAATTGCGCCAATTTTAAATTCAAATCGACGAACGAAACACCCGACAAATTTTGGTGCGAAAAATTCGCGCGCTTGCCGCCCACCGCACCTTTTAACCAGGTTTCGTGCAAATTCAGAATTTTCATCAATTTGTCTGGGGTCATGAAATCAGGCGTCCGAAAAAATGGCTTCGTTCTGGTTGGTGTTGGCGAAAACCGCCGTCGACACGTCGCTGCCGATAAAATTGGTGTGGCGCAGATTCGATCCGGTAAAATCGGTTCCATTCAACAATGTGTTGCGGAAATTAGCGCCTTCTAAATTCGCTTCGATCAATTGCGCGGCTTCGAGATTGGAATAGTGATTGGTGATTTTTTCGTTTCTTGATTCTTCGATCCAATCCAGATCCGCGCCGTATAAATTGGCTTTTTGCAAATTCGCTTTTTGCAAATCGACGCCGTTTAAAATCGCGCCGGTCAGATCCGCATTTTTTAAATTCGCCCAACTGAGATCCGCGAACGATAAAACGGCATACGACAAATTCGCGGCTTCGAAATTCACGCCGGACAAATTCGCCCACATCAAATTGAAACCCGTCAAATTCGCGGATTTCAGTTCCGCGCGGCTTAGATCGGCGCGTTGACCCAATGTTCCGCCGCTGCGGATCCATTGCAAATGCTCGCTTAACGCTTGGCGGACTTTGGACGGCAAATGCGATGTGATGGAATCGTGCATGGCGCCCATGATCGCGGCTTTGGTAAAATCGACGCCGTCGATGGTGGCGCCTTCGAAATCGGCGTAACGGAAATTGGCGCGTTCGATCGACGGGCTGGATAAATTCGCGCCTTTCAAAGACGCCAGCGATAAATTCGCATCGGTTAAAATGGTGCGGGTCAAATTCGCGCCATCCAAATTGGCGCGCGACAAATTGACGGACGTTAAATTCGCATCGGCCAATTGCGTGCCGATCAAGGTTGCGCCCAACATCGACGATCCGGTCAAATTGGCTCCGCCGCTGTTGGGCGGATTTTTGGCCGACGATTCGATGAAATCTGCGACGGTGGCGCGGCGTTTGCCTTCGGGCGCTTCGCTTTCGGCGTCGAAAAACGATCCGCCGCGCAAATCGGCCTGTTTTAAATCCGCAAAATCCAAATTGACGCGCAACATCGATGCGCCGCGCAAATCGGCGCGGTTCATGTTGCAGTTGGATAAATCCGCGCCATCCAGTTTGGCGACGAATAAATCGGTGTAACTGAGGTTGGCGCCCGATAAATCCGCGCCGGACAAATCCGCACCGGTCAAACGCACCGATTGCAGCAAGGCGCCTTTTAGATTCATTCCGGTCAGTTTTTGTTTGGATAAATCGGCGCGTTGACCGCCAGGCAGCTTTTGCAGCCACTTGGCGTGTTTGTCTAAAATATCCTGTAATTCGGCGGTTTCCATGCGGATGAACCAGATGTTGTATCCAAACAAACTATACCACTTAAGCCGCAAAGTATATCCACATACCGGTTTGCGCGCCGGTGTTTTTGCCGCGCATGTATGATTTTATGTCGTAAAAACAACACTTTCCAATTTCGAATCCGGCGCTATATTGATTCGACATCGGAGAAATTTATGACCAAATCCAACAGCAAAAAATCCTTTTTATTAATCGTAATCGTAATCGCGGTCGGCGCGGTTTTATTTAAAAATCAGCTTATGGGAATGATTTCCGGCGGCGCGGGGGCTCCTCCGGGTGCGGCGGCGATGGGCGGGCAAATGCCGCCAATGCCTGTGGAAACGATGGTTCTGCGTAAATTGCCCATGGCTGCCGAAGTCAAGGCGGTCGGCACATTGCAAGCCGATGAATCGGTTATTTTGCGCCCGGAAATCGCTGGCCGTATCGAAACCATTCATTTCAACGAAGGCGAATCGGTCAAAAAAGGCCAGCCATTAATCACATTGGATCAAAGCCTGTATCAGGCGGAATTGCAGGAATCTTTGGCCGCGCGGGATTTGGCGCGCAAAATATACGAACGGTCCGAGGCGTTGTTTGAAAAAGGCACCGGCACCGCGAATGCCCGCGACGACAACCGTTTGAAATTGCAAGCCGCCGAGGCCAGCGTGAATCTATCCCGCGCCAGATTGGCGAAAATGCGCCTTATCGCGCCGTTCGACGGCGTTATCGGCGTGCGCGCGGTCAGTGTGGGCGATTATGTGGCGCCAGGACAGGATTTGGTCGGCGTAACGAAATTGAATCCGTTGAAAGTCGATTTCCGCATTGCCGAAACATATTTGAACAATGTCCGCACCGGCCAGTCGATCAATTTGACATCGGCTTCGCAACCGGGTGAAAAATTCCCGGCGGAAATTTACGCCATCGATCCGCAAATCGATGTCAGCACGCGCAGCGTTGTATTGCGCGCCTATGTTCCAAACCCGAATCAAGTGTTGCGCCCCGGCGCGTTTGCGCAAATCACCATTCCGCTGGGCGATCAATTGACCGCGTTGATGGTGCCGGAACAATCCATCACCCCAACCGGCGGCAGCCAGTTCGTATATAAGGTCGTCGATGGCAAGGCGGTTACGGCGGACATTAAAACCGGATTCCGCGATAATGGGATGGTGCAAGTAACCGAAGGTTTGGCCGAAGGCGATATGATCGTCGTTGCGGGACAAATGAAAATACGCGATGGCGCGGCGGTTGCGCCAATGCCGTCGCAACAACCAATACAACAACAAGAGCAACAACAACCTGCTCCGGCCGCTTCACCGGTGGAACATGCGCCGGCCGCTGAGGAACAATCCGTGATTGATCCAGACATGGCGGATGACGATATGGCGCAACATGAAGCCGCGCCAATCGAAAACCCGCCTGTTGCGAAACCATCCGCGCCTGTAAAAAAGCCGGTTGCGAAAAAAACGAAACCCGCGCAACATTCCGCCCCATCGCACACAGATCCAATCGATTCGGCCGTTCACGGTGATGCGGCGCATGGAAACGCAGCGCAAGAAAAAGCGCCAGAAAAATCATCTGCGCCAGTTGTGCCGCATGATTCCGGCACGGTCGATCATGCCGCGCCGTCTTCGCCATCCGCAAACGCGCCTGATTTGGCGGCTCCTCAACCCGATCCGGTAAAACCGCCACCTGTGTTGTTCGAAGAAGATCCGGCGCCGGCAAAAAATTAACTTAAACTGACAGAGAGTCGATATGCAATTTACCAACGTGATGATTAAACGGCCGGTGTTTACAACGGTCGTCAATCTTTTGGTCGTTTTGATCGGATTGATGGCTTATGACCGTTTAAGCATCCGCGAATACCCGAACATCGATGAACCGATCATCACGGTCGATGCGAAATATCCTGGCGCCAGCGCCGAAATTATGGAAAGCCGCGTCACGCAAATTATCGAAGAATCGGTCGCCGGTATCGAAGGGATCGAGGTTATGTCGTCGATCAGCCGTTCGGAAAACAGCCAGATCACCATCCGGTTCCGCATCGACCGCGATGTCGATGCCGCCGCAAACGACGTGCGCGACCGTGTGGCGCGTGTGCAGGGCGTTTTACCCGAAGAAGTCGAAGATATCAGCATTGCCAAGGTCGAAGCCGACGCGCAGCCGATTATCTATTTGGCGTTTTCCAGCGACCGGCACTCGCCGCTGGAAGTAACCGACATCGCCGACCGTTTCGTCAAAGACCGATTGCAAAATCTAAGCGGCGTTTCGGGCGTGCGGATTTTCGGCGAACGCCGGTTCGCGATGCGAATCTGGTTGGACCGGTTGAAATTGGCGGCGTATAATTTGACCCCGCAAGATGTTTTGTTGGCATTGCGCAATCAAAACGTGGAATTGCCCGCTGGCCGAATCGAAAGTTTGAAACGCGAATTCACCGTTCAGGCGACCACCGATTTGCGGACATCCGAACAGTTCGACAATTTAATTATCAAACAGGGCGCCAATTATCTGGTTCGGTTAAAAGACATTGGCCGCGCGCAATTGGATGCCGAAAGCACGCGTGTGAACGCGCGGTTTAATGGCAAACCCGCCGTGGCATTGGGCGTGATCAAGCAATCGACCGCAAACCCGTTGGAAGTTTCCAAAGAAGTCCAACAAGTCATTCCAGAAATCGTCAAGGTTTTGCCCGAAGGAATGGATGTCAAAGTCGCTTATGATTCGTCGATTTTTATCGACCGTTCGATCCGTGAAGTTTTTAAAACGATTATCGAAGCCGTTGTGTTGGTTGCGTTCGTGATTTTCTTTTTCCTGCGGTCCATCCGGTCGTCGATCATCCCGTTGATTACCATACCTGTGTCCATGATCGGGGCGTTTGCGATTATGCTGGCGCTGGGTTTCAGTATCAACACGCTGACATTGTTGGCGTTCGTTTTGGCGGTCGGGCTTGTGGTCGACGATGCGATCGTGGTTTTGGAAAATATTTACCGTTATATCGAAGAAGGCATGGAGCCGGTCGCGGCCGCGTTGCGCGGCGCCAAGGAAATCGGTTTTGCGGTTTTGGCCATGACCATCACATTGGCGGCGGTGTATGTGCCGATCGGTTTGATGACCGGCCGTACCGGCCGTTTATTTACCGAATTCGCCTGGAGTCTTGCGGGCGCGGTTTTGGTGTCGGGTTTTGTGGCATTGACGTTATCACCAATGATGTGTTCGCGCATTTTGCGCCATGAACATAATCCAGGACCGGTCAGCCGCAGAATCTCGCAGTTTTTGGACGGATTGAACGATGGGTATAAATCCGCGCTGGAGAAAATCATCGACAAAAAAATGGTGATTATCGCCTTGGTCGCGGCCGTTTTGGCGGCGGCCGGTTTGTTATTAAAAGTCATTCCGTCGGAATTGTCGCCAACCGAAGATCGCGGCGTTTTGATCGGCGTCGGCGTTGCGCCCGAAGGATCGACCATCGATTACACCGATAAATACGCGCGCGCGTTGGAATCGATTTATGGATCCAATCCCAATATCGAAAAATATTTCATGATCGTCGGTTTCCCAACCGTCAGCAATTTGATTTCGTTCATCCGTTTGTATGATTGGGACGACCGCACCATAAAACCGGCCGAATTGGCCGGGCAATTGATGGGACCGATGTTCGGCGTTCCCGGCATTCTGGCGTTTCCGGTCAGCCCGCCTTCGCTGGGCGCAAGTCCGCGCTCGCAGCCGATTGAATTTGTAATTCAATCGTCGCAAAGTTACGAAGAATTGCAGGAACTGGTCGATAAAATACTCGCCGATGCGCGCGCCAATTTTCCAGGCCTACAAAATTTGGACACCGATTTAAAATTGAACAAACCGGAATTAAAGGTCGATATGAACCGCGACAAAGCGGCATTGATGGGGATTGCGGTCGAAGAAATCGGACGTACGCTGGAAACCATGCTGGGCGGAAGCCAGGTCACGCGGTTTAAACGCGACGGCAAACAATACGACGTTATCGTCCAAGTCGCCGATGCCGACCGCCGCAATCCGCAGGATATGGATTCCATATATGTGCGCGCGGCGAACGGCGAAATGGTGCCTTTGTCGAATTTGCTTACTATCCGCGAAAGCATCGCGCCAAAAGAATTGAACCGGTTCAACAAATTGCGCGCCGCGAAAATCACCGCGACATTGGCGCCGGGCGTAACGATGGGCCAGGCATTGACGTTCCTGGAACAATCGGCGAAAAAAATATTGCCGCCATCCGCGCAATACGACATGGATGGGCAAAGCCGGGAATTCAAACAATCTTCCAGCGGTCTTTATATAACCTTCCTATTGGCGTTGGCGTTCATTTACCTGGTTCTGGCGGCGCAATTTGAAAGTTTCCGCGATCCATTGATGATTATGTTGACGGTGCCGTTATCCATCACCGGCGCTTTGTTGACGGTATATTGGACGGGGGGAACCATTAACGTTTACAGCCAAATCGGGCTTGTCACATTAATCGGGCTTATCACCAAACACGGTATTTTGATCGTCGAATTCGCCAATCAAAAACAAGCCGATGGAAAATCGGTGCGGGAATCGATCATCGAATCCGCCATCCAAAGGTTGCGGCCGATTTTGATGACGACCGGGGCTATGGTTTTGGGGGCTGTGCCGTTGGCTTTGTCCGATGGGGCAGGCGCCGAAAGCCGCGCGGCAATCGGTTGGGTTATCGTTGGGGGCATGTTGTTCGGCACATTATTTACCCTGTTCGTCGTGCCGACCATTTACAACGCCTTTGCCAAAATCCACGTGCTGGAAAAAATTGATACCGATTCCACGGCCAATACCAAGGGGCATTAGCCACATTTTCCAAGGATTTAGCGGCTGTTTGGGGATATTTCTTGATTGCTTTGATAAACGCCCATAATCTAAGGTGGTATCAAAGGATTGAGCATATGGCATCGACGGCTAAAGATCTGGAAAAATTGAATTTCGAGCAGGCTATGGACGAACTTGAAAAAATCGTCGGCAAGCTTGAGGCGGGCAATGCCAAACTCGAAGATGCTATCGGCGATTACGAACGCGGCGCGATGTTGAAAAAACGCGCCGAAGCGTTGTTGCAAGAAGCCGAAGTCCGCGTACAAAAAATCGTGGCCGGGAAATCCGGCGAAATAAGCACCGAACCATTGGATCAATAATGTCCCATCTTGCCCTTGTTATGACCGATTTGAAACAGGCTTTGAAAGAAGCTGGCGAAGAATTAAACCGCACCATGGATCATTTGATCCCGCGTGGCGACGGCGAACAAGGAAAATTGTTCGATGCGATGCGGTATGCCGCAACCGCAGGCGGAAAACGCATGCGTCCGTTTTTGGTTTTGCAATCGTCCAAATTGTTCGGCATCACGCAACAAACCGCATTGCGCACGGCGGCGGCGGTTGAATTCGTGCATGCTTATTCGTTGGTGCACGACGATTTGCCCGCGATGGATAACAGTTATTTGCGCCGGGGCAAACCGACAACCCATGTGCAATATGGCGAAGCAACCGCGATTTTGGTCGGTGACGCATTGTTGACCCTGGCGTTCGAAGTGGTCAACGACCACGACACGCACCCCGATCCTGTGGTTCGTTCCAATCTGGTTGCGCGTTTGGCGCAGGCGGCGGGCGCGCGCGGCATGGTCGGCGGGCAGATGCTGGATATGCTGTCATCCGGCAATGAATTGGATATGAACGAAATTGTCCGCATGCAGCGTTTGAAAACCGGCGAATTATTCTCATTTTCTTGCGAAGCCGGCGCGATTTTGGCCAAGGTGCCGGGCAAGGCGCGGCAATCATTGTCGTCTTACGCGCACGATCTGGGTTTGGCGTTTCAAATCACCGACGATGTGATGGATGCGGCGGGCAGTACGGCGGAAACCGGAAAATCCGTGCGCAAAGACGCAGAAAACAACAAACCGAATTTTGTCACGCTTTTGGGCGTCGACCGGGCAAAGGCGCAGGCGGAAATGTTGGCGGCGCAAGCGATCCGGCATCTGGACATGTTCGATGAACGCGCCGATTTGCTGCGTTCATTGGCGCGGTACGCCATCGACCGCAAAATGTAATCGGTGACGGCGCCCGATCAAAAAATACGGCTCGATTTATTGCTGACGCAGCGCGGGCTTGCCGTTTCGCGCAGCAAGGCGCAAGCGCTTGTTGCCGAAGGCAAGGTATTTTGCGGCGATCATCCATTGACCAAATCTTCGGAATTGGTCGATTGGGACATCGCATTGGAATTGCGCGGCGCAACCGAACAATTCGCGTCGCGCGGCGGATTGAAACTGGACGCCGCGATCAAACATTTTAACGTCGATTGCCGTGGAAAAACCGGCGTCGATATTGGCGCATCGACCGGCGGATTTACCGATGTTTTGTTGCATCACGGCGCTGACAAGATATACGCGGTCGATGTTGGCGAAGGCCAGTTGATAGACCGTTTGCGCACAGATCGCCGCGTGATTATGATCGAAAAAGTAAATGCGCGTTATATCACCCGTGACATATTGCCCGAAGATTTTCAAATCCTGGTTTGCGACGTCAGTTTTATCAGCCTGACCAAGGCATTGCCCGCAGTGATGCAATTGGCGCCGGAAAATTGCGTTTTAATCGCGTTGATAAAGCCGCAATTCGAAGTAGGGGCGGGCAATGTCGGCAAGGGCGGTATTGTCAAAGACCCTGTGCAGCATGACCGTGTTTGCGCGGAAATTCAAAACTGGCTGGCGGATGAAATGGGATGGCAGGTCGACGGTATTATGAACAGTCCCATCGATGGACAGGATGGAAACCGCGAATTTTTGATTGCGGCGCGCAAATCCAGAATCCGTTAGGTTTTACCGCGTATTGATGCGAAGCGGCAATAACGTTGCGTATTGGCTGCGCGGTATTTTGCAAATCAAACGCCATTTTAATGGAATCAACAATGTCACCGGCGGATGGTTTTGTTCCATCGCCGGGATAGTTGCCGGAATGATTGTTTGCATGGACTGCGTTTCAATTGGTGCGGGCGGGAAAACTTGACTGTCGGCGATTTGGGATGTGAATATTGTCGCTGCGAAAAGACCGAATGTTGCCATTTTATTGGTGTGCATATTTCATCTGCCTTTCAAATTTATCAACTATCCAATTATTTGACGATCCAATTCAAACGCGCCTGGGCATGGCCTGTGCGCGCGGCATCGCCCATATGCAATACCGCCGATATTTGCGCGATCCGTGATGCAAAACCGGATGAATAATATCCGACATTGTCGATCAATTCATTCCATGGCGATTTCGGTTTCGGATAGATTTCAAACGATATTTCATCGCCGATGTCCAATTCCAATTCGTCGCGCAATTCCATTTCCGCTTCGACCCATCCGCCGGTTCCATCGATCAATCCCAATTCCAAAGCCTGCTGGCCGGTCCAAACGCGACCTTTGGCGGCTTGGCGCATATCGGATAATTCAAGCCCGCGCGCGGTTGCCGCCTTTTGCAGGAAATCGCCGTATGAACGATCCAAAAATTCGTCCAATTTCTTTTCCATAGCGGGCGTGAAATCGCGGGTCATCGACCACATCCCGGCATTTTCGCCGGTTTGCAGGGTGTCAAACCGGATGCCCAGTTTTTGCGCCAATTCGCTGGCGGATATTTTGCCGGCGATCACGCCGATGGACCCGGTGATGGTACCGGGACTGGCAAAAATACGGTCGGTGGCCATGGCGATATAATACCCGCCCGATGCGGCATAATCGCTCATGACGGCATAAACCGGTTTACCGGATTTTTTCATGTCCTGGATCGCGTTCCAAATCGTGTCCGACGCCAAATACGAACCGCCCGGGCTGTTGATCGCGATAATGACGGCTTTGATGTCGGGGTTTTTGGCGACATCGTTCAATGTTTCAACCAAATCGTCCGCGAAAATTCCGTCATTCCAGTTGAATTGATCGCGCGGTTCCTTGCCGCCCCGCATGATGTCGCCCGATGCATAAACAACCGCGACCTGCGTTCCATGGATTTGGGGCGCGGACCATGCATAATCTGCCAAATGCACGAATTCAGCCCGATTGCCTTGTTCTGCGCGCATCGCTTCGCTTAGGTTGTTGGTATATCCGGTTTTGTCGATTAATTTTAAACGCAACGATTCATCCGGCGCGATGGGTGAATTTTTTACCGCCGCCTGCAATTGGTCGATTGGGATTTCGCGGGATTTGGCGATGTCGGACAATTTTTGCCCGAATAAATCGTCGATCATGGATTGCAGGGATTTTTTTTCTTCGGCGCCATAAGATCTGTTGGTTAAAAACGACATGGCGTTTTTATATTCTTCGCGCGCTTTGAAAGACGGCTTGATGCCAATTTTATCCAAAAAATCGCGTAAAAACGGGGTTTCCAGAGAAATGCCGAACAATCCCCAATCGCCCGAAGGTTGCAGCCAGATTTCATCGAACGCGCTGGCCAAATAATACGCATTGTCGCCCCCGGATTCAAAACCGAACGTGTCGGCGAATACATAAGTTTTTTTGCCGAATCCGCGAAAATACGTGATCGCTTCGCGCAATTGCTGAATTTTCGCAATTCCCATGTCGGTCGAATCGACGCGCATGGCGATCGCCTTTACCCGTGGATCTTCGGCGGCTTGTTGAATGGCATATACCGCTTCGCGCGCTGAAAAATCGCCATCGCCGAAAAACGATGAAATGCCGCCCGCGCCTTCGTGGTCGCTTAATCCTTCACCCGTATTAAAAGTAAGGATCATCGAGCCAGGCAATTCCATATCCTTGGCGCTATATCCCCAAAAGGCGCCGTATATCCCCAGCGCCACAATTAAACATACGATAAAACCGATGACTGCGAAAAATCGAACCAGAAATTTTTTCAATCCGGTCATGCGGCACTGGATTCTTTGTTGACGGTAATGTCTGGCGCATCCACGGCCTTCATGCCGATAACGTTGTAACCGCAATCGACATAATGGATTTCACCGGTTACGCCGGACGATAAATCCGACAATAAATACAATCCCGATTTGCCGACATCTTCGAGAGATACGTTGCGGCGCAACGGCGAGTTATATTCGTTCCATTTCAAAATATAGCGGAAATCGCCGATACCGGCGGCGGCCAATGTGCGAATTGGACCTGCCGATAACGCGTTAACGCGGATATTTTGCGGCCCCAAATCCATGGCCAGGTAACGCACGCTTGCTTCCAACGCGGCCTTGGCTACGCCCATCACGTTGTAATGCGGCATAACGCGCATCGATCCGCCATATGTCAGCGTCAATAAACTGCCGCCGTTTTTCATCAAAGGTATGGCGCGTTGCGCAACCGCAGTGAATGAAAAACAGGATATGTCCATGGTCATGTTGAAATTTTTACGCGACGTTGAAACATATTTTCCTTTTAATTCGTCTTTGTCGGAAAAACCGATCGCGTGCAAAACGAAATCCAAACCGCCCCATTCTTTTTCCAATGTTTGGAAAACGGCGTCGATGCTTTCTTCGTTGCTGACATCGCAGGGCAGCATGATTTTGCTGCCGATCGATTGCGCCAATGGTTCGACGCGTTTTTTCAACGCATCGCCTTGGTAAGTGAATGCCAATTCCGCGCCTTGTTCGTGCAATTGCTGGCTTATGCCCCAGGCGATGGATTTGTCGTTGGCAACGCCCATAATCAGGCCGCGTTTACCCTTCATCAGATTGTTATTGGCGGTCATGTCGAAAAGATCCTGTTTCAAATAAAAAATTCATGAAAAACAACACGTTATACATACACCAATCTGCCCAAAAGGCAAAGAATTTAATCATTTATACAGCTTTGTTTGTTAGGGTAATTAAATATTATTTATCAAGCATTTCAGGGAAAATTTCCAATTGCAACATGGTTTGTCACGGCTTTGGACGGATCTGATCGATTCGGATCGGCGGCTGCTTAAAAAACTGTCGATGGTTTTCATCGCCTTAATCGTTGTCGCGTTGGGATTGTTGTTCGTCTTTGTATGGGAAGGCGTGCGCACATTGGACCGGGTGGACGCGCAAAACGATGTTGAAATCGTCGATTCGTTGTTGGCCGACCGCAAAAAATCCATGATCAATTTGTTGCGCGATTATGCCGAATGGACGGACGCATACCGCCGCCTGTATCAAAAAGAAGATTTGCGGTTCGCAACCGAAAACATCGCCTATAACCTGACCAACAACTATTCCATTTATTCGGCGGCTGTGGTTCGGTTCGATAAATCGGTATGGGTGCGGTATGTTAACGGCAAAAAATCCGACCATAACGTGCTGCACGCGCAAAAAATGCGCCTCGTCGATTTATTGCTGGCGGATTTTAAGCGCAATAACGGATACCCCGAACACCGCAGCGTGGTTTCATTTGCCCAGGAAAACGGCGAATTGATGATGTTAAGCGCCAGTTTTATCGCGCGCCTTGATGAACAATCGGGCGATGTTCTGACATTGCCGAAAAATCCATCCATGCTGTTGATGTCGCGTAAATTGGATCGCGCGACATTGCGCGATTGGGCGGATTTATACAATATCAAGGACGTGACATTCAGCGCGCAACCGCAACCCGCCAATGATTATTTTAAAAACACAGGCCGTTTTCACGTCTCTTTGCACGACATAGACGGCGATCATTTGGGTTTTATCAGCTGGAAACCGACATTAAGCAGCGAATTGGTCGTGCAGGAATTGATCCCGAATTTGACTTGTGTTTTTCTGTTGCTTGCGGCTCTGGGCGCGGTGTTTTTCTTTTATGTGCGGCGCGCGTTCGAACATCAATACAAGGCGGGGCGGGACATAGACGCCAGCCGCCAATTTTTGCAATTGGTGTTCGATACCGATCCGACCCATATTCAGGTGCGCAACAAAGAAGGCCAGATTGTATTTTGCAATGCCGCCGCCGCATCGCGTTACGGCATGACTGCAGACCGACTGACCGGACAGTCGGTGTTGAGCATAGACGCGGATCCAAATCGCGGGCACATGATTTACGAAGACGATTTAAAAGTGATCGTGGGCGGCCGCGAAACCGCGATGGAAGAATCGTGGATGGACGACAAAGGCAATCAGCGCGTTTTTTACACGATGCGCAAACCGATTGCAGGATTTGGCAGCGAATCGATGGTGTTGTCGGTGTCCAGCGATATTACCGAACAAAAAAAGATTTTAGAGGAACTGGGAAAGGCGAAATCGAAAGCCGAAGACGCATCGCGCGCCAAAACCGATTTTTTGGCGACCATCAGCCACGAAATCAGAACGCCGATGAACGGTATTTTGGGATTCTCGCAATTATTGTCGGATACCAATTTAACGCAGGAACAAAACGACCATATCAAAATTATTCAAAATTCCTCGCGGTCGCTGCTTGCGATCATCAACGATATTTTGGATATGTCGAAAATCGAATCCGGCCGGTTGCAATTGGAAAATATTATTTTATCGCCCGCCGATATTGTCAATTCGGTGATCGGCGTCACCATGCCGATGGCAAAAGAAAAGAATTTGAACATCGTCAAGGAAGCGGTTGGATCGATTCCGCCGTATTTGGGCGGCGATCCGACGCGTTTGGGCCAGATATTGATGAATATGGTGTCGAACGCGGTTAAATTCACGGAAAAGGGCGGCGTGACGGTGCGGATGCAGCAAATCGGAGCCGATAAAAAAACCACCAGAATGAAATTCGAAATTATCGATACCGGAATAGGAATTGAATCCGGGGTATTGAAAAATTTGTTTCAAAAATTCACCCAGGCCGATTCATCGACGTCGCGCAAATACGGCGGCACCGGGCTTGGACTTGCGATTGCCAAGGAATTGACCGAATTGATGGGTGGCGAAATCGGCGTGCACAGCGCGCCGGGCAAAGGCGCGCATTTCTGGTTCACGGTGAATCTAAGTAATGTGACGTAATTATTTTTCTAAATTCCGGCGCACATTGTATGGCGCGTCTTCGGCCCATTCTTCGGAAAATTCTTTTAATTTCTTGTCTATTTTCTCCGGCAAGACGATTTTTAATTTAACATATTGGTCGCCGCGGATTTTGTTTTTCTGATCCAACAATCCTTTGCCCTTTAAACGCAAACTGGTATCGGCGTTGGAATTTTTCGGGATCGAAATCGCAACCTTGCCGTCGATGGTGGGCACGTTCACGGTCGCGCCCAATACGGCTTCGTACACCGTGACGGGCAAATCCATGAATATGTTGATGCCTTTGGCTTCGAATATGGGATCGGGATCGATTTGAATTTCAATATACGCATCGCCCGGCGCGCCGCCGCCAGGGCTGGGGCGGCCTTGGCCCTTTAGGCGCAAAATTTGCCCGTTGGTCGTGCCTTGGGGAATGGTGACATCCATCGCCTTTGTGCCGTCGCCGATGCTGATCCGGCGTTTGGCGCCGCGCGCCGCTTCGATAAACGTGACGCGCAGCGTGTATTGCATATCCGCGCCTTGCGCCTTGTTGGCTTTGTTCAATTCATCTTCGAAACTGCCGCGTCCGGAATCGCCGCGCCCGCCTTTGTTGCGTTTGCCCATATTGAACAGATCGGCGAAAATATCTTCGGGGTTCAGATCCTTGAATGGATCGAATCCGCCGCCACCGCCCGATTTTCTGTTGTATGCGCCGCCCCGGTGAAAAGGCGAGCGGTCGTTGCCTTCGGCGTCCATGTGCCCGGCATCGAATTTTTTGCGTTTCGCGGCATCGCCCAAAATATCATAAGCCTGGGTCAATTCCTTGAACCGTTTTTCGACATCTTTGTTGCCGGGATTTAAATCGGGATGATATTTTTTGGCCAGACTGCGATAGGATTTTTTAATTTCCTCGTCGCTGGCATTTTTTGGCACGCCTAAAACGGTGTATGGATCGCGCATAATTGGTGACGGTAATCGGTGACGGTGAACAGTAATCGCATTTTATACTGTTCACCGTTTTTCGTCTACTGAATACGGCTATTGATTGATAATGCGCCAGGAACCGTCAGGCTGGCGGCAGGCGGTGCCGAACGCCTGTTGATTTTGGCCTTGAACCGTGATGGTTTGTTGGAATTCGCGGCAATATTGGCCTTGGGCGGTTTGATATGTGGATGTCGGCGTTACGGTGCCGGAATTTCCGCTGTCCGGGTTGCGCCAGCTGGACGATTGGCCGGATGGATAGGTTTCAAACGCGTTTTGCGCGGCGTTGTTCGCCTGAATCATATCCGCGCGATCCAAAGACGAGCCGATTTCATTGCCCATATATGCGCCAAGCAAAGTGCCGGCCGCGATCGCCGCGATATTGCCCTTGCCGCCGCCGACAT
>CAYWJR010000004.1:0-52321 GCA_964458615.1 uncultured Alphaproteobacteria bacterium
ACGTGGGCATCGCGCCTAAAACAGATTCTTATTCCACGATCCTGAACGATCCGCTTCGCAGGGCGATTTTGGATTGTTATCGGGGTGACGAAGAATCGGTGGTGCGCGCGCTTTTGCCGCATGCCACGTTGGATCCGGCTTCGCAATCCCGCATCCATGCCCGCACCGTCGATTTGATCGATGTTGTTCGCCGCCGCGCCGAAAATCGCGCTGGGTTGGGCGCGTTTTTGCAAACCTATCAATTGTCCACCAACGAAGGCATTGCATTGATGTGCCTGGCCGAGGCGTTGTTGCGCATTCCCGATGCGAAAACCCGCGATAAATTGATCCGCGATAAAATCGGCGGCGGCGATTGGGGTTCTTATGCCGGGCGCAGCGATTCATTTTTCGTCAACGCATCCAGTTGGGGTTTGTTATTGACCGGGCGGGTTGTGAATTTGCGTAAAACCACGGCGCCTTTGGTATCGTCGCTTGGCCACGCGGTGGCGCGTTTGGGCGAACCGGTAATTCGCGCGGCCGTGCAACAAGTCATGCAGGTTATGGGGCAACAATTCGTTATGGGTGAAACCATTCACCAGGCGCTTTCGCGCGCCGAATTGCCGGACAATAAAATTTACCGTTATTCGTATGACATGCTGGGCGAAGCGGCCAAAACCGCCCAAGATGCCGATCGGTATTTTAAATCTTACCGCAGCGCGATTGAATCGGTCGGCAAAGCGGCATCGGGGCGGGGGCCGATCGCGGGTCCGGGCATTTCGGTAAAATTGTCTGCCTTGCACCCGCGTTATGAATTTGCGCAACGTGACCGCGTGCTGCGCGAAATGACCGAAAAATTGATTGAATTGGCGGCGGCGGCGAAACGGCATAACATCAATATGTGCATCGACGCCGAAGAATCGGAACGTTTGGATTTATCGTTCGATGTCATCGAACGTTGTTTTTCATCCGCCGAATTGCGCGGTTGGTACGGGTTCGGTTTGGCTTTGCAGGCATATTCCAAGCGCGCTTTTGCCGCGGTCGATTGGCTGGCGGAATTGGCGCGGCGCAACGACCGTTTATTGATGTTGCGTTTGGTCAAGGGCGCGTATTGGGATTCGGAAATCAAACGCAGCCAGGAACGCGGTTATCAAAATTACGAAGTATTCACCCGCAAGGCGACCACGGATATGGCGTATTTGGCTTGCGCCCGGAAAATATTTCAATACGGCGACGGGGTTTTTTACCCGCAATTCGGCACGCACAACGCGTATACCGCATCGGCGATTATGGAATTGGCGGGCAACAGGGATTTCGAATTTCAACGCCTGCACGGTATGGCGGACGAACTTTATGCCGAAATTTGCGGCGGCCAGCACCGCAAAAATTGCCGCGTTTACGCGCCGGTCGGCAGTCACGAAGATTTATTGGCCTATTTGGTTCGGCGTTTGTTGGAAAACGGCGCGAATACATCATTCGTTTATAAGATCGTCGATAAATCGGTCGTGGCTGGCGATTTGGCGCATGATCCGGTCGCGTATGTTCAGTCATTGGATGTCAAGAAACATCCTAAAATTCCACTGCCAAAAGATTTATTGCAACCCGAACGGGAGAATTCGATGGGATACGATTTAACGCATCCGCAAAACGTAATTCAGTTTCAAAATGCATTGCAAAAATTCCGCGCGGAGAAATATTATGCGGGATCCATCGTTTCCGGGCAAAAATTGCTGACCGCGCCGTCGACGCCGGTTTTGAATCCCGCCAATTCGAACGATATTGTCGGTTATTGTTCGAACGCGTCGGTCGATCATGTGCGCCAATCGTTGCAATCCGCTAAACGCGCTTTTGCATCCTGGAATGCAACTCCGGTTGAAAAACGCGCGCAATATATCGAAACGATGGCGCGCAAATTGGAACAAAACCGCGATCAATTGATGACATTGCTGATCGCCGAAGCCGGCAAGACGTGGAATGACGCGTTGGGCGAAGTGCGCGAAGCCGTGGATTTTTGTTATTATTACGCGGCGCAGGCAAAACGCGATTTTACACCCAAGCCGCTGCTGGGCCCGACTGGCGAGTCCAACCATCTGATGTTGCAAGGGCGCGGCGTGTTTGTTTGTATCAGCCCATGGAATTTCCCGCTGGCGATATTTTTAGGCCAAGTCGTTGCGGCGTTGGTGTCCGGCAATTGCGTTATCGCAAAACCGGCCGAACAAACGCCGTTGATTGCGACATTGGCGGTCGAATTGCTGCATCAATCTGGCATTCCGGCAGATGTTTTGCATTTAATCTTGGGCGAAGGCGAAACCATTGGCGCATCTTTGTGCGGCAGCGACATGATCGATGGAATCGCGTTTACCGGTGGAACCGACACCGCGCGCGCGATCAACCGCGCCCTGGCAATGCGGGAATCCGGCGCGATTGTGCCTTTTATCGCCGAAACCGGCGGGCAGAATGCGATGATCGTCGATTCATCCGCTTTGCCGGAACAAGTCGTTAATGACGTGATCGCATCGTCTTTTCAATCGGCGGGGCAACGGTGTTCGGCGTTGCGCGTTTTGTATTTGCAAGACGAAACGCATGATAAAATTTTGAATATGCTGATTGGCGCGGCCAAAGAATTGGTGCTTGGCGATCCGGCCAATTTAAACGTCGATGTGGGCCCGTTGATCGACAAAAATTCATGCGCCGCGATGGAATCGCACCGTCACCATTACGACCAACAAGGCCGGGTTTTGTATGCGGCGCAATTGCCCCATGAATGTTCTGCGGGAAGTTTTTTTCCGCCGACTATCGTTAAAATCGATTCGATACTGAATCTGGACAAAGAATATTTTGGCCCATTTTTACATGTCGTGCGGTATAAATCCGACGATCTTGCGAAAATATGCGACGACATCAACCAGACCGGATACGGTTTAACGTTCGGCGTTCACAGCCGGATTCAGGAAACAATCGAATTTATCGCATCGCGCATCAACGCCGGTAACGTTTATATCAACCGCAATACGATCGGCGCCGTTGTCGGCGTACAGCCATTCGGCGGCATGGGATTGTCCGGAACGGGACCAAAAGCGGGCGGGCCGCATTATCTGCTACGTTTTGCCGCAGAAAAAACGGTTACGATCGACTTGACGGCGTCTGGCGGCAATGCGACACTTTTGAACCTTAGCGAAGACAAAATCGCAAACCGATAAATTGTAATTTCGATAAATCGTGATTTGAATTTCAAAAATTTGTTTCCAACCTAGAAAACGGAGATTGCTATGAAAGGCGATAAAAAAGTAATTGCTTTGCTGAACCAGGCACTAAAGGCTGAAATGACGGCGGCGCAACAATACATGGCGCATTCGCATATTTTACGCGATATGGGTATCGAGAAATTGGCGGATTTCGAAGCTGGGGAATCCAGGGACGAACGCGGCCATGCCGACCAATTCATCGCCCGCATTTTGTTCCTTGAAGGCACGCCGAATTTCATGGATTTCGATAAAATATATGTCGGCAAGAATATCAAAGAAATTTTACAAAATGATTTGAAACTGGAATTGATGGCGGTCGATATGTATCGCAAGGCGGCTCGCCAATGCGAAGAAGCGGGCGATTATGTATCGTCGGAAATTTTCGAAGACATTTTGCAGGACGAAGAAGGCCACGTGGATCATATCGAAACCATGTTGGCGCAAATCGATTTGATCGGTGTTGAAAATTTTGCGCAACTTCATATGAAGCCTGCGGGGGATAAATAACCGCCGCGCGCAACCGGATGCAAAAAAAGCCACCTTATGGTGGCTTTTTTATTTTTATCGGTGTTTGAATCTATGCCTTGAACCGTTTTTCGGCGATGTTATCGGCCGCAACGTTGGTCGGCGTGCCGTTTTTCATCGACAGGTCGAATACTTCGACCAATGTGTCGTAGATTCCTAAAACGTGATCCAGCGCTTTTTGGCGGTTGTAATGCGGTTGCGCGCTTAGTTCATGATAAACGTTAATCAATCCGCCCGCGTTAATAACGTAATCCGGCGCATACAAAATTTTGCGTTCGCGCAATGCGGTGCCGTGGCGGTCTTCGGCCAACTGGTTGTTGGCGCAACCGGCGATGATGGTGGATTTCAGGCGCGGGATGGTGCGATCGTTGATAATCGCGCCCAACGCGCATGGAACGAATACATCCACATCCTGATCGTAAATTTTATCGACGGGAACCGGAATGACACCATAATTGTCTACGGCTTTTTTGACATAATTTTCGTTGATGTCGCAAACGAATACCTGATTGGCGTCGCGCGTAATCAATCCGTCTTCGAACAGCAATTTGATGATTTCCATGCCGACATGGCCAAGCCCCTGAACGGCGAATTTAACGTCGCGGACATTTTCATGGCCCAACCGCGCGCGCATCGCGGCCTTTAATCCTTTGTAAACGCCATATGCGGTTACAGGCGATGGATCGCCGCTTTTTTTGGCCAAACCGACGGCGTATTTGGTTTTCTTTGCAACGTTGGCAATATCGTCGGTCGTGACGCCGACATCCTCGGCGATAATATAACGTCCATTCAAAGAATCGACGCATTCGCCCATTTTTTCGAATAATTGCGGAGTTTTGTCTTTTTGCGCGTTACCGATAATTACAGATTTTCCGCCGCCCAGCGGCAGATCGGCCATCGCCGCCTTGTATGTCATGCCTTTGGACAAACGCAGCGCATCGGTGATCGCTTCTTCTTCGGTGGCATATGCCCACATGCGGCATCCACCCAATGCGGGGCCGCGTTTGGTATTATGGATCGCCACAATCGATTTCAATCCGGTCTTGGGATCGGAAAAGAAAGATATGTGTTCGTGACTGTCAAAATCTTTGGCAGTGAATAAAGACATTTGGCTGGCCTCTTGAACTGGAACCCTCAAAGCGGATTGAGACATTCGGTTATCTCCTATTGATTATACGTAATTTGTAGCTAAGGTTTTGTTAATAATCAAAAGCAAAGAATCATTTGCGCCGCACAAAAAAACAGGATAAAACTTCTGGAACAACAATAAATACGCATTCTAAGACGAATTATTTTGCTGCGCTGCACGATAAGGTGAAACAAGATGACTGCGAAAGTATTTAAATTGCGCAAAGCCGTGTTCCCGGTCGGTGGATTGGGTACCCGTTTTCTGCCTGCGACGAAATCGATGCCCAAGGAAATGTTGACAGTGGTCGACAAGCCTTTGATCCACTATGCAATCGAAGAAGCGCGCGCAGCAGGCATCGAGGAATTTATTTTCGTCACCGGCCGCGGCAAAACCGCAATCGAAGATTATTTCGACGAACACGCCGAATTGCAATCATTGTTGGAACGGCGCGGCCAGCGCGATGTTTGGGAATCCATCCATGCGTCGTTGCCCGGCGCTGGGCAAATCGCCTATACCCGCCAACCCGAACCGTTGGGATTGGGGCACGCTGTTTGGTGCGCGCGCAAATTGGTCGGCAACGAACCGTTCGCGGTTATTTTGGCCGATATTTTGATTCAGTCCGATAAACCGGGATTGGCGCATTTGGCGGATCATTATGCCGCCGGCAATTCCGACCAAGTGATCGGCGTCATGAATATCGATCCGTCCGCAACCAACAGATACGGAATCGTCGGCGGCCAGCAAAAAAACAACATTATGCACGTCGAAAAATTGGTCGAAAAACCCGATCCAAAATCCGCGCCGTCGCGGTTGGGCGCGATCGGCCGGTACATTTTATCGCCTGAAATATTCAACGTTTTGGAATCCGGCAAAACCGGGCAGGGCGGCGAAATTCAATTGACCGACGCGATCGCCGCGCAAATCGGCAAATCCCGTTTGGACGCTGTCGTTATCGGCGGGCAACATTACGATTGCGGCAGTAAAATCGGATTTATCGAAGCGAATTTGGCGTATGCGCTGAATCGTCCGGACATGGCGGCGGATGTGCGCCAATTGTTGGATAGGCACCGGAAAATGGCGGCGTAATGGGAATTAAAATCACCATTATCGGCGCTGGATACGTGGGGCTTGTTTCCGCGGCGTGTTTTGCAAAATTGGGGCACGACGTTATTTGCGTCGACAACAATCCCGGTAAAATAGAATTTCTGAAATCCGGCAAGGTGCCGATATACGAACCCGGTTTGGATGTATTGTTGAACCAAACCTTGCAGGCCAAAAAAATATCGTTTTCTTCGGATACCGGCGCATCGGTTCGCGATGCGGATATTGTCATGCTGGCGGTTGGCACGCCAACCGATGTTCAAAAAAACCGGGTCGATTTGTCGTATGTGTATGCTGCGGCCGAATCCATTGCCCCGCATTTGAAAACAGGCGCGGTGGTTGTTACCAAATCCACGGTTCCGGTCGGCACAACGCGCCAGGTTCAAAAAATAATCCGCGATAAAAACCCCGCATTGGAATTCGCGGTGGCATCGAACCCCGAATTCCTGCGCGAAGGCCATGCGGTGTCCGATTTTATGAAGCCCGATCGCGTGGTGATCGGCGCGGATTCGCCGCCCACGCATTCCAAAGTCGCCGGGCTTTATCAGGCGTTATCGCAACAAGGCATCGCCGTTTTGCGCGTCAGCATCGAAAGCAGCGAATTGATCAAATACGCGGCCAACGCGTTTTTGGCGACAAAAATCGCGTTCATCAACGAAATCGCGGATTTGGCGGAACAATGCGGCGCCAATATTGTCGATGTCGCCCACGGTATTGGAACGGATGGGCGGATTGGATCGAAATTTTTAAATCCTGGCCCAGGTTATGGCGGATCTTGTTTCCCCAAAGATACGTTGGGATTGGCCGGAATCGGCGCGGACACCGGCGTCGATTTGAAAATCGTTCAGGCGGTGATCGCATCGAACACGGTGCGCAAACAAACTATGGCGCAAAAAATCGTGCGGGCGTGCGGCGGATCGGTTAATGGCAAAATAATCGCGGTGCTGGGTTTGGCATTCAAGGCGGAAACCGACGATATGCGCGATGCGCCGGCAATCGATATTTTGCAATCGCTTGACCGCGCCGGGGCAAAATTGCATTGTTACGATCCAAAGGCGATGGAAAACGCCAAATCGATGATGCCGTTTATTCAATGCCATAATGACATAGAATCGGCGGCGCATGGCGCGGACGCAATCGTTATTCTAACGGAATGGCATCAATTTAAATCTTTGGATTTCAACGCGCTAAAGAATATTGTTCGTGTTCCACTGTTGATCGATTTGCGCAATATCGCCGATGCGAACGCGGCCATTCAATCCGGTTTCGATTTCGTATCGATTGGCCGCGCCGATATGGCGGGCAAAGATTCCGCAAGGATATTGAAACATGGCTGACATAAGCCCGGTTATTTTTCGGGAATACGATATTCGCGGCGAATACAATAAAAATTTATTCGACCGCGATGCGGTGGCCATCGGCGCCGCGTATGCCGTTATGTTGCGCCGGAAAATGCCGGACAAGCAATTTTACAATATCAATTTGGGTTTCGATGGCCGTCTTAGCACGCCCGCGTTGAAAGACGGTTTGATCAAGGGACTTTTGTCGCAGGGCGTCAATGTTACCGTGATCGGGCTTGGGCCGACGCCGATGTTATATTTTTCCGTTTTCGACGACAAAGATTGCGACGGCGGAATTATGATTACCGGATCGCACAATCCAAAAAATCACAACGGATTTAAAATGATGATCGGCCGGGCATCTTTGCATGGATCGGAAATCAAGGAAATGTGGTCAATCGCATCCGGCATGCGCACCGAAAATTTGCAAACGACCGGTATGTTGCAAAACAAAGACGTTTTGGGCGATTATGCACAAAGATTGGCGCAGGATTTTAATCCGGGCAATAAAAATTTGCGCGTTGCGTGGGATGCGGGCAATGGCGCCGCGGGTGCGGTTTTGCCGCGACTGGTCAAATTATTGCCGGGCGAACATATTTTGTTGAACGATGCGGTCGATGGAAATTTTCCCGCGCACCATCCCGATCCGTCGGTCGAAGAAAATGTGCGCCAGTTGCAAAAAACGGTCGTCGATAACAAATTGGATGCCGGATTCGCATTCGACGGCGATGCCGACCGTATCGGTGTTGTTGACGGCAAAGGCCGTTTGTTGTGGGGCGATCAAATTTTATTGTATTTGGCGCAAGACATCGTTGCGCGCAATCCAGGCCAGCCGGTGATCGGCGATGTGAAATGCAGCCAAATTTTATTTGATGGAATCGGGCGGCTGGGCGGCCTGCCGGTGATGTGGAAAACCGGACATTCGTTGATTAAATCCAAAATGCAGGAATTGAACGCGCCGCTTGCGGGCGAAATGAGCGGCCATATATTCATCAAAGATCAATATTACGGATTCGACGACGGCATTTACGCGGCCGTGCGGTTCATGCGGCATTTGCAAGATTCCACCGCAACGGTGGCGGATTGGCGCGATACATTGCCGCAAATTCACAATACGCCGGAAATGCGCATCGAATGCGCCGAAGACCGCAAATTCGCGGTCGTCAACGAAGTGCGCGACCGGTTGCAATCCAGCGGCGTTAAATTTTCCGATATTGACGGTGTGCGCGTTATGACCAATCAAGGATGGTGGATTTTACGGGCATCGAATACGCAATCCGCCCTGGCCGTCCGCGCCGAAAGCGATTCGGCGCAGGGGCTGGAAATTTTAAAATCGCAAATACAAGATCAACTGAATCTATCAGGTTTGACATTTAAACTGGCGGCGCATTGACGCGCCTGGTTTTCAATCCGCCACGGCAATCAACGACAAATAAATTTCCCGCGCGACCATCGGATTTACCGAACCTGCGGCCATAATCGCTTGCAACAATTCCACCGTTGGGCGGTGCGGCAATACCGCAACCGATGCGCGGCCTAAAATTTCGACCATTTCCAACGCGTCTTCCAACGGGCTGGGTTGTCTTGGCGCGAATAAATGCACGACGTTATTTTTGATTTCTGTTGTCACGGCGACCCCCTATATAGACTCGATTTGTGTTTCTAAAGGAGCGAGGGGCGTGCCAATTTTTATGCCCAATTATAATTGGTTGATACATCACAATAATTTTTAAAACCGGCCGATTTTGCCATATGATGGTATGGTTGGGGTTTGCGGGGTTTTCGCATAATGCAACGCACATCTGCGTGCAATTTGCAATCGGCCATGCGGAAATCCAAAGACAACAGCCTGCTTGCAAAATATAACAAATCTTGTATCGCCATCTGATTGAACATGACTTCATTTTTAAAAAAAATCTTATTTATGCTGGATCCCGAACGCGCGCACGAATTGGCGATTATGGGATTGAAATTGATGCCGTCGCCGCGCGTCATGCCGGAATGCGATCCGGCTTTGCACGTGAAATTTTGTGGGATCGATTTCGTAAATCCAATCGGTCTTGCCGCAGGGTTCGATAAAAACGCCGAAGCCGCGCATAAATTATTCCGGTTCGGTTTTGGGTACGTTGAAATGGGAACCGTTACGCCAAAGGCGCAATCGGGAAACGAACGGCCGCGCGTATTCCGCCTGACCGAAGATTTGGCGGTTATCAACCGCCTGGGATTCAATAACAAAGGGCTTGCGGTATTCGCGCGCAATTTACAAAAGGCGGCGGCAATCGCCCCGCCGGGTGCGCGCATCGGCGCCAATATCGGGATGAATCGGGATGCCGCCGATCCGCTTTTGGACATTGCCACCGGTATTGAATCGGTTTACCCGGCGGCCGATTATGTGACGATCAATATTTCATCGCCGAATACGCCGGGATTGCGCGCATGGCAAGAAGGCGACGCGTTGAGTTCGCTGATTGCAACCGCGCACGATACGCGCCGCAAAATAGACGCCAATACATCCAAACCGATTTTATTTAAATTCGCCCCCGATTTAACATACGACCAGATGGAATATATTGCATCGGTCGCCGTCGACCGCAAAATCGACGGTATTATTTTGACCAACACCACAATTGACCGTCCAAAAGGATTGGAAAGTCCGTTTCGCGAGCAAACCGGCGGTCTGAGCGGCAGGCCGTTGTTTCGTCCGTCGACTGCGGCATTGCGGCAATTTTACCGGTTTACCAAGGGCGCGGTTCCATTGATCGGTGTCGGCGGCGTATCGACCGCGCACGACGCGTACCGCAAAATTAAATCCGGCGCCACGTTGGTGCAATTATATACCGGCATGATTTATCGGGGCCACAATATCGCCGCCCAAATATGCCTGGAATTGGCAGAATTGTTACGTGCGGATGGGTTTGTTTCCATTTCGAAGGCCGTGGGGGTTGAGAGTGAGCAGAAATTCGATGACAATATGTAATCAACCGGAATCGGAACGCGCATGATTATTGATCTCAGTTATGTCTTATTGCTGCTCAGCTATATATTTTTGGCCGTTATTGTGGTGATGATTTTGCTCGACCGCCGCAAACAGGAAAAAATATCCGCGAATTTGCATGAAACGCAAAACCGCCAGATGGTCATGGCGGAAAAAATGGATTTGCTGTCGGCCGAATTGCAAACGAATAAAGAAAACAATAAAACCATCCTGGCGCTATTAAGCGATTTGGGCAAGGCCGCCAAAACGGCGCACAAAGCCGATTTAGAAGCCGTTTCATCCGAAGTCCGCATTTTACAAAATATCGTCGGCCAGTTGTCGAAAACCCGCGCCGTTGGCGGCGGCATTGCATCGACAATGACCAAATCCGGCCAAACCCAAGCCGTACCGCCCGCCAAAGAACCAGTCATCCGCACCGATTACAGCGCCGAAAAGATTTTGGAAATCATCCAATCCGGTTTGCGCAGCGACCGGGTGGATTTGTACATTCAACCGATCGTCAGTTTGCCGCAACGTAAAATCCGCCATTTTGAATGCCTGTCGCGCCTGCGCGACGAAGACGGCGCGATCATTCTGCCGGAACAATTTGTCGGCATCGCCGAATCGGCTGGATTGATCGGGGCGGTCGATAATTTATTGCTGTTCCGTTGCATTCAATTGGTTCGCCGCGCCAATATCAATAATTTCCATGGATCGTTTTTTTGCAATCTGTCGAAGCACACATTGCATGACGGCCATTTTTTCGAAGATTTCTTGGAATTCATCAAAGAAAACAAAGAACTGGCCACGCGATTGGTGTTTGAAATCAATCAAGCCGATTTCAATGAAAACGACATCAACCGCGACGGGTTGATGAAATTGAAATTGCTGGTGGATGCGGGATGCAATATCGCATTGTCTTCGATCACCAATTTGAAATTGGATTTTCCTGTGCTGAATATGTGCAGGTTCAAATATATCAAGGTCGATGCGAACGTATTATTATCCGCGTTGAATGGCACGCCGCCGCTGGATTGGATTATTTTCCGCCGTTTGGTGGAAAATTACGAAATGGATCTGATCATCGAACGCATCGAAGACGAAGAATTATTGGTGCAGTTGTTGGAATATGACCTGGATTTCGGCCAAGGATATTTATTCGGCGAACCGCGTTTAAGCAAGAACTAGATTTGCAATAAATTTTTTTTTGATTAGGCCGCGCGCGTGGTCAGGGATTTGGCGTGCTGAATTTCCAAATCGCGCAATGTGCCGCCTTTGGCATCGCCAATGGGCAGGGCGATCAATTCGTAATCGCCGCCGCGCACATCGTCTAAATTCAAGTTCAGCATAATCGAAATGCCCAATTGCAAAGCCATTTTATATGCTTCGCGGTTGGCCGAATTCGGCGCATCCAACGATGCGTTCGATGATCAGATCCATTTCGTAAATCCAATCGGTCTTGCCGCAGGGTTCGATAAAAACGCCGAAGCCGCGCATAAATTATTCCGGTTCGGTTTTGGGTACGTTGAAATGGGAACCGTTACGCCAAAGGCGCAATCGGGAAACGAACGGCCGCGCGTATTCCGCCTGACCGAAGATTTGGCGGTTATCAACCGCCTGGGATTCAATAACAAAGGGCTTGCGGTATTCGCGCGCAATTTACAAAAGGCGGCGGCAATCGCCCCGCCGGGTGCGCGCATCGGCGCCAATATCGGGATGAATCGGGATGCCGCCGATCCGCTTTTGGACATTGCCACCGGTATTGAATCGGTTTACCCGGCGGCCGATTATGTGACGATCAATATTTCATCGCCGAATACGCCGGGATTGCGCGCATGGCAAGAAGGCGACGCGTTGAGTTCGCTGATTGCAACCGCGCACGATACGCGCCGCAAAATAGACGCCAATACATCCAAACCGATTTTATTTAAATTCGCCCCCGATTTAACATACGACCAGATGGAATATATTGCATCGGTCGCCGTCGACCGCAAAATCGACGGTATTATTTTGACCAACACCACAATTGACCGTCCAAAAGGATTGGAAAGTCCGTTTCGCGAGCAAACCGGCGGTCTGAGCGGCAGGCCGTTGTTTCGTCCGTCGACTGCGGCATTGCGGCAATTTTACCGGTTTACCAAGGGCGCGGTTCCATTGATCGGTGTCGGCGGCGTATCGACCGCGCACGACGCGTACCGCAAAATTAAATCCGGCGCCACGTTGGTGCAATTATATACCGGCATGATTTATCGGGGCCACAATATCGCCGCCCAAATATGCCTGGAATTGGCAGAATTGTTACGTGCGGATGGGTTTGTTTCCATTTCGAAGGCCGTGGGGGTTGAGAGTGAGCAGAAATTCGATGACAATATGTAATCAACCGGAATCGGAACGCGCATGATTATTGATCTCAGTTATGTCTTATTGCTGCTCAGCTATATATTTTTGGCCGTTATTGTGGTGATGATTTTGCTCGACCGCCGCAAACAGGAAAAAATATCCGCGAATTTGCATGAAACGCAAAACCGCCAGATGGTCATGGCGGAAAAAATGGATTTGCTGTCGGCCGAATTGCAAACGAATAAAGAAAACAATAAAACCATCCTGGCGCTATTAAGCGATTTGGGCAAGGCCGCCAAAACGGCGCACAAAGCCGATTTAGAAGCCGTTTCATCCGAAGTCCGCATTTTACAAAATATCGTCGGCCAGTTGTCGAAAACCCGCGCCGTTGGCGGCGGCATTGCATCGACAATGACCAAATCCGGCCAAACCCAAGCCGTACCGCCCGCCAAAGAACCAGTCATCCGCACCGATTACAGCGCCGAAAAGATTTTGGAAATCATCCAATCCGGTTTGCGCAGCGACCGGGTGGATTTGTACATTCAACCGATCGTCAGTTTGCCGCAACGTAAAATCCGCCATTTTGAATGCCTGTCGCGCCTGCGCGACGAAGACGGCGCGATCATTCTGCCGGAACAATTTGTCGGCATCGCCGAATCGGCTGGATTGATCGGGGCGGTCGATAATTTATTGCTGTTCCGTTGCATTCAATTGGTTCGCCGCGCCAATATCAATAATTTCCATGGATCGTTTTTTTGCAATCTGTCGAAGCACACATTGCATGACGGCCATTTTTTCGAAGATTTCTTGGAATTCATCAAAGAAAACAAAGAACTGGCCACGCGATTGGTGTTTGAAATCAATCAAGCCGATTTCAATGAAAACGACATCAACCGCGACGGGTTGATGAAATTGAAATTGCTGGTGGATGCGGGATGCAATATCGCATTGTCTTCGATCACCAATTTGAAATTGGATTTTCCTGTGCTGAATATGTGCAGGTTCAAATATATCAAGGTCGATGCGAACGTATTATTATCCGCGTTGAATGGCACGCCGCCGCTGGATTGGATTATTTTCCGCCGTTTGGTGGAAAATTACGAAATGGATCTGATCATCGAACGCATCGAAGACGAAGAATTATTGGTGCAGTTGTTGGAATATGACCTGGATTTCGGCCAAGGATATTTATTCGGCGAACCGCGTTTAAGCAAGAACTAGATTTGCAATAAATTTTTTTTTGATTAGGCCGCGCGCGTGGTCAGGGATTTGGCGTGCTGAATTTCCAAATCGCGCAATGTGCCGCCTTTGGCATCGCCAATGGGCAGGGCGATCAATTCGTAATCGCCGCCGCGCACATCGTCTAAATTCAAGTTCAGCATAATCGAAATGCCCAATTGCAAAGCCATTTTATATGCTTCGCGGTTGGCCGAATTCGGCGCATCCAACGATGGGGTATCCATGCCGATCAATTTAATGCCGCAACTGGCCAGCAATTTGACGGATTCCGCGGTCAATACCGGCTGGCTTTGGTGCAATTCGCTGCGCGTGCGGATCAATATACGGCTCACTTTGCCGAACAAATCCGGCGCCAAATGATTCGGGCGGATAACATGCGCAACCGAACGCAAATCCAAAACACGGCAATGGCCGATATAACGCCCGGCGGTTTTTTCTTCGGATGCCCAGCGCAAAATCGATTCCCGCGTCGCATCAGATGGAAATGGATCGCCGCCCAACGATTCCGTCAACATATATGTGGCATGCATCAACCGGCGCGTGTTTGGCCTGTCGCCAATCAACGATTCCGTGTCCGGTGAATGATAGGGACTAATGTCCCAAAACATTGGCATGCTTGCTCCGCTGTTCAAAAAATAACTTTATTTCAAAATATTGACAAAATTGAGTCGATACGATATGTCTTGGCATATTATAATCATTATAACATTATTATAAAATTTCTCAAGATGGCTGTCGTGCATTGCAAAAATTATCATTGTATGCACGGTCAGGCAGGCTTGGAACAGGCTTTGGACAGCTTGATCCGGTCTTTGCGTAAAGGCTTGACGCAAGGCAATAAATCCTGTAAATCACCCGTTCAATTTTAACAATGAATACAAAGAATTTAGGAAAGGTTAGGGTGTCATGACACGCCGTTGCACCATTACCGGGAAATCGATTTTAGTTGGGAACCGTGTGTCCCACTCGAACACCAAAACCAAACACCGCTTTATGCCGAATTTGCAAAACAAATGGCTGTACAGCGATGTGTTGGGCAGCTCGGTTCGCATTCGTTTGACCACAAGCGCTTTGCGCACCATCGACCATGTAGGCGGTTTGGACGCATTCTTGCTGAACACTCCGGTTGCGAAATTGCCTCCGGAAGGCGCTTTGTTGAAAAAACGCATTTCGTCGGCGCAGAAAAAACGCGCCGCCGCAGCGGCGTAATATCGGCCGCGCAATTCAAAAGGCCCGCAATTTTGCGGGCTTTTTTATTGGTTGAAAACATGAACCCGAATTACCCCAATTTCAATTTCGAAATCACGCATCAGGATGCGGCGTCGAACGCGCGGCTTGGAAAATTGACAACGCCGCATGGCGTAATTGAAACGCCGGCGTTTATTTTTTGCGGCACCAAGGCGGCGATTAAAATCGCATCGCCGAAACAAATGCGCGCCGCGAAAACGCAAATTATTTTATCCAATACTTATCATTTGATGTTGCAACCCGGATCGGAATTGATCGCCCGTCATGGTGGGTTGCATAAATTCATGGGTTGGGACGGACCGATGTTGACCGATTCCGGCGGGTTCCAAGTATTCAGTCTGGCGCATGGCGGCAAAAAGGGCGAAATTATCGGCAGCAGCAATCAAAAACGCCCGAACACGGTTTTAAAAATCGCCGAAGAAGGCGTCAAATTCAAATCGTATTTGGATGGCGCATTGCACACCATCACACCCGAAAGCGCCATCGATTTGCAACGCGGATTCGGCGCGGATTTGATCGTGATGTTCGATGAATGCACATCGTATTACGAAACCAAGGATTATACCGCGCGGTCGGTTGACCGTACCCACCGTTGGGGCGAACGCGGATTAAAACATTTTTTCAATACCGCGAACGGCAAACAGGCATTATATGGCGTCAGCCAGGGCAGCGCCCATGCCGATTTGCGCGCTTATGCGGCCGATTGGCTGAACAGCCAAGATTTTTTTGGCCATGCCATCGGCGGCAGTTTCGGCAAGGACAAGGCCGAATTATTGGCAACGTTCATCGCGGCGCGTAAACCGTTGCGCAACGAAAAACCGGTGCATGCATTGGGTGTCGGCGATGTCGACGATATTTGGCATCTCGCCGGGCTTGGGATCGATACATTTGATTGCGTATCGCCGACGCGTTTGGCGCGTCATGGCGGGGCGCTATCGAAAACCGCCCCGAATTTCCGCCTTAACTTGTTGAATGCGAAATTCCGCGACGATCCATCGCCGCTGGATGAAACGATTCCATCCGAGGCGTCGGGATATTCCCGCGCCTATATTCACCATTTGCTCAAGGCCAAAGAAATGCTGGGTTTGCAATTGCTCGCCTTGCACAATATCGCCTTTATGAATTATTTGCTGGCCGAAGTCCGCGCCGCCATCCGCGAGGGGCGGTATGAGCAAACGAAGCGGGAATGGTTGGGGTGTGGGGTAGTGGGGTAGTCGGGTATTGGGGAGTAGTTTTTTTGTCATTCCGAGCGCCCGTCTTCGCCTTACGGCTTCGACGAGGTTAAGATATAGGCTCGCCGAAGCTTAGCGAAGGCGGCAGGCGCGGTTAGCGCCGACGAGGAATAGCCCTATATTGGGAGATCCCTCACCCATGAAGGGTTCGGGATGACAATTTTGTGTAGTTTAATTTTGAATCTACTATATGTGTCCTGCCTTCGGCTCATAGCGCCCTTTATAGTTGACAAAACAATAAATATTCTTTAAAGATACAATTCTTTATAAGAAATTGTTTTGAGGGTAAAAATGACTATAGCAGCTGAGCATCAACTAAGACTGTTTCACGATTTTTTAATCGGGGAGGATGGCAAACCGCGTCCGGAGGTTATTGTTTCGACCGGTATGGGACATGGTGAGGTAATTGCAAAAGGTGGTTGGGCAATTCAACAAGAAATCAGTGGTGATGTAGCAGAAACAATTATCCGTATGGTATCACACACAGGTAAGGCGATCCATGTACCGGAGGGTGTTTTAGCCGACCATGCCACCCAATCGACCCCGCATATCCATTTGGGTTCTAATTTTAGATATACTATGAGAAGAATCTTAGTAGATCTATCTGATGAAGGTAATATTCGGGTTAAGTTTTTTGGTAGTGATAATAAACCAAGTTTTCAAGCCTTCAAGCTACGTGATCAAAGTATTGATTCAGACATATGGAATCAAACTTTTCACCGTTTAAATCAACTCACATATGAAAAAACTCATGACAATTCCAGGCTTATCAAATTAAGAACTAATTTCTTGCAAACTTTGCTCGACTCACCCGGGACGGTTTTATTCACCGGTGTACCGGAAAGTGTTGCGCAAATGACCTCGGCACGGATTGGCGCGTCGTGGGGCTTGGTGCAGGAAACAGTGCAGGGTGTGGCGGAATATTTCATTCGCTTGCGCGGGGAATATGACCCAGCAGCGCAAAATGCGCATGGAGAAATGTCGGGTAGTATGCCCGTGCACCAAACATGGCATAGCCAGCATGCGCATGTGAATTTTCAAAAATTGCCAAAACCTGTTTTAACAATCGGTGGGCCAAATGGTGATGAAGTGATTATCACATTCGGTCGCACGGTACGGGCTGGCTTTCAAGGACAATCTACAGCAACCAAAGCTTACTTGCGACTCTTTGCAACAAAGGGTATGGTGCCCGACCAAATAGAGGAATTATTGCGACGTAATGCAGGCTATTTGATTGATGGCCGAGCAAGATCGTAATTAACACCGACAAAAGGTGGCTGGGCTGTGGGGTAGTGGGCTTGTTTGTCATCCCCGCCCCCGGTTGCGCGAGGATAAACTCCAGCGGGGATCTAGTTCCTCGTAAACGGACTGTTACCTCTGGATCCCCGATAAACGCGATGTGTTTTCGGGGATGACAAGAAAACTAAACCCAAACCCAAGACCCAACAACACAATTCACTGCACATTCGCCTTCGCCCATTCTTCGCTAAAGCTACGAAGGGCTTCGGCGAGACAAGCCGCACACTGCACACTGTCCACCGACCACCGTTTTCCCCCTTTACCCTTTTCGCTTTCCGCTATACGCTGCGAGTATGAAAACCGATCCGCGCTTTCCCAATTTACACATCGTCGATCACCCGTTGGTGCAACATAAATTATCGCATATGCGCAATCGCGACACCTCGGATGTGACGTTCCGGCAAATGCTGCGTGAAATTTCGCTGTTGATGGGATATGAAATCACCCGCAATATTCCAATGAAATCGCAACAAATTCAAACCCCGCTGGCGCAAATGCAGGCGCCGGTTTTGGCGGGGCAGGATATGGCGATTATTTCTGTGCTGCGTGCCGGATTGGGCATGGCCGAAGGTTTGCGGGAATTGATGCCCCAGGCATGCGAAGGCCATATCGGTATTTACCGCGATCACGACACCAAAAAACCGGTTGAATATTATGTCAAATTGCCGGTCGATGCGGCGCGGCCGTTTTTCGTCTGCGATCCGATGCTGGCAACCGGGCATTCGGCGGTTTATGCGGTCGATGTGTTAAACAAACATGGCATCAAGGACGAAGATATAAGATTCCTATCCCTGGTCGCCGCGCCCGAAGGCGTTGCCGCATTCCAATCCGCCCATCCAAAAGTGCCGGTATACACGGCGGCGTTGGATAATCATTTGAATGAAAATGCCTATATAGTTCCAGGGCTTGGCGATGCGGGAGACCGGATTTTCGGCACGAAATAGCACATTGACAAACGTATCCTAATAAGATACAATATTTTATGTCTTTTTATCGCCCTAAGCATGCCCCATGGAAGGGTTTAGAAATTTTGGTCGTGGATGATCTGCCCAAAAAACAGGCGGATATAGAAACCATGATTACCAAACTGGGAGCCGAAGTCAGCGTAAAATATGTGGGCACGATCCTTGATGCCGAGCAATATTTGCGATCAAAAGAAAGACATAATCCCAAATCACCCGTTGATTTAATAATCATGGATTATAACTTGCCTTATGCGCCGGGCGAAAGGTGTCAAGAAGATTTAGGGCCAGTACACTTGACCGCCTGGGAAAAAATGTATGATGGCAAAGTATGCACTTGTTATTACACAATGTTCGCTGAAGCTTTGTATCATGGATTAAAAATTCCAGGAAAAACATTTGTTGATGAGTTGGGATTGGCCAAGTGGCTGGATCAAGCACAAGAGCTTGCAGAAACAGGAAGTCACCGCACCAAATCATCTGTGCTGCTTACTCAAAAATTGCCTGTAAAGGTTATAGAAAAACGTATTAAAGAGCGGGTTTAGTTACGCTATTCAAACAATTTATCCAATTGCCCTAACATAACGGGACCCAATTGTTCGACATCGGCGATTGTGACCGCGTTTTCGTAATACCGCGTCACGTCATGGCCAATGCCAATCGCCACCAATTCCACCGGCGATTTCGATTCGATCCATTGGATCACGCCGCGCAAATGTTGTTCCAAATAAATGCCGCCATTGGCCGATGTGGTTAAATCGTCGACCGGTGCGCCATCGGAAATGACCATCAGTATTTTTCGTTGCTCCGCCCGGCCGATCAACCGGCGATGCGCCCACAACAATGCCTCGCCATCGATGTTTTCTTTTAACAATCCTTCTTTTAACATCACGCCTAAATTTTGCCTGGTGCGGCGGTAACTGGCATCCGCGCTTTTGTATATGATGTGCCGCAAATCGTTCAACCGGCCTGGTTGCGGCGGTTTTCCGGCGCCGACCCATTTTTCAAATGGCTGGCCGCCTTTCCAGGATTTGGTGGTGAATCCCAAAATTTCCACCTTTACGCCGCACCGTTCCAATGTGCGCGCCAAAATATCCGCCGACAAAGCCGCCAGAATAATCGGCCTGCCGCGCATCGATCCGGAATTATCCAACAATAACGTGACAACCGTATCGTTGAAATCGGTTTGTTTTTCGCGCATGTGATAATTGCGGGTCTTTGGATTGTAAATCAAACGGGTCAAACGGCTGGGGTCCAACAATCCTTCTTCTTGGTCGTAATGCCATCCGCGTTTTTGCTGCGCTTGCAATTTGCGTTGCAGTTTATTGGCAAGCCGCGTCACAATCGGCGGCAAATAAGACAGATATTGATCCATTCCGGCGCGCAAATTGGCCAATTCCTGCGCGGTGCATAATTGTTCGGCGCCGACGATTTCATCGAATTCGGCGGTAAATGATTTATAGGAAAACTGGCCTTCGGTTTCCCAATACCGGCTTAGGGGCAGGGTGTTGTTGCTGCGCGCGGGCGTGTCGGCTTCTTGCGGTTGCGCGTCGCCATCGCCGGATACGGGTTCGGGTTTGGTATCGGCCGGTTGCGGCGTTTGCTCGCCCGAATGCGGCGATGGATCTTCGCTTTGGGTTTGTTTTTTGGAACTATCATCGTCCGGTTGTTCGTTTTGTCCTTCGGCCGATTCGTTTTCGTCCGTTTCGGTTTGATCTTGTTCTTCTATTCCAAGCTGGCTTAGGATCTGCCGCAAAATTTTGGCATAAGCGGGCTGGTCGGAAATTGAATTTTGCAAAGCAACCCGGTTTTTTTGCAATATTTGCGGCATCGATTCATGAATCAATTGCGCGATGGATTCCGGGATGTCGCCGCCTTTGTTCAATGTGTTCCATGCCAGCATTTGCAAGGCGCGGTGCAACGGCAAATGTTCGGGCAAAGATTTTTGCGATGATTGCGTATCGTAACGGTTCTGTAAATTCGCTTTCACGCCCTTGTATTGCATCGCGGCCATCATTTCGGCGCGGATGAATTCGAATGCGTCGAAAAATTCCCGCGCTTCGTATTGTTGCGGCGAAAATTGCCGGTGCAATTTGGCGTCATGATACCGCATGCGTCCGGCGGCGGAATCGGATTCGCCGCGCAACGCATGGAAATAATCCCGCATTTCGCCTTTGATATAATTGGTCAGGCGTATTTTATTGCGCCCGTCATAAGACGGCATAACGCCATAAGAAATATCGGCGTCGGGGCGGTGCGATATGGCGCGCGCCGTTGCCGCCGTGGCCTTTTGAAAATTTTCGCGGATTTTATCGGCAGCGGATGGGTCGTTGGCCATTATTTGCCGCCTTTGGGTTATAATTCTTCGCCAAAACAGCGTTGATAATATTCGGCCAAAATCGATTTTTCGCTATCGTCGCATTTGTTATAAAAACTGACCCGGAATGCGAATGCGCGGTTTTTGAAAATGTCGGTATTTTCCGCCCAACTGATAACGGTGCGGGGGGACATTACGGTGGAAATATCGCCGGCGATAAAACCTTGGCGGGTTAAATTCGCGACCTGCACCATGGTGGCGATTTCTTCGCGGCCCTTTTTGGTTTGCATTACTGGAACTTTGGCCGCGACGATGTCGACTTCTTTGTGGGGGTCCAAATAATTCAAGCAGGCGACGATATTCCACCGGTCCATCTGGCCTTGGTTGATTTGCTGTGTGCCATGATACAAACCGGTCGTATCGCCAAGTCCGATTGTGTTTGCGGTCGCGAACAGGCGGAATGCGCTGTGCGGGTGCAGAATTTTATTTTGATCCAACAAGGTCAATTTTCCATTGGCTTCTAAGATGCGTTGAATGACGAACATCACATCCGGGCGGCCGGCATCGTATTCATCGAACACCAACGCGACCGGGTTTTGAATCGCCCAGGGCAAAATGCCTTCTTTGAATTTGGTGACTTGTTTGCGGTCTTCTAACACAATGGCATCTTTGCCCAATAAATCGAAACGGCTTATATGGCTGTCTAAATTGATGCGCACACAAGGCCAATTCAGGCGCGAAGCGACTTGTTCGATATGGGTCGATTTGCCGGTGCCATGATAACCCTGGATCATCACGCGTTTATTATGCGCAAACCCGGCCAAAAGCGACAAGGTGGTGTCATGGTCGAATTGATATGTTTCGTCGCGCGGCGGTACGTAATTGCTGGCAAAACTAAAGGCTGGAACCTGTAAATCGGAATCGATGCCAAATGTCTGCCGCACCGAAATTTTAATATCCGGCAATTGTAAAATATGCGCGCGTTCCGAACTTTCGATCTGCATGCCCGAATCCTAAGCGGTGGTGCCAAACGCGCGTTTCACGGTTTGGAAAGCCTCGTTAATGGATTTGAATCTTTCTTCGGCTTGCTTGTCGCCGCCATGCAAGTCCGGATGAAATTTTTTGACCAAAGTTTTATATTGCCGTTTGATGGATTCGAAATCCATGGTCGGCGTCAGTCCAAGTGTATTAAGTGCGCGGACGGTTTGGTGATCCATATTGGCGGCTGCATTGGATGAAGATTGCGAGGTCGTTGTTTCTTCGTCAAAGATACCAAAATTGGCGGAAAATGCAGACCATTTACGGTCAAAGTCCGCGCGGAATTTTTTGTACTGTGCTTTTGATCCGAATGGCCAACTTGGTCTTTCCCATACCGTATCTCGGCGGCGCATCGATTCTACTTCGACCGCATCCAGGCCTTTGTAATAATCCCATTGCAAATTATATTCGCGCACATGATCCAAACAAAACCAAAAATAATCGTTCAAATGATCCCTGTTTTTAGGCGCCTTGAATTCGCCTGGGTGGCTGCAGGCGGGGTGATCGCACGAACGGGTGGATCGCGGCGGTTCTGGTTCGAAATAACTGTTTGTTTTGCGGCGTTTTTGCATTAAAATCTCTATCGTATAAGCATAGCACGATTTATTAATTTTTCTATTGATAAACCGGGCTTTAAACGGATTATTTCATGTCGCGCGCCCAAAGAATTCAAAATTTATTGCAAACCGCTTTTTCGCCGACCCATTTTCGGCTGGTGGATGATTCGGAAAAACATCGCGGCCACAAAGGCTGGCAAGAAGGGGGCGAAACCCATTTTAGCTTGGAAATAAGCGCGGAAACTTTGTCCCGCCTGTCCCGAGTGGCCGCGCAACAAGCCATTTACAGAGTATTAAAGCCCGAATTCGAAACCGGATTGCATGCTTTTTCTATTCGTGTCGTTGTTTAATCGTTTTTTTTACGATTGTCATTTAGATTTGATAGGATAGTCGTAAATTATAAATTCATAATGAAACGCATGCCACTCAGGCGGGCTCGGGGAATACGGCTTTTTTGCAACTGAAAACAACCGGCATATGTTAAACCATGGATTGTGTGTTGAAATACATTACAATCTAAGGTAGCAATAATTATGTTTGTTTTTTCTATGGGGGTCGCTTGAGCACGCTTATCAATAAAAACATCGTTGTCGCCGGACACAGGACCAGCATGCGTTTGGAACCGGAAATGTGGAACGCGCTCGCGGAAATATGCGCGCGCGAAAAATGCAGTATTCGGGACGTTTGTACGTTGATTGACGCCAACCGCAGCACCACAAGCCTGACATCGGCGGTGCGGGTTTTTATTTTGGCCTATTTCCGTTTTGCCGGAAACGATATTGGCGCAAATAACGGCCTGGGTGGCGGCGTTTTAAACGGCGCGAATACGGCAACGCCGGCACAACCCAATCAGGGCATGCCGGCGCCGGCGTTAAACGTAATTGTCAGCAAGATATTCGCGCAATCCGCCTGAAATTTTTAGGCGGCCTTGGATGCGGCGCCATAAACCTCGCCAAAGATAAAGGCATCTTTGTTGTCGATGTCTTCCTTCATTTCTTTGGTGACGGCCGAAAACAGATCGCGAATCGAAACCATGCCGATTACTTCGCCATTTTCTTCGATTGGCAAATGGCGGATATGATTTTGATCCATGATTTCCAACGCGTAATGCATCGTTTCACCCGGTTTCAATGTGATCGGGTTAGGGGTCATGACTTCGCGCAAAGTGGTGTCGTCTGGCGACAGACCCAGGGCTATGACGCGTTTTACCAAATCCCGTTCCGTAAAAATTCCGGCCAGTGTCGATCCATCGACGACCATAATCGCGCCGATATTGTGTTCCGCCATTAATTTCGCGGCGGTTGTGGCGGATGCGTGGGTTGGTAATTTAATTACCAACGGATAACGGGAAGTAGCTTTTGAAATTTTGTTTCTCATTTTGACAGCCCCATTCGTGTATTGTTACTCAGTGCCTTGCTTTTTTAATTGTTAGGCAAAGTATATCGCAAAAAAAACAAAACGTCACGCATTAATTTCCACTTATTTTGCGTTCCATCATGTTCGTAATGTTGTGAAGTGATTGAATAATCGGGTTTATATGCCGATATCAAATTAAGTTTGCATAAAAAACAGCCCAAGGGTCACCGAACAGGGCGGGCTGATTTAGAATATAAACGCGGCTCGATCTTATGCGGCTTGTATTTTTGCAGGCGGCGTAATGCGCACGGATGTGATTTGATTTCTTTGGCGGCGTAAAATTTCGAACCTTAGATTATGGAACGTAAATACCTGGCCGACATCCGGAATTTGCTGCGTTTCATGCAAAACAAGTCCGGCGACGGTCACGGCTTCTTCGTCCGGCAAATGCCAATCGAATTCGCGGTTTAAATCGCGGATCGTAACGCTGCCATTGACGATGTAACTGCCGTCCGATTGCGCGCGGACACCGGGAACATTCACGTCGTATTCGTCGAACACTTCGCCCACGATTTCTTCTAAAATGTCTTCAAGCGTGACGATGCCCATAAAGCTTCCATATTCGTCGACGACAACCGCGAAATGTTCGCGCCGTTCCCGGAAAGACTGCAATTGATCCAACAATGTGGTGGTTTCAGGAATAAACCAAGGCGGCGAAACGGTGGATGCGATATCGACTTCGTCCAAATTTTCCGCGTGCGAACGCAATGCGCGCAATAATTGTTTCGCGTGCAAGATGCCGACGATATTGTCGGGCGAATCTTTCCACACCGCAACGCGGCTGAAATTGTTGTTTAATACTTCGTCGATGATGTCCGTGCTTTTGCGGTCTATGTCGATCATGACGGCGTTTTTACGATGGGTCATAACCTCGGAAACGTCGATTTCGGCAAGATCCAAAATGCTGCGCAACATCACGCTGCGTCCGCGCGCTTCGCCGCCGGCATGGCCGTGCAAATCGATCGCGCCGCGCAATTCTTCATCGCCAAGCGCGTGGCCGATGCCGGTATCGGATTTGATACGCATGATGCGCAAAGACCGGTTAACCACTGTGCGCACCATTTTGGTGATCGGCGCGAATATAATCATGCAAAAACGGATCGGCGGCGCCAGAATCAAAGACGCCTTGTCGGCGTTGTTGATCGCGATGGTTTTCGGCAAAACCTCGGCGAATATCAAAATCAACGCCGTCATTAAAACGGTGGCGTACAAAATTCCATGATGGCCAAACAGATTCAGAAAAAGGCTGGTGGTCAAAGACGACGCCAAAATATTCAATAATGTGTTGACCAATAATATCGTCGCGATCAAATTTTCGCTGTCATGCCGGACTTTGATGACCATTTTGGCGCGCCAGTCGCCGCTTTTAGCCAATGTGTGCATGCGCGAACGGGATGCGCCGGTAAGGGCGGTTTCGGAACCTGCGAAAAACGCGGAAAACAAGGTCAGCAACAAAACCCAAAATCCGGTTAACCACATATCCGCACTGTCCAGTTGGGGCACAGCTTGGTCGGCAATAAGAGGATCGATCATAATATTCCTGAAAAGTTAAGGTCAACAATATGGCGCCTGGCAATTACGCCATGCGGGATAAGGATAAACGGTAAAAGGATTACATTGGCCTATTCATTAACAGGTGAATGACGGGATATAAAACAAACGCTTGCAACAAATGCTTGCGATTATTATCTGTTGTTTTACATTGCGCCTAGATTACACGTTTTTTGGCGAAGTGCAATCATTGTAAATACTTTAAATTGCTGGATATTTTTCTTAATTGCCCGATTGCAACCAGGGTTAAGGCGGATAAAACTTCACACAGAAAGGTCAAGTCATGCGGAAATTATGGATGATGGTTTTTGTAATGGTTATCGTCGTGCTTGGCGCGGCGGTTTATTTCGGTGCAAACGCGGCGCCGCCACAATCGGTCGTCGAACAACCATTGGACCGCAAACAACTGGGACTTTAAAAAATAAAAATCATGGAATCGGAATTGAATATGGCCGCGCCGAAAACAAAAAAAATCTTGCGTCAATATTTTTCCCGCGGCGGTCTGATCGCTGCCGTTGCTGCGGTGAATTTGATTTTACCGCAACCTGCATTATCGCAATCTGAATTGCCGCAATCCGTTATATCGGATGCGCCTGCGGCGGATGCGGCATCGCCGGCAAAAGAAGATTCCTATAACAAGGCGGAGCGCAAGAAAAAAGACGAGGCGGTCGCCAAAACCGTGTCCGAAAATAAAATCGAAAATCAAAAAGATTCCGATTCGGTTAAATCCGAAATATTGCAATCGGATGCCATCACCGCCGTGACGCCTGCGGTGGAACAAAAACCGGTTTCGGAGCCAGTGGCCAATGAACCCGCCGTAAAAATGCAATCTTTGCCCGAACCGGCGATGGATTCCGCCGGATTGTCCGATCGCGGCATTTCGCTTGGATCGGATATGTGGCAAAACACCAGTCACGGTTTGGCCATTCGATTGATCGCCGGGTTGCCCAACGAATTGACATCGCCAGCATTGCGCCAATTGGCGTCGCGTTTGTTGTTAACCGCCGCGCAACAACCCAAAAAAGACAAATCGATGGAATTGGGCGATCAATTGCTGATCGAACAACGATTCGCGAAATTGTGGAATATGGGGCAATGGGATGCCTATGCCTCGTTGCTCGCCGCAATGCCTGCAGCGGCGGTAAAAGGCAATTTGGCAAAAAATCACGCCATGATGCAATTGATGACCAAGCAATCGAAATTGGGGTGCGACCGCATCGATAAGTCGGCGCGTGCAGGGGAAACGGATGCGTTTTGGCACAAGGCGCAAATTTACTGTGCAATCGCCGATAACAAACCCGATGCCGCAAGATTGATGCATGACGTCTGGCGGGAAAAAAATACCGAAGCGGACGCCGATTTGGATGTTCTGGTCGAAGCGGCGGCAGGCAGCAATAAGAAAACCAAATTAAAAGCCAAAAATTTAACCGGCATTCATTGGTTGATCGTGCGCGATTCCGGGATCGTCATAAGTCCCGAAGGTTTTGATGGTAATGCCGATCAAGCCGTATCGTATATCGCCGCCGGATCGAACATATTGCCGCTGGATAAAAAAATCGAACTGGCCGAAAAGTTGGCGCAACATGGCGCCATGGATGGCGTGCAATTATCGGGCATATACGATCAGTTGCCGCGCAGCGGGCAAGACGGCCAAAATATTTTATTAAAGGACACGGCAAAGATACCGTCAGCCGTACGCCGCGCATTGAATTGGGCATATTTAAACGGCCTTGAAGAAAACACCCAGCGCGCGACGTCGATTGCGGATTTGTACGATGCGTTCGCCGCGCCGAATGAAAGACGGCTTTTGGCGATTGCCAATTTATCCTGGCTTAAAACTTTGCCTGCGTCGCCGGAATTACAGTGGTTTTCGCCTTATGCCGCTCGGTTGCTGGTGTGGGGCGGGGATTTGAAATCGGCGCGTTCGTGGTTTGAATTGGCGCTTGTGAACGAAACCACTGCGGTCAAATCCTGGCCGTATTTGCGCGTATTGCGGATCGTGGATTCGAATTCGCCGAAATCCCGGGTTATTGCGGAAAAATGGGTTGCGCAAACCATGATGGCCTCGCCACGCATGGTGGAACAATGGCTTGGGTCCACCGCCATGCTAAGCCGCGCTTTAGGCGATTCCGAAGAAGTATTCGCGCGATCGTTGATGCCAAAAGGATTCAGCGCCGATATGTTGCGGTTACGGGATATGAAAACCGCGTCGCCGGGTTTAAGCGTTGTAATGCAACAAGCGGTGCAAGGCGGAAGCCGCGGCGAATTGGCCGCGTATGCTATTTATTCGCTTGGTCAATCGGGATTGTCGGAAATCGCCGTCCAAAATTTGGCGCAAGCGATCGACAATTTAAACCGTTTGGGAATTCCCGACGAAGCAAAGTCGCTGGCGTTGGAATTTTTGGCGGAAAGCGGCGCATAAACTATGCCGCGTGGGCAGAAAAAAAACAAACAAGCGGCGGTAAAAAAACCGATAGGGCGTCCGTCCGCGCGTCAAAAAAATATTCCGCATCATATTGAAAATTTTTTGGAAATGATGCTTGTTGAACGCGGCGTCAGTAAAAACACATTGGCCGCCTATAAAACCGATTTGCTGTCGTATGTAAATTTTTTGGCTCAATATAAAAAAGACTGCCACCAGGCGTCGGTTGCGGATGTGGAAAAATATATCGCGTGGATGAATCAATCGAAAATCGGCGCGCGTTCGGCTGCACGCAAACTAAGCTGTATAAAACAATTATATAAATTTCTTGTATCGGAAAAAATTATGCAAAACGATCCGACACAAACTATTTCCGCGCCGAAATTGCCAAAATCCTTGCCTAAATACCTGACCCAGGAACAGATTCAAAGTTTATTGGCGGCGGCTTTTGCCGATAAAACCGACGAAGGCAAACGGCTTTTGTGCTTGCTGGAAATTTTGTATGCGGCCGGATTGCGCGTGACCGAATTGGTTGGGCTGCCGGTTGGCGCGGCGGTGGGCGGCAAAAATTATCTGGCCGTAAGAGGCAAAGGGAACAAGGAACGGATTGTGCCATTGACTCCTGTTGCAAAGGAAGCGATCGAAGATTATTTGAAAATCCGCCCGGTGTTTTTGCCACCTAATACCATCAGCCCGCATTTATTTCCATCCCGTTCCGAATCCGGGTATTTGACCCGGCAACGTTTCGCGCAGTTATTAAAGGAATTGGCGGTTGCCGCCGGAATTCTACCCCAAAAAATATCGCCGCACGTTATTCGTCACGCATTCGCAACCCACATGTTGGAAGGCGGCGCGGATTTACGGTCGTTGCAGCAAATGTTGGGACATTCCGATATTTCCACGACCCAGATATATACGCACGTGGTCGGCAATAAATTGCAAAAAACCGTGCAAAATTATCATCCGATGTCCAAAAAATCCTTATAAATATGGATTATCTGGGATCTTGAATTTAACCATAAATCGAATATGATCGCGCACCATGGCTTCGTTTCTAGATTTTGAAAAACCGCTATCCGAATTATACGCCAAGACAGAGGAATTGCGCCGTCTGCCGGACGACGGCACCCGCAATTTATCCGAAGAAATGGCGCGCATCGACCGCAAGATGCAACGTGTTTTGCGCGCGGTTTATACCAATTTGACCCCCTGGCAAAAAGTTCAGGTGGCGCGCCACCCCGACCGTCCGCGGTTCAAGGATTATATCGCGGGATTGATCACCGATTTTACCCCGCTTGCGGGCGACCGCAATTTCGCCGAAGACCGCGCCATTTTGGGCGGGCTGGGACGTTTCAAGGGGCAATCGGTTGTGGTTATGGGACAAGAACGCGGGTCGGACACCCAATCCCGTATCGCGCATAATTTCGGCATGCCCAAACCCGAAGGTTACCGCAAGGCGATTCGGTTAATGGAATTGGCCGATCAATTCGGCTTGCCGGTAATTACCCTGGTCGACACGCCCGGCGCCTATCCCGGTATCGACGCCGAAGAACGCGGCCAGGCCGAGGCGATTGCGCGTTGCATCGAAAAAGGATTGATGATCAAGGTTCCGATTATTTCAACCGTCACAGGCGAAGGCGGATCGGGCGGGGCGATTGCCATTGCGACCGGCAATCATATTATGATGTATGAAAACGCGGTGTATTCCGTTATCAGTCCCGAAGGTTGCGCCAGTATTTTGTGGCGCAGCGCCGCGCAAGCGCGCGAAGCGGCCGAGGCGTTGCGTCTGACCGCGCAGGATTTATTTTCCCTTGGTGTTATCGATGAAATCGTTCCCGAACCATTGGGCGCGGCGCACCGTGTTCCCGCCGAAGCGATTGGGAATTTGTCGAATGCAATCGAACGCGCGATGCGGTATTTGACGCAACAATCGCCGGATATGTTGTTAAAAACCCGCCGTGAAAAATTCCTGGCGATGGGACGCCGTTTGCCGCAAAAATAGAATTTGAACCGGACAAAAATAAACCCGCCATTTTTTAATGGCGGGTTTTTTGTTTGATCCGATTTGATCGGTTTAGTTTGTTCTTATATGCAGCAACTGCGCCAATCGCGCAGGAACAAGTCCTGCGATTCTTGCGCCGATACCTGTTTTTGTGGCTGCTGGCGCAACGGCGGTTGCTGTTGCGGTATCGCCGGCTTCGGCCGGTGTTTCGGTTTTCGCGGCAGCTGCGGCGGCTGCGGTTGCGGCTTTGTCTGCGGCTGCTTTTTCTGCGCGCATTTTATCGCTGATTTTTTGCCCGATCGATTGCCAGGCATGTGGCAAATCAAATCCCATCATCGATTTTGATGGGTCGTGGTTTTGCGCCTTGTATTCTTTCGCTAATGCCTTGCCAAGTTTGGTTGCTTCGACGGCAAACACGCCGAAAAATTTGCTGGCTTTGGTCAATCGGTCAACCGTGGCTTTGCGGGCGGTTTCGGCCTGTTCCCATTCGGTTTTACGCAAATTCACCGTTTCTTTTAACGATTCTGCCGCGCCTTTTGCGCCGGCTGCCTTTACGGCTGCGGCATGCGCCGCTTTTGCAGTTTCAACGGCCTGTGTGCTTGATGCGTCTTCGTTGTCGACACCCAAAGATGCGGCGTAAACAGCCAACACGCCCCTGCATAATACAAGGCGTTCGGCATCGGTTTTGTAAGATTTTAAATGCAAGCCGATGACCAAACCAGCCATCACTTCGTTTGTGTCGGCAAAATCGGTTTGGGTGTGCAATCCGGCAAAACCGCCCAATGTTTTATTGAAATGTTCGTTGCGTAAATGATTGATCGCCTTTTTCAATTTATCCGCATCGGTCAATTTTTCCGTTAATCCCGCATGTGCCTTGTCGAATGCTTCGTTCAGCGCGGCTGTCAATTCGGCGTCAGGCGCAGCATTGCTGTTCTCACGCACTCTGCGGCGCAAACTGGACGGCATTGCCATCGCCGCCAAAATATTCAATGCTTTTGCGCCTTCGGCGTTTAATGCAACCGGCTCGCCAGGTAAGTTTGCGATCGAATCCGATATTGAAAGTAAGTTCTCGAGAAAGTACCAACGTTCAACGCGGTTTAATTTTGCTGCCTCTGCTAAAAGTTCAGGGCGGTTGTCATCGCCGCTTTGCGGCAAAGTTTGTATTTTTTCCAATCCAGATCTAATTTTTTCCAGTGTATCGAACGATATAGCCATTGAATTCTCCCAGTTGAATTTCGCCGTTACAATAACAATGTAACACTAAAAAAGAAACACTAATTTTATTGCTTTTTGTTTACTGGGGCAGGGACGTTAAGGGATAAAAATCCGCATCGCCGACCAAATATGGACGTTTTTCATCGTCCAATTCATTCCACAACAGGCCGTAATGTTTCGGCAGGCTCCAGGCCAGGAAATTCATAACCGCCTTGAAATCGCCGGGCGATGAAAAGTCCCTTTGTTTTATAGAAAAAACCAAATTCTGCCGGGGATTCATGTCGCGGATATAAACCGATGCGACGCCGGTGTTATGAATATTCCACAGATGAGCCAATTGATGGCTGATATTTTTTTTCACGTAATGCGGCAAATAATGATCGCTGGGGCATCCGATGATGATTCGTGTGCTGTTGGGCACTTTGAATAAATTTAAATTTTCCGGCGCGGGCGCATCGACCGGTTCGGCATCTGCCGTGGCGCGGGGTTTGTAAAAAAAACCGTATTCGTGCAACGACCAAATATCGCCGTAATGCAAAACATAATGGTGATTGCCGAAATCGAACGCAACGCCGCATCCGATTTCCGCCAAATCCGGTAAAATGGATTTAAAATCGCTGTCCGGCAATTCGACCGGACACCTAATGACCAGGTAATTCAACCGGTCGGGGCCGGGAATCGCGCCGGGTTGCAACGGATTCGGTTTTTGCACCGGCAACGACATCAACGCGTTTTCGAATTTTTTATACCAATCGGCATCGCGCGCCGTTTGTTCGGCGGACAGCAATTGCATGATTTCGTCTATCGCGGCCATTGTTGGTTCATTTTATAAAAAACCGCCGGGTTGTGCCCGGCGGTTTTGCGTTTAATACAGCGTTTCAATCGCCCGTTCATTGACATGCACGTCAAAACGGTCGCGCAACGCAGATTGCAATTGATCGGAAATATCCTGGGATATTTCTTTTTTCAACATCGACACGATGCCGATCTGGCCTTCCATCGGTTTTGTTGCAGGATGGATGGCGGTTACGGTTCCAACGGTCAATCCCGTTTTATTGGGGATTCTGGCCAATTGGCCTTTGTCCACGGCGAATAAATTTTTCGCCGCTTCGCCGCCCGATTCGCCGGTGCGGTTCATGCCGGTTAGCGATTTTGTTTTCAATCCATAATTGCCCGCGATGTCGGAAATGGTTTTGCCCGACCGGATTTGTTCGGCCAATTTTGTGTAAATTTCCTGGCCGGTTTTTTGCGTATCTTGCGCTTGCCAATGTTTGGATGCTTTTTCACGCACTTCGTTTAGCGATTTCAAACGCGCCGGGGTGATTTCATCGACGCGCACCACGAAAAATCCGCCTTCGGCCGCTTCGGTCAAACCGCCGGTTTTTCCAGCCTCGGTGCTGAATGCAACGGTTACAAGCGCGTCTTTGGATTTAGGCACCGGCAAAGTCACAACTTTGCCATTCGCATCCAGTACGCCGCGGGTGATGGGCGGCAAGGCCACGATTTGCGATGGAATTTTTTTGGCAATGGATTCGAAACTTGCGCCGCCCGCCAATTCATCCTGAAGCTGGTCGGACAATTTGTACAGCGACTCCGACGATTTTTCCAAAGCCAGGCGGGATTGCAATTCCGCTTTTACTTCTGCGAAAGATTTAATTTTGCCCGGCGTGATTTTTTCAATCTTAACAATGTGCCATCCCAATCCGGTTTCGATCGGTTTGGTGACTTCGCCCGATTTTGCCGTAAAAACAGGTTTGGACAATTCAGCAGGTAAATCGGATTGTTTCAATGTGCCCAAATTGATTTCCGGCACTTTGCCCGCTTGATCGGCGGCGTTGGCCAGCGATTGTTTGCCGTTTGTCGCCAATTCATATGCTTTTTCCGCTTGTTCTTTGGATTTGAACACGGCTTGTTTTAATGTGCGGGTTTCCGGCGTTTCGTATTCCGCCTTGTGCGATTCATACGCCTGTTTCAATTCGTCTTCGCCGATTTTAACGTCTTTGGCCGCGCCTTCGGGGCTTAGAACCAAAACGGTCAATTTGCGATATTCCGGGGTTGAAAATTCGTCTTTGTATTCTGCGATGAATTGTTCCAAATCCGCGTTTGTCGGTTGGCCCAATTTATCCTTGCCGACCAGTTTTGCGAATTTATTGTAATCCGAATATGGGATTTCCAATATGGTTCCATCGCGCGTTTCGTTGTCGAATTTGAACATCGCTGTCTGCAACGGCTTTGGAACGTAAATTGTGTCCGCCAACGCGAACGCGAATTGGTTGGTAATGATTTGACGGCGCAAAATTGTTAAATACTGCGCTTCGGTCAGGCCGTTGGATTGCAAGATGGAACGGAATTTTTCCGCCGAGAATTTTTTTGTTTTTTCATCCTGAAAAGACGCGTCTTCGGCGATGCGGCGTTTTAAAATATCGTCCGATACCGCAAGACCCAGCGACTTGGCTTCTTCGATGTATAATTTTTCGGTGATCCATTCATTGATGCTGTTATGCGCGACGGCGGTGCGGACTTGGGGATTGTCGGCAATGCCAGCGCGTTGCAATTGCTGATAGGATTTGAAATACCGGTCGACCATGCTGCGCAATTGATCCGGGCTTAGGCTGTTATCGCCGACGCTGGCTATGGTGGTATCGCTGCCGCGATTGCGGAATATATCGCCGACGCCCCACACGCCGAAACTGAAAATCAAAACAACAAACAATGCCTTGACCACGACCGAACTGGCCTTGCTGCGCAGAAACTGTAACATGCCTCAAACCTTTCTTTTTCCTTATACAAAACGATTCTACTGGATAAAGGGTAAAGCCATGAAAATCAAGCCCTCTTGTAAGGGATTGATCAGGCCGCCCATAACGTACAGTAACTGTGGATTTTTATTTTTTGCTGCCCTATAAAGTGCCCTATGAAACCTGGAAAATACATTATCGGAAATTGGAAAATGAACGGTTCCAAGGATATGGCCTGGAAACTGACGTTGGATTTGCACCAATTCTTGGCTGGGCCTGGCGGAAAAAAGGGCGTAAAAATGGTGGTTTGCCCGCCATTTCCCTATCTTGTCGCCGCGCATGATTTTTTGTCCCGCCATGATTCGGCGCTTGATTTGGGTGGCCAGGATTGCAGCGCGAATGAATCCGGCGCGTTCACGGGCGACATCAGCCCTTTGATGTTAAAAGACGCAGGGTGCGGATATGTTATTTTGGGTCACAGCGAGCGGCGGCAACATCATGCCGAAACCGACGCGCAAATAGGCAAAAAAATATTGGCGGCGCAAAAATCCGGATTGATGGCGGTTTTGTGTGTCGGTGAAACCAAAAATCAACGCGAATCCGGACAGGCATTGGCGGTTTTGTCCCAGCAATTGAAAGATTGTTTGGCAACTGGCGTCGATTTCAATCGTTTAATTGTGGCGTATGAACCGGTTTGGGCGATTGGTACAGGGTTGAATGCCAGCGTCGAGGATATTAAAAACGCCCATGCCCATATACGCGCCGAATTATCCGCAATTGGCGGGGATTCGGGCGGGTTGGCGGCTATTTTGTATGGCGGTTCTGTCAAGGCGGCCAACGCGGCCGAAACGCTGTCAACCCCGGGCGTGGACGGGGTTTTGGTCGGTGGCGCCAGTTTAAATGCGGACGAATTTTCCCGTATTTACGCTTGTGCATGAATACCGGAATGCGGGTAATTTTTTTGCTGGATTTGTGCCCGGCTTTGGGCTAAAAAACACTGACCATCGCAAGCCCGTGGTCGTTACCGATTCCGGGCTTTATTTATTGGTTTTAAAAATAATTATATAAGAGGCGGATTATGACTACGGTCGTTTTGGTTGTTCATTTGTTAATCACGGTATTTTTGATTGGATTCATCCTGATTCAGCGCAGCGAAGGCGGCGCATTGGGCATGGGCGGCGCGGCCGGCATGGGCGGTTTGATGAATGCGCGCGGTTCGGCCAATTTTTTGACCCGTACCACAAAATATCTGGGCATCGCGTTTTTTGCGACATCGATCATTTTGGCGTTATTGTCCGGATCGCATGGATCGGGATCTTTCGCCGATCAAATTCAAAATTCGGCACCGGCGCAAGAATCTCCGGCCGCACCGGATACGAAATCCGAACCTTCGGCACCTTTGCCGCAGTAATGAAAAACGGCGCATAAACATATATTTCTAAACAAAGGAGGACGCAGCATGACACGCTTTGTATTTATTACAGGGGGTGTAGTGTCCTCGCTTGGCAAGGGTTTGGCGTCCGCTTCTCTGGGCGCTTTGTTGCAAGCGCGCGGATTCAAAGTCCGTCTGCGCAAATTGGATCCATATTTGAACGTCGATCCCGGCACGATGAGCCCGCAACAACATGGCGAGGTTTTCGTCACCGATGACGGCGCGGAAACCGATTTGGATCTGGGCCATTATGAACGTTATACCGGTGTTTCGGCGCGCAAATCCGATAACGTCACATCCGGCCGGATTTATTCCGAAGTTTTGGGCCGCGAACGGCGCGGCGATTATTTGGGCGCAACCGTCCAGGTTATTCCGCACGTCACCGATGCAATCAAAGAATTCGTGCGCAACGATACCGGCGATGCCGATTTCGTATTGTGCGAAGTTGGCGGCACGGTGGGCGATATTGAATCGCTCCCATTCCTCGAAGCGATTCGTCAGCTGGGCAATGAAATGGGTTCGGAAAAAAGCCTGTTTATCCACGTGACGCTGGTTCCGGTGGTGCATGTCGCGGGCGAGGCGAAGACAAAACCCACACAACATTCGGTCAAAGAATTATTATCCAATGGTATTCAGCCGCACATGTTATTGTGCCGCACCGAACAGCCATTATCGGTCGAAGCGCGCCGCAAAATCGCGCTGTTTTGCAACATCAAGGATCAAAACGTCATCAACGCGCCGGATGTCGACAATATTTACCGCGTCCCGTTGCGTTACCACGAAGAAGGTTTGGATAAACAAGTTCTGGCGCATTTCAATATCACGCCGGGCAAAATCGATTTATCGCGCTGGCAAAATATTATGCAGCGCATTGATAACCCGGAAGGCGAAGTCAAAATTTCCATCGTCGGAAAATATGTCAGCCTGAAAGATTCCTATAAATCGCTGATCGAGGCGTTGGCTCATGGCGGCATCGCGAATAAAGTAAAAGTGAATTTGGATTGGGTCGATTCCGAAAAACTGGAAGGCAAATCGATGGACGAAGTTGTCCAAGCCCTGTCGGGATCGCACGGTATTCTGGTTCCCGGCGGATTTGGTATTCGCGGAATCGAAGGAAAAATCAACGCGGCAAATTTCGCCCGCACGCGCAAGGTGCCGTATTTCGGCATTTGTTTCGGCATGCAGATGGCGGTCGTTGAAAGCGCGCGCAACGTTTTAGGATTGAACAAGGCGAGTTCGACCGAATTTGGCCAATGCGACGATCCGGTGATTTGTTTGATGACCGAATGGCAACGCGGCAATGAAACCGAAAAACGGAAAATCGGCGACAATATGGGCGGTACCATGCGGCTTGGCGCGTACGAGGCGAAATTGGCCAAAGGATCGAAAGTGCGCGATATTTACGGTTCCGATACCATAACCGAACGCCACCGCCACCGGTACGAAGTCAATATCGGTTATCGCGAACAGTTGGAAAAATCCGGTATGTGGTTTTCCGGTCTGTCGCCCGATGGCGTGTTGCCGGAAATCGTCGAACTGCGCGATCATCCATGGTTTATCGGCGTGCAATTCCACCCCGAATTGAAATCGAAACCGTTCGAACCGCATCCATTATTCACGTCTTTCATCGACGCCGCGGTGGAGCAATCGCGTTTAGTCTAACCTTTCCAAGGAGACTGCAATGCCCAAAACCACTTTATCTTTCTATCTCCACATCATCGCCGTCGCGGTGATCGTGTTTGCGGTGGGGAATTGGGTGGGCGGCAATAAATCCAGCAGCGATGTTCAAAAGTCCGAATCGGTTTATGACCGGGTTATGCGTACCAAAACTATTCGTTGTGGGTATCACATCTGGGAACCGTTTTTGGTAAAGGACATCAATACAGGCGCGATGTCCGGTATTTATTATGATTATATGAATCAACTGGGTGAAATTTTATCATTAAAGGTGGAATGGGTCGAAGAAACCGGTTTCGGTCCGCATGTCGAAGCGTTGAAAAACGACCGGTTCGATATGATGTGCGCGGGCGATTATCAAAATGGCGCGCGCGGCCGGTATATCGATTATACTACGCCGATTTTATATGTGGCATTGGGCGTGTATGTGCGCGCCGACGATAAAAGATTCGATAAAAATTTAGCCGTACTGAACGATCCAAAATTCAAACTATCCGCAGTCGAAGGCACAACGCCGTTCGTCGTCGGCAACCGCGATTTTCCAAATTCGCAGAAAATCAGTCACCCAGAAAGCCAGGATTTAATGGCCCCGTTAATGGATGTCGCGGCGGGCAAGGCCGATGCGGCGATCACCGGTTTGCCATTGGGATTCCGGTATGATGCGGCCAATCCGGGCGTGTTGCGGCAAGTTCCATTACCATCGCCGATCCGGTTATTTGGATCGTCCTTGTCGTTAAAACAAAACCAAGTCGCCATGCAAAATATGATCAATAACGCCACCCGCGAATTGATGTATAGCGGCGCAATCGAATCTATCATCAAAAAATACGAAAAATATCCGGGGTCGTTTAACCGGGTTGCGAAGCCCTATAGTGGGATCTAAACCCCATAGATTTGCCGTAATTTTTGTGCTATAACGGCGCTCATGAAACACGTTGCATTACAGAATTACAAAATCGGCAATGATTTGCCGCTGACCTTGATTGCCGGGCCTTGCCAGATCGAATCGCGCGAACATGCATTTGAAATCGCGGGTGCGTTGAAAGATATTTGCACCAAATTGGGCATCAATTTGATTTATAAATCCAGTTACGATAAGGCCAACCGCACATCGGTCAAATCCGCGCGCGGGATTGGCATGGACCAAGGTTTGCAGATTTTAAACGATGTGCGCGAAAAATTTTCCTGTCCGGTTTTGACCGACATTCACGATGCTGCACAATGCGCACCCACCGCACAGGCGGTCGATGTGTTGCAAATCCCGGCATTTTTATGCCGCCAAACCGATTTGTTATTGGCCGCCGGAAATACTGGCGCTGTGATTCATGTGAAAAAGGGCCAGTTCCTTGCCCCATGGGATATGAAAAATGTCGCGGCGAAAATCGCATCGACGGGCAATGATAAAATTATGTTGTGCGAACGCGGCGCATCGTTTGGATATAATACTTTGGTATCCGATATGCGATCCTTGCCGATTATGGCGCAAACCGGATACCCGGTGATTTTCGATGCCACGCATTCGGTGCAACAACCGGGCGGGCAGGGTGAAACATCCGGCGGTCAACGCGAATTTGTTCCAATTCTGGCGCGCGCGGCGATTGCCGTTGGCGTCGCGGGCGTGTTTATTGAAACGCACCAAGATCCGGATTGCGCGCCATCCGATGGTCCGAACATGGTGCCCTTGAAACAAATGCCGCAATTGCTGGCGAATTTGATGGAATTCGACCGATTGGCTAAAAAGAATTTGACCGGTTTGGCGGCTTAATAAAACGGTTTGCAATCGCCGTTTAAAAAAACAACGGATACGTTATGAGCGCGATAATAGAATATCTTGGCGGCGGGGTTGGGGCGTACATGGCCTATCGTGCGGTGCGCGGTTTTGGATATTTATTTTTGGGCCGCCCCGGTTATAACATGATTCGCCGTCAAACGCGGCGCAGAGCGGTGATGTGGCGGGCGTTATGCCGTCAACCGACTTTGGTCGGGCATATGGCCACGAAGCTGGACGCGCACAAATACGCGGCGTTTTTGAACGTTCAGATGGCGACGCCGGAACCGGTGGCCTTTGTTGGAAAATACGCGCAAATAGCGGGGAAAAAATTATTTTTCGTTTCCATCGATATTGCCCCGTTTGTTTTGAAAAAACTGATGCCCGAAATCATCAAATCGCGCCAAGAAAAACGCGCCGTCAAGCGCCGCCAAAAAAGCGCCAAGGCCAGCCAGAAACGGCGAACCGAGAGAATGTTTCACGCTTTGGCTTTGTCCAGCGCAGGCCGTTAAGATTCTATTTTTAGCCACAATTGCAATTTATTTATTCTATCCCATGGACGGCGGATTTAAATCCGTCTAATAATATAATCCCATATTGATTCAACATATCCTTTCCATCCGGAGTTTTTTATGACCACCATCGCCCATATCCACGCCCGCGAAATTTTAGACAGCCGTGGCAATCCAACCGTCGAAGTCGATGTCACGCTGGAATCCGGCGTTACGGGACGTGCGGCGGTGCCATCGGGCGCGTCAACCGGCGCGCACGAAGCATGGGAATTGCGCGACAAGGATATTAACCGTTTCGGCGGCAAGGGCGTTTTAAAGGCGGTTTCCGCGATCAATAACGAAATCGCCGACGCGCTGGTGGGTATGCAGGCGGATGATCAAATTTTGATCGATAAAAATCTGATCGAACTGGATGGCACGCCGACCAAACAACGTTTGGGCGCGAACGCCATTTTGGGCGTCAGCCTGGCATGCGCCAAGGCGTCGGCCATCGATTACGGTTTGCCGTTATATCAATATGTCGGGGGCCGTTTTGCCCGTACATTGCCGGTGCCGTTGATGAACATCATCAATGGCGGCGCGCACGCGGACAACGCCATCGATTTTCAGGAATTTATGATTATTCCGGTCGGCGCCGATTCGTTCGCGCGCGCATTGCAAACCGGCGCGGAAATTTTTCACGCTCTAAAATCAGAATTGAAAAAAGCGGGGCACAGCACCAATGTCGGCGACGAAGGCGGCTTTGCGCCCAACCTTAAATCTGCCGAAGAAGCACTTGAATTCATTATGAAATCCATTGAAAACGCCGGATATATGGCGGGTAATGACGTTATGATCGGGCTTGATGTTGCGGCAACCGAATTTTTCAAAGACGGCAAATACCACCTAAAGGGCGAAGGCAAGGTTTTATCATCCGAAGACATGGTCGGCATGTACCAAAAATTGGTCGCCGATTATCCGATCGTATCGATCGAAGACGGTTTGGCCGAAGACGATTGGAAAGGATGGCAACATTTGACCAAGGCGCTTGGCGAACGCGTGCAATTGGTCGGCGATGATTTATTTGTTACCAATCCAGCACGATTGCAGGACGGGATTTCCAAAAAATGCGCCAATTCCATTTTAATCAAAGTCAATCAAATCGGCACATTGACCGAAACCATGCAGGCGGTCGAAACCGCGTGCGAGGCTGGTTATTCATCGGTATTTTCGCACCGTTCGGGCGAAACCGAAGATACAACAATCGCCGATTTGGCCGTTGCGACCAATTGCGGCCAGATCAAAACCGGATCGGCGTCGCGTTCCGACCGCATGGCCAAATACAACCAATTGTTGCGTATCGAAGAACAATTGGGCGCATCGGCTGAATTCGCGGGCCGTTCGATTCTGCGCAGCGAAAAATTATAATCCGCGCAAAACCCGGTTTATCCTGATTTTGCATCACATCAAGGCGGCGATTGCGCCGCCCTGATGGGAATCAGGTTGATTTTGCCGCGCGGTTATGTTCACCTAAAATAATGCGTATACTTTCACCATTGCACCGTGATCCGGAAAAATCCCTGTTCAGCATCGTTTTATGGCTGCTGATCGTTGGGTATTTTACCTATCATTTGGTGCAAGGCGATAGGGGCATATTGGCCATGTGGCGCTTGCAATCGCAATTGCGTTATTCCGAAAATCAATTTCTAACTTTGCAAACCCAACGCAAGGACATGGAAAAACATGTCCAACTTTTGCATCCAAGCCATGTCGACCAGGACATGTTGGACGAACAGGCGCGTTCGACATTGGGATATGCCGCCCCGAACGAAGTGATGGTGTTGTTACCGAAAAATTCGGACAGCGCGCTGGTTCTTTCTAAATAAAAATCGGCTTTAGGCCTTGCGCGCCTGGTTTAATTGAAAATAATAATCTTCGGGATCGTTGTCCTGGTAATCGAACGTGCCGGACAATTTCACCGTTTTCATTTGGCCGGCTTCGGGTAAATGTGCCGCCGATTGCACCAAAACCAACGATGCGCGGCCGCCAGCATAACAAAATCCGCAATGATACGGCGCGCGCGACAGGACGTATAATTTTTCTTTGCCCGGCGATGGGATGGAAATCAAATACCCTTCCAATTCGGTTTTTTGACCGCGCATCGATGCGATCTGTTTGGTGATTTTGGGCAGGGCGGTGATGGCGGTGCTTGGGTCTGTTCCATCGGTGGCTTGGGATAAAATATTCCACGCGCCCTGCGGCACGGGCAGGCCGGAATCCGCGCTGTTGGATACCGTGAATGCGCCCGATTGTTTGGACAACGCCAAAAATGGCACCGAGGCCGCTAAAATCGATAAAAAATTCCGTCTTTTCATAAAGGCACCTATGGGTAAGAAACAGGGGTAGGATCGGATGGGTACAACGCAATTATGGCGGTTTTAGGCCGATAAAAGGAACGGTGCCCATTCTATCAACGGGATAAAAAATAAGCAATAGAGCCAGATTAACCTTTTTATTGACCCGTGGATGGGCATAGGCTATGCAATGGGGCTTCGCGGGTATGGCGGAACTGGCAGACGCGCTGGATTTAGGTTCCAGTATCGAAAGATGTGTGGGTTCGACCCCCTCTACCCGCACCAGCCTTCATTGTTTTGTGCAGTATAATCTTGCACTGACATGAAGTAGTCTAAGTACATAGAATTTTTATCATTAATCATTATCGGATCACAAAAAATGCAAGTCGTCAAAAAGCAAAGCGAAGGTTTAAAGCACAGTTTTGAAATCAAAATTCCGCGTGCTGTCATCAATCAAAATGTGGAAACCAAGCTGAAAGAAATCAGCGAGAAGGTGAATATCCCCGGATTCCGTCCGGGCAAGGCGCCGATGACGATGTTGAAACAACGTTATGGCGGATCGGTAATGGGCGAAGTGGTGGATTTTACCGTTCGCGATTCCTATTCAAAAGCGTTGCAAGACAATGGCTTGCGTGCCGCAACGCAACCGAAAGTCGAAATCAAGGAATTTGGCGACGATGCCGATTTGGTTTACACATTCGATGTCGAAGTCATGCCGCAAATTAAAATCCAAGGTTTGGATAAAATCAAAGCCGTCAAGATCAAGTGCGATCCAACCGACGAAGACATCGATCAGGCGATGAACACATTGTCGCAACGCCAGCGCCCAACCAAAGAAATCACCGAAAAACGCGCCGCGAAAAACGGCGACCATGTCACCATCGATTTCTTGGGCAAGGTTGGCGGCATCGCCTTTGAAGGCGGCGAGGCAAAAGGATATAAATTGCATCTGGGTTCGGGCAGCTTTTTGCCCGATTTCGAAGCTGGCGTCGTTGGCCTAAGTGTTGGCGAAGTAAAGGATATTCCGGTGGGATTCCCATCCGAATACCATGCCCCGAATTTGGCCGGCAAAACCGCAACGTTCACGATCACGGTTCATAAAATCGAAGAAGAGATGGCCGCCGAAGTCAACGACGAATTTGCCAAAACCATGGGTTTTGCAAGTTTGGACGATTTAAAGGCCGCCGCCAGAACGCAAATCGCGCGTGAATTCGATTCGGTTGCCCGCGAAAAAAATAAAAAATCGCTGTTCGATGGATTGGAAGAACAATTCGATTTTGAATTGCCATCTGGTTTGATCGAAGACGAATTTAATGGCATTTGGAAACAATTCCAAGATGCGAAAGCCAAAAACCAAGTCGCGGAAGAAGACAAATCGAAATCCGACGACGAAATGAAACAAGAATTGCAAGCCGTGGCCGAACGCCGCGTGAAATTGGGATTGTTGTTATCCGAAATCGGGCAGGCGAATAAAATCGATGTATCGGACGACGAATTGCGCCGCGCCATCATTGCCGAAGCCCAACGTTACCCAGGCCAGGAACAAAAAATCGTAGAATTCTACAGCCAGACCCCGCAGGCATTGATGAGCTTGCGCGGGCCGTTGATGGAAGAAAAAGTGGTCGATTTCTTGTTTGATGTCGCCGATGTAACCGTAAAATCAGTGTCGCGCGAAGAATTGTTCAGCGCGGACGATTCGTCCGGTACGGCGGCCAAAAAACCTGCTAAAAAGAAAGCAGAGTCCAAAGCCGCAGCCGAGGATTCCGAAGATAAAAAGCCGAAAGCGAAAAAGAAAAAAGAGTAGTTTTCGCAAAAGGCCGCAAAGCTGGTTTTTAGCAAAGGAGTTTCCCCCATGCTTATCCGTGATCGTGATCCGATTGAAGTATACAACGACCTTGTTCCGATTGTTGTCGAACAAACCGCGCGCGGCGAAAGGTCTTTTGACATTTTTTCGCGCTTGTTAAAGGAACGCATTATCTTTTTGACCGGTCCCGTAAACGACACGATGTCGTGCTTGATTTGCGCGCAATTGCTGTTTTTGGAATCGGAAAATCCAACCAAAGATATTTACATGTATATCAATTCGCCGGGCGGCATTGTAACGTCCGGTTTGGCGATGTACGACACCATGCAATATATCCGTTGCCACGTGTCCACCGTTTGTATCGGCCAGGCCGCATCGATGGGATCGTTGTTGTTGACGGCGGGCCAAAAAGGCAAGCGTTTCGCGTTGCCGAACGCCCGTGTTATGATCCATCAACCATCCGGCGGCGCGCAAGGCCAGGCGACCGACATTGAAATTCAAGCGCGTGAAATTTTGTCGTTGCGCGAACGTTTGAATCAAATTTATGTCAAACACACCGGCCAGAAATTGGATGTTATTCAATCGTCGATGGAGCGTGATAAATTCATGAATCCATCCGAAGCCAAATCGTTCGGCCTAATCGACGAAGTCGTCGAATCGCGCCCAGGCGGTAAAGAATCCAAAGACGAAGGCAAAAAAGCCGCTTAGTCTATTGCCGATATAATTCGAAAAACCCCGCTTTTGGCGGGGTTTTTTTTGTAATTTAATTTGTGTTTATTTGGCCGGGCAGGGCATTATAATCATCCCCATCATCGGCTTTGGAAAAATATTCAACAATTGGGTGATCGAATGCCTGCGGTTCAAACGAATGAATCAAATAATGTAGCTAGAGCTGACAAAATTATTTTATCGGGTCTTGGCGCATTATTGGTCGCAGGATTTGCGCAGCACGTATTTTTTCCCCTGACTGTTTTTGCAAACAAACAGCATCTTGGGTCGGTAACGGCCAATTTCATTACAACCAATTCGCCAACCTCGCCACGATGCAGATGCATCTCAGGACATCATGATGCGATCATGTTCACATATAACGGCAAACCCGCGATTGGGTGGCTGCATTCGTCATCTGATGAACCGGTTCCGGTCGACAAATCATTATTAAGCCGTCTAAGAGGTTTTGCGCATGGCGGATTACGGTATCATATCGAATATGATCCGTCTTTGCCGTCGGTTTTTGAAATTCAACATCATGTAACGCGCGAACATCATATCGAATTGCAATCTTTGGCGGACAAAAACGATGGCAATGTTGTGCCGGTTAACACAGGTACCAATATAGTCACCGTGTTAAATCCAACCTTTACGGTGTTCGAACCATATCAAACCCCCGATGGCAGATTGTATTTTCAAATTATCGGCAATCCGTTCAATCAAGTAGAAATGACCGACGCGCAATTGCGCAAACAATTGGACGCGCAAAACACCAAATGGCAAGAAGTGATTGAATTGTCCAAAGACAATAATGCGGTTTTAAACACGGCGCTGCCGTCTCAAGCGCCGGATTATTCAACACTGTCCGGACGCGTTACCAAAGACGCATTAATGGTTCCGTTCGCCGCCGCGTTAGCGGTTGTAGGAATCGCCGCATTCGCGACACGTCGCCGTTAAATCATTTTTTGATTTAATTAACAACTTGACAGTTATCGTGGAATGAGAACGGATTAAAATTCGTGCCGTGATCGTAAATATCCAATCCTTCGGCTTGCTTTAATGTCTGAATGACACGGCAGGTGATCGGTGCTGCCAAACATTCCCAAGCCGTACAAAATACAACGGTCGAGAAAATAAGGTTCGGCAATTGTTGCAGAACATAAAATCCACCCAGCGCCCAGGCCACCGAATAAAAAACCACATTATCGGCGGTTTGCCCGGCAAGAGTGGAGGCGATTAGTCGCAAAGACATAAAACGGCCATGCTGAAAAATTTTCATCTTTGCTAATACATAGGAATTGGTGAATTCACCCGCAAAAAAACACAATACCACCGCAAGGCCCAATACCGGACTTGATTGAAAAATGGTTTTAAATGCCGCTTCGTCTGGATAAGACGGGCTGGGCGGTACTTGCGCATAAACATAAGGAATTGCAGTCGCGGCAATCAGGCAAAAGAAGCCGGTCCACACAATTCGCCGGGTTTTTTTATAGCCGTAAACCTCGGTGAAAATATCCGCAAAAATATACGTGATTGGATAACATAGTACCGCGACACTAAAACTGAACGGACCAATATCGAATGTTTTTCCGGCGGTTAGTGTTGCAACAATCAAAAACGTAATCCACACCATCCCCATAATATCGAGATATTTATGGGATCGGTTTTGTATATGGCGCGGGTCGGTAATCCATTGCATAGCGGTAGGATATGGATATTTCCACATCAGACACAGACAAATTTGTATTATTTATAGTTAACTTGATTTTTTATTAAGTTATGGGGTATAGAATAAATCTTATGACCAGTATTACGATTGAACAAATCAAGGCCGGACGCGGTTTATTGGAATGGACGCAAAAAGATTTAGCCAATGCCACGGGCCTATCCCTAACCGCGCTTAATAATATCGAACGCCGATCCGCCAGTCCGCGGCAAAACACCATGGAGTTGATCGCGCAAGCATTGGAGCGTGGCGGGGTGGAATTTACCGAAGGGCCGGGTGTAAAGCTACGTGGCGAGGCATTTGAGTTTCGGGAATTCAAAGGCAAACGATTTATCGACGATGCAACGCACGATATATTTGATGCTCTGCATGATGGAGGCTTTATTTATATTTATTCCTGGGATGATGGCAAGATTACAGAACATGCCAGCGATGCCGATAAGGCCTATCAGCAATTCGTTCGGGAAAAAAATATAGACGAACGGATTATTACGCCCGAAGGCAATAACAATTTTATCTCTCGGCCAAAAGTATATCGCTGGCTTCCACGTAACAGTCTGGGGCCATTGAATTGGCAGGTTTATGGAGACAAGATCGCTTTTTATTTATGGCAAAAACCTTGCAGGGCGATTGTAATCCGCAATGCCAGCATGGCTGAAGCCTATAAAAACCAATTTCTTTATCTTTGGAAACAAGCAAAGATTCCGAATGTGAAACTATCGCCGCGATAAAATTATTGCAGCGCATTATTTCGCGCCGCCATCGCGGATACATACCCAATAACTGTGATATTGTCCGTGACGTTTGTGGCTTCTGTGCCAATCGGGTGACTATGGATAATTTTTGTGCGCATATAAGAAAGGAAATAGCGCGGAAACTCTGCCCCAACCGCTATGCTATACATAGAATATTAACCTTACGGGGCGATGCTGATATTAAGGGGAATCAACACCCTTATGTTTCGCCCAACCCCATCAGGGAGCGCGTCGAGCGTATAAAAAGTCCATGAATAAAACCAGCGGCGATAGCAAAAATACTCTGTACTGCTCGTTTTGCGGCAAATCGCAACACGAAGTTCGCAAATTGATTGCGGGACCAACGGTGTTTATTTGCGACGAATGCGTCGAATTATGCGTCGATATTATCCGCGAAGAAAGCAAAACCGCCCTGGTGAAATCGGGCGACGCCATTCCAACCCCGATCGAAATCCGCAAAATCTTGGACGATTATGTTATCGGCCAGGATTTCGCGAAAAAAGTTTTGTCGGTCGCGGTGCATAACCATTACAAACGTCTTTCCGCCGCAGCAAAAAGCGCGGATATCGAAATCAACAAATCCAACATTTTGCTGATCGGTCCAACCGGTTCGGGTAAAACATTGCTGGCGCAAACATTGGCGCGCATTTTGGATGTTCCGTTCACCATGGCCGATGCCACCACATTGACCGAAGCCGGTTATGTCGGCGAAGACGTCGAAAATATTATTCTGCGATTGTTGCAAGCCGCCGATTACAATGTCGAGCGTACGCAAAAAGGCATCGTGTATATCGACGAGATCGACAAAATTTCGCGTAAATCCGACAATCCGTCCATCACCCGCGACGTATCTGGCGAAGGTGTGCAGCAGGCATTGTTGAAATTGATGGAAGGCACAACGGCATCCGTTCCACCGCAAGGTGGCCGGAAACATCCGCAACAAGAATTTTTGCAAGTCGATACGACAAATATTCTATTCATTTGCGGCGGCGCGTTTGCTGGCATCGAAAAAATTATTTCGACACGCGGCAAGGGCACTGGAATCGGATTCGGCGCTGAAGTGCGCGGCCCGGACGATCGCCGTGCCGGCGCGATCTTGCGCGAACTGGAACCGGAAGATTTGTTGAAATACGGATTGATTCCGGAATTTATCGGCCGTTTGCCGGTTATCGCCACACTCGAAGATTTGAATGTGGATGCATTGATCGAAATCTTGACCCGTCCGAAAAACGCCTTGTGCAAACAATATGGCCGTTTGTTCGATATGGAAGGCGTCAAATTAACCTTCCAGGAAGACGCGCTTAAGGCGATTGCCGAAAAAGCGATTAAACGCAATACCGGCGCGCGCGGGCTGCGTACTATCATGGAATCCATCTTGCTGGAAACAATGTATAATTTGCCTGGCATGACGGATGTCAATGAAGTGGTTATCAACCGCGAGGTGGTTGAAACCAAAGGCCAGCCTATCTATATTTATGGCGATAAGAAAAAAGACAGCGCAGCGGCAGCTAGCTAGATTTTCGCTGGATTTAATCTATATTGATGAACAAGCGCAATTCGCGCCTATTACTGAACGCCATACGACTTAACGCCGTATGAAGTGCCACATAAAAAAGAGGGTGTAATGACCGAATCAAACCGTAACCGATTAATCCCCGTTTTGCCATTGCGCGACATTGTGGTGTTTCCGCACATGATTGTCCCGTTGTTCGTCGGCAGGCTGAAATCGGTCAACGCGCTCGAAGAAGTCATGCTGGATGACAAACAAATTTTGTTGGCCACCCAAATCAACAAAGATCAAGACGATCCGAAAACTGACGAAATTTATAAAATCGGCACGGTCGGCACGATTTTGCAAATGTTGAAATTGCCCGATAACACGGTCAAGGTGTTGGTCGAAGGCGTTTACCGCGCCAAGGTTTTGGAATATATCGAACACCCTAATTTTTATCAGGCGAAAATCGAAGCGATCAAAGACGAAATTCCGGATCAAAACGAAACCGAGGCGTTGTCGCGCGCCGTGTCGACCCAATTTGAAAACTACGTCAAATTGAATAAAAAAATTCCACCCGAAGTATTGGTTTCGATCAATCAAATCGACGGCGCCAGCAAACTGGCCGATTCGATCGCATCGCATTTGCCGGTCAAAAACGCCGAAACGCAATTCGGTCTGAAGATCGCGGAAAAACAGGATTTGCTGGAAACGATCGACGTGTCCAAGCGCCTGGAAAAAGTGTTCGCATACATGGAAGCCGAAATCGGCGTTCTGCAAATGGACAAAAAAATCCGCAGCCGCGTTAAAAAGCAAATGGAAAAAACGCAGCGCGAGTATTATTTAAACGAACAATTAAAGGCAATTCAAAAGGAACTGGGCGAATCCGAAGACGGCACCAACGAGGTGCAAGAATTGGAACAGCGCATCCAAAAAACCCGCCTAAGCAAAGAGGCGAAGGAAAAATGCCTGGCCGAAATCAAAAAATTGAAAACCATGTCGCCAATGTCCGCCGAAGCCACGGTGGTGCGCAATTATCTGGATTGGATGTTGTCGATTCCATGGAAAAAACCGTCCCGCATTAAAACTGATCTAAAGGGCGCGAAATCCGTTCTGGACACCGATCATTATGGATTGGAAAAAGTAAAAGAACGCATCGTCGAACATTTGGCGGTGCAATCGCGCACCAAAAAAATCCGTGGCCCTATTTTGTGTCTGGTGGGTCCTCCTGGCGTGGGTAAAACTTCGCTCGGCAAATCGATGGCCAAGGCAACAGGGCGCAATTTCGTGCGTATGTCGCTTGGCGGCGTTCGGGATGAAGCCGAAGTACGCGGCCACCGCCGCACCTATATTGGTTCTATGCCTGGAAAAGTGATCCAAGGCATGAAAAAGGCGAAATCGTCGAATCCGTTATTCTTGCTCGATGAAATCGACAAAATGGGATCGGATTGGCGTGGCGATCCGGCAGCCGCATTGTTAGAAGTGCTGGATCCGGAACAAAACAGCACCTTTGCCGACCATTATCTAGAAGTCGATTACGATTTATCCGACGTTATGTTCGTCACAACCGCCAACACATTGCGCATGTCGCAACCGTTGTTGGACCGGATGGAAATTATCCGCATTCCTGGATATACCGAAGACGAGAAAATGGAAATCGCGCGCCGCCATTTGATCCCGAAATCGATCAAAGAAAACGGTTTAAAAGACGCGGAAATCAAAATCGAAAATTCTGCGTTGACAGATTTGATCCGGTATTACACCCGTGAATCGGGCGTGCGGAATTTGGAACGCGAAATCATGACTTTGTCGCGCAAAGTGGTCAAAGAAATCATGATCGAAGGCAGCACAAATGTTGTCATCGAATCCAAGAATTTAGAAAAATTCCTGGGCGTCCGCAAATACCGTTACGGCGAAGTCGAAACCGAAGACCAGGTCGGCGTTACAACCGGTTTGGCATGGACCGAGGTGGGCGGCGATTTATTGTCGATCGAAGCCGTGGTTGTGCCAGGCAAAGGCAAAATGCAGATCACCGGCAAACTGGGCGATGTCATGCAAGAATCGGTGCAAGCTGCCGCGTCGTTCGTCCGGTCCAAGGCGCTGGCATTTGGCATTAAACCGCCATTGTTCGAAAAACGCGATATTCACATTCACGTTCCCGAAGGCGCGACGCCAAAAGACGGCCCATCGGCGGGTATCGCCATGTGCACGTCGATTGTTTCCGTTCTGACAGGCATTCCAATCCGCAAAGACATTGCCATGACCGGCGAAATTACTTTGCGGGGCAGGGTGCTGGCTATCGGCGGATTGAAAGAAAAATTGTTGGCGGCGCATCGCGGTGGAATCAAGACCGTTTTGATTCCCCAAGAAAATGAAAAAGATCTGGCCGAAATTCCGGACAACGTAAAAAAATCATTGGAAATCATTCCGGTGTCCACGGCCGACGAAGTGTTAAAGCACGCTTTGATTCGTCCGGTCAGCGCAATTGAATGGCCGGAAGACGTTATCGAACCGGCATCGGCCAAAAAAACCGAGGCGACCGACGATTCCGGCGGCGCGCTGGCGCACTAAAAAATATGACGCATTAAGGTTTTAAAGCGTTTATTGGAACAAAGCCGCCATTTTAAATGGCGGCTTTTTCTTTTGTTTATCAATAGTTACCAGCGGTTGTACATGTTCCTGGTCGCGCAAAAACCTATATTTTACGCATTCAACATGAATTTATTTATCCACCGGAATCGCCGCAAACCGTTGCGAATCCGTAATTTGTGGGCTTGACCGCTTTTATAAACAGGCTTCTAATCGCAATAGATCCTGATTTATTCGGGACTTTACTTCATCCCGCGCACGATCAGGTTGAAACAATCCCAACCCCCATCTTAAGAGGATGACCATGAACAAAGGCGAATTTATCGAAGCGGTTGCAAAGAAATCCGGACTGTCCAAGGCGGAGTGCCAAAGATTCTGGGAAGTTTGCAGCGACGTAATCACCAAAGCGCTGAAAAGCAATGACGACGTAAACTTGACTCCGTTCGGCAAGTTTTACATCACCAAACGCGCCGCAACCACAGGGCGCAATCCGCGCACCGGCGCCACAATCCAAATCAAAGCCCGCAAACAGCCAAAATTCAAATCCGGCAAAGGTTTGAAAGACGCTGTTGCTTGATTGATAAAATAAAGATTCAAAAGGCCGGCCTTACAAAGCCGGCCTTTTTTTAACTTTAAATTGTATAAATTAATTCTTCACCGAAAAATCGATCGATACGATGGCGCGTACCCGCTTTTGAACACTTGTGCTATCGTTGTAACCGTAATCGGATACATCGTTCGACGATGGATTGGTTATTTGGAATACGCCTTGGCGCGCGCTGCGTATGCCGCCGATTTTATTACCGGTATTGTTGGCCATTTCCGCCGCGCGTTGCATGGCGTTTTTGGTGGCTTCGGATAACATTTCGACTTTCAATGATTCCAGATCGGAATAATAATATTGCGATGGATGGGATGTTATGTCGATACCTTCCGCCAAAAGCGAATTTATCTGTTGCTGCAATTTTTGTATCTGCGGTACATCGGACGATTCCACGCGTATGCCTTGATTCAAACGGTATGCGTCGATCACGCTGGTTTCGCGGCCTTGGGCGGTGAATTGCATCAAATTGGATTTGTAAATCGGCAGCAATTCGATGGATTTCTCGTCGATTTGGTTGGCGATTAAATACGCGCGTACTTTTTCGACGTCACTTTGAATTTTTGCGTAACCTTCGGGCAATGTCTTGCTTTGGGTTTGTACCATAACATCCCAAGATGCGCGGTCGGATGTTACGTTGCGTTCGGCGACGCCTTTGACGGAAATAGTTTGCTGCCGCATGTCGCGAATCGCCTGAGCGCCCAAAAAGCTCGAGAAAATTAAACCGATCGCGATACACAGCCCCAAAAAATAAAGGCCATAGCTGGTATTTTCATTGTGCATAAATATATTCCTTTGATAAATGCGGATCACGAAGATCGATAGAATGATTGGAAAATAAGGACTTTTTAGGGCAAAAAGACGCCAAACTTAGGGCTTGATTTTAGATCCAATAATCATTAAAAAGCAAACTCTTGTTTTAATAGGCAGGTTAAGAATTAGGGCGCTTAGCTCAGCTGGGAGAGCATCTCGTTTACACCGAGAGGGTCGGCGGTTCGATCCCGTCAGCGCCCACCATCTAATCAAGATCTAAAAAAGTTAAAGGAACCTGTTCG